>JBEVIH010000123.1:0-27757 GCA_040510815.1 Xanthobacteraceae bacterium | reverse complement strand
GTGCGCGCGGCCAGGCCGTTGGGCAACAGGCACGCGCCGAGCCGCGGCCAAAATTGGCACCGGAATTGGCACCGGACGTGCAAACACAGGGCAATATTAGGGGGAGCAGAGGCCGACGGTGAATGCGCGAAAGCCCGATAAAAATGGACGCTTTGACACCTGGCAGCACAGAACAAAACGGCAAGCAACCCTTTTCAAGACCGCTGCCTTAAACCACTCGGCCACCCTTCCAACAGTTTGATACCACGCGATTTTTCCTTCACGTCCGGTTGACGCAAACGCACCGGCGCGGCCGCTTGCGACGCGTTCGCCTTCAGGATGGGGATTTATTGCGTCGCGCATCGCGTCGTCAACGCGTACGGCGGCCCCGCCAAAAATGGGCTGCCATGGCCCTGCGCGACCAAGTGGTTCCTTGCGCTTGCCGAGTGCGATGATGGTCTTGAAACGGAGCTATTCGACGACGTCGGCCATGCCCGGTGAGGCCTAATTGAGCACCGCGATCGCCATGGCGATCGCGGCAACGGCGTCGATGAATTTCCAGAACATGGCGGTTCCTCCGCTGCGGCCCTTCTTGGGCTCTTGGTCTTTGGTCGCCCGGCTTGCGCAAAAGGTTCGCGCCGCGCCAATCGGGCGGGCTGCCCGGAACGAGCAAACGGATCAGGGATGACCAAGGTTGCCGCGCTGCCTCTCGCATGAATAATCAATCACTTAGAGCGGTACGCTACACAGGAAGTTGAGCCGGTGCTCCCGGGCGTTCGGCAGCCCTGTCGCGCCGGATCAAAGCGGTTCCGTCGGCAGCGGCGACAACCTTACCGCTTCCGATCCATCATGTAGCAGGTCGCGACGATCGAGCGGGTCGGGCTCACGCCGTTGTGGGCGTAGCACTTCTCCATGCGGTCGGGCGAAATCAGGGTGATGCGGAAATAGCCGTCCATGTCGGCGCCGACGATCGTCCGGTTGTCGCTCGCAATCGCCCAGGCAAACGGCTCTTTGGTGTCGGCGACCGCCGATGACGAGCGCCCCCAGGCGACCCGGCCCTCTTGGCCCTCCACAGTGTGCGTTGCCTCGATGTCGCGCACGCGCGGCGGATCGGTCGCGGCTTGGCCACCAGGATGATGGGGATGGGTGCCGAACACGATCGATTTGCCCTTTCCCGTCCAGGTGCCCTTGAGATCGGGAATTGCGTCTTGCGCGGACGCGGCCGTGGCCGCCGCACCGAGCAACGCCAACGCGAAGACAAAGCACCTCATCACTTCCTCCTGTGCTCATGGGATGTCTGGCGAGTTTGCCTTCGAATCGTGACGACGGCAATGCAGCGCTGCGGCGGTTGGTCAAGCTCCGGTTATTGTGGCGGAGGAAATTGCGCCCGTTGCGGCTTGCCGGTATTCACCTAACGCGAACGCTCGAACACGGAGCGACAGGGGCCGCCGGCATCCGCCCTACCCTGTTCACACGTTCCATACGCCCGTCCGGGCGCAGCAACATGGAGCCGCCAACGATGGCAACGATCAAGGAAATCATCGATCAGGAAAAGCCGGTCTTCGACTATCTGAACTATGCTTTGCGGCTGGCCGCCTGGGGGATCGGCCTGGCGCTGTCCTTCCAGATCAACAGAACCAACGCCGATCCGTTTTTCCATGCGGTCAACTTGGTGGCGATCGGGTCGTGCGCGGCGCTCGGACTCTTTGCGCTCTTGCGCTTCGGCATCATGAATGTACGAATTGCCGAGACTTTCGCGTCCCACTTTGCCACGACGCGGATCGAACGGGGGGCCGCCGCGGTTGCCGCGGTTTGGCCGGTGCTGGCGGTGACGTTCGTCGGGATGCTCATCTGCTCGACGTTGGGGGCCGCGGTCGGCGGCCATTAGACCCCGTCGCCGGGTTCGGCGCGGAACCCGACCTGCGCGGGGCCTTGCCCCGGCTGCTGGCCTCGGGTAGCCCCTCATCCCTATGCCGACCGAAACCCCGTCCATTGCCGACCTGCGGGCGCCGAAGGTGAGCTTCGTCTCGCTCGGCTGCCCGAAGGCGTTGGTCGATTCCGAGCGCATTGTCACCCGGCTGCGCGCGGAGGGCTACGAGCTCACGCGTCAGCACGAAGGCGCCGACGTGGTGATCGTCAACACCTGCGGCTTTCTGGACAGCGCGCAGGCGGAATCGCTCGCCGCCATCGGCGACGCGCTCAAGGCGAACGGCAAGGTGATCGTGACCGGCTGCATGGGCGCCGAGCCGGAGAAGATCACCAAGGCCTATCCGAAAGTGCTGGCGGTCACCGGCCCGCAGCAATACGAGAGCGTGGTCGAGGCGGTGCATCGAGCGGTGCCGCCGCGGCACGACCCGTTCCTCGACCTGGTTCCGCCCGAGGGCATCAAGCTCACGCCCCGCCACTACGCGTATCTCAAGATTTCCGAAGGCTGCAACAACCGCTGCACCTTCTGCATCATCCCGAAGCTGCGCGGCGACCTGGTCTCGCGCCCGGCCGCCGACGTTTTGCGCGAAGCCGAGCGGCTGGTCGCCGCCGGGGTGAAGGAGCTGCTGGTCATCTCGCAGGACACCTCGGCCTACGGCGTCGACATCAGGTACGCCGCGAGCGAGTGGAAGGGCCGCGAGCTGCGGGCGAAATTTCTCGATCTCGCCCGCGCGCTCGGCGAGCTCGGCGTCTGGGTGCGGCTGCACTACGTCTATCCCTACCCGCACGTCGACGAGGTCATCGCGCTGATGGCGGACGGCAAGGTACTGCCCTATCTCGACGTGCCGTTCCAGCACGCCAGCCCGGACGTGCTGCGGCGCATGAAACGGCCGGCGGCGCAGGAGCAGACCCTGGCGCGCATTCGCCGCTGGCGGGAGATCTGTCCTGAGCTCACCATCCGCTCGACTTTCATCGTCGGCTTTCCCGGCGAGACCGATGCCGATTTCGAAATGCTGCTCGACTGGCTCGATGAGGCCGAGCTCGATCGCGTCGGCTGCTTCCGCTACGAGCCGGTCGCCGGCGCGGTCGCCAATGACCTTGCGGCGGGGGTGCCGGATGACGTGAAGGAGGCGCGCTGGCACCGCCTGATGCAGCGCCAGCAGGCGACCTCGTCGCGTCGCCTCAAGGGCAAGGTCGGCACCCGCCAATCGGTCATCATCGACGAGGTCGGCGCGACAGTCGCCAAGGGCCGCGGCAAGGGCGACGCCCCGGAGATCGACGGCACGGTCTATGTGGCGAGCCGCCGGCCGCTGCGAGTGGGCGAGATCGCCACCATCAAGATCGAACGCGCGGACGAATACGATCTGCACGGGACCGCGGTCGGATTTTGACGCTTCGTGTCCCGGGCGCAGCGCAGCACGCCAGTGGCGCGCTGCAGACCCGGGACCGTTACGAACTCCGAATTTGGAAAGGTCCCGGATCAGCGGTGCACCACTTCGTGCTGCACCGCGTCCGGGACACAAGCTCACATCTTTCTCACCACCTTCACGACCGCGCGCGTCAACGTCGCCAGCTCCTCCTCCCCGATCGTCAAGGCCGGCGTGAGGTAGACGACCGAGCCGAACGGGCGGATGAATACGCCCTGCTCCACGAACCGCGCCCGCAGCCCGTCGAGATCGTCGATGCGGTCGAGCTCGACCACGCCGATCGCCCCCTTCACCCGCACGTCCTTGACCCGCGGCAGCCCGCGGCAGGGAGCAAGCCCGTGCTCCAGCGCGGCGGCGATGGCGGCCGCCTGCGCCAAGCGCGGCTCGCGCTCGAACAGATCGAGCGAGGCATTGGCGGCGGCGCAGGCGAGCGCATTGCCGGTATAGGTCGGCCCGTGCATCAGCGCATGCAGCGGGTCGTCGGACCAGAACGCATCGAAGACGTTGCGGCGCGCGATGGTGGCCGCCAGCGGCAGTGTTCCCCCGGTGAGCGCCTTCGAGAGCGTGATGATGTCCGGCACCACACCGGCGGCCTGGCAGGCGAACAGGCTGCCGGTGCGGCCGAAGCCGGTGAAGATCTCGTCGAAGATCAGCAGGAGCTGATAGCGGTCGGCCGCCGCCCGCAACCGTTGCAGCACCGAGGCGTCGTGGAACCGCATCCCGCCGGCGCCCTGCACCAGCGGCTCGACGATGATGCCGGCGAGGTCGTCGGCGTGCCGTTCGAGCAGGCGTGCAAACGTGGCCGCGCTCGCCTCGTCCTGCGGCAGCGGGACGACGTGATGCTCGGGCAGGAGGCCGTGAAAGCGCGCGTGCATGCCCGCTTCGGGATCGCACACCGCCATCGCCCCGGTGGTGTCGCCGTGATAGCCGCCGGTGAAGGCGACGAATTTCTTGCGCGAGCGCAGGCCCCGGTTCAGCCAGAACTGTACCGCCATCTTCATGGCGACCTCGACCGCGACCGAGCCGGACTCGGAAAAGAACACGCGCTCGAGATCGCCCGGTAGGCACGCTGCCAGCCGGGTCGCGAGCGTGAGCGCCTGCTCGTGCGCGAGCCCGCCCAGCATCACGTGCGGCATCGACTTGAGCTGGCGCTCAACGGCGTCCCGGATATGGGGATGGTTATAGCCATGGCAGGCGGTCCACCAGGAGGCGATGCCGTCGATCAGCTCGCGGCCGTCGGCGAGCGCGATCCGCGCGCCGTGGGTGCGGGCGACCGCAAGCGGCTGCCGCGCCGTCTTCATCTGTGCATAGGGCAGCCAGACATGGGCGAGCCCGGCCTCGTACCAGTCGGGCTCGTCCGCTTCATCGCGCTTGCTGCCGGACATTCGGCGCTTCCATTCTCCGGTCAATGCCGCCATTCTGCCCCACGTCGGGCCCGGTGTAAGGTCGAGGATGCGTTCTCTCGATGAATTCGCGACGGCAAAGCTCGGCGAGCTGGAGCGCCGCAGCCTGCGCCGCGTGCTCGCCGACACCACCCGTGTGACCGGAATCTGGGCATTGCGCAACGGGCGCCGGCTGCTGTCGTTCTGCTGCAACGACTATCTCAACCTGACCCACCACCCGGCCATCAAGGAAGCGGCGATCCAGGCGCTGCGCATCTATGGGGTGGGCGCCGGCGCTTCGCGGCTGGTCACCGGCAACCATCCGCTGTTCGCTGAGCTCGAAGCCCGCCTCGCCCGCTGGAAGGAGACCGAGGCGGCGACCGTATTCGGCTCCGGCTACCTCGCCAATGTCGGCATCATCCCGACCCTGGTCGGCGACGACGATCTCGTCCTCATCGACGAGCTGTCGCATGCCTGCCTGTGGGCGGGCGCGAGGCTCTCCGGCGCCACCGTGATCTCCTTCCGCCACGCCGATGTCTGCCACCTCGAGACGCTGCTGGCCGAGCGGCGCCGGCAACACGCGCGCGCGCTGATCGCGACCGACGGCGTGTTCTCGATGGATGGCGATCTGGCGCCGCTGCCTGCGCTGGCGGCGGCGGCGCAGCAGCACGATGCCTGGCTGATGTCGGACGACGCCCATGGCCTGGGCGTGGTCGGCGGCGGCCGCGGCTCGAATTTCGTGCAGGCTCCGAAGGCCGACATTCCGCTGCAGATGGGCACGCTCTCCAAGGCGCTCGGCGCCTATGGCGGCTACCTTTGCGCCTCCGCCGCGGTCACCGATCTGATCCGCAATCGCGCACGCAGCCTGATCTATTCGACCGGCCTGCCGCCGCCGATCGCGGCCGCCGCCATCGCCGCGTTCGACCTGATCGAGCGCGAGCCCGCCTACGCGGCGCTGCCGCTCGCCAAGGCGAAAGCGTTCGCGCGCGCAGCCTCCCTGCCGGAGCCGGCGAGCCCGATCGTGCCGGTCGTGCTCGGCGAGGCCGAGGCGGCGCTGGCGGCCTCGCGGCTGCTGGAAGACCACGGCTTCCTGGTCACCGCCATCCGGCCGCCGACCGTGCCGGCGGGGACCGCGCGGCTGCGGCTGACCTTCACCGCGCAGCATCCGGACGCCGAGATCGAGCGCCTGGCGAAGATCGTGCGCGATCGCGTCCTGGCGCATCCGCGCGAAAGCGTCGCCGCATCGCAATGACCGCCGTCTTCGTCACCTCGACCGGCACCGATATCGGCAAGACCTTCGTCACCGCGGGCCTGATCCGGCACTTCCGTGCGGCCGGCCGCGAGGTCGACGCGATCAAGCCGGTTGTGAGCGGATTTGATCCCGACGCCTGGCAGGACAGCGACCCCGCCGCGCTGATCGCCGCGCTCGGGCGGCCACTCACGCTGGACGAGGCCGAGCGCATTTCGCCCTGGCGGTTCGCGGCGCCGCTCTCGCCCCACATGGCGGCGCGACGCGAAGGCCTCGCCATCGCCTATACCGAGGTGGTCGAGTTCTGCCGCCGGAGGATGCCAGGCCGGCGGGGGATTTTGCTGATCGAGGGCATCGGCGGAATCATGGTGCCGATCGACGACCGCCACACCGTGCTCGATTGGATGACGCTGCTGCGCATCCCGGTCGTCCTGGTCGCCGGCACCTATGTCGGCACCATGAGCCACACCTTGACCGCACTCGAGGTGCTGGTGCGGCGCAATCTCAACGTCGCAGCCGTCGTCATCAGCGAAAGCCAAGGCAGCGCGGCGTCGCTCGAGGATACCATCGCGACGGTGGAGCGGTTCGCCGGCGTGATCGACGTGGTCGGTATCCCGCGCCTATCCGCCGGCGCGGACGACCATCCGGCCTTCGCGCGCCTCGCGGAACTGATTTGACGCTTCCGTTACCGGCTTCTAGAGCGCATCGCGATTGGGCGGAATCGGGATGCGCTCCAAGCTTTATTTATTTGCGCATGTCCTATTCGGAAAACCGGTTGCGACTGTTCCGGGACATGCGCTGGTCAAGGCACCAGGATGGTCGAGCCGGTGGTGCCGCGGCTTTCAAGGTCGCGGTGCGCCTTCTGGGCGTCCTTGAGCGGATATTTCTGGTTGACCGGGATC
This sequence comes from Xanthobacteraceae bacterium, assembly GCA_040510815.1. Lineage (GTDB taxonomy): Bacteria > Pseudomonadota > Alphaproteobacteria > Rhizobiales > Xanthobacteraceae > VAZQ01. Next base: position 20,892 of record JBEVIH010000123.1, on the reverse strand, counting down.
TTGACCGCCCCGCTCGCAACCACCTCGAACAGGTCGTTCGCGGTCTTGAGCAGGTCCTCGCGCTTGGCAGCGTAGTGGTTGAGCGTCGGGCGGGTGGCGAACAGCGACCCCTTGGTCTGCAGGATGTTGATGTTGAAGGCCTCGATCTGGCCGGAGGCCGAGCCGAAGCTCACGAACATGCCGAGCGGCTTGAGGCAATCGAGCGAGGCCGGGAAGGTCGCTTTGCCGACGCCGTCATAGACCACCTCGCACAGCTTGCCGCCGGTGATCTCCTTGACCTTGGCGGCGAAATCCTCGTCGCGATAGAGGATGACGTGATGGGCGCCGTTCTTCTTGGCGAGCTCGGCCTTGTCCTTCGAGCCGACGGTCCCGATCACGTTGGCGCCGAGATGGTTTGCCCACTGGCAGGCGATCAGCCCGACCCCGCCGGCGGCGGCGTGGATCAGCACGTTGTCGCCCTTCTGCACCTTGTAGGTCCGCCGCAGCAGATATTGCACCGTCATACCCTTGAGCATCATGGCGGCGGCCTGCTCGTAACTGATGCTGTCGGGAAGTTTGACCGCCCGGTCGGCCGGCAAGATGCGCTCGACCGAATAAGCGCCGAGCCCCGACACGTAGCCGACCCGGTCACCGACCTTGACGTCGGTCACGCCGGGGCCGACCGCGATCACGTCGCCGGCCCCCTCGTTGCCGGACACGAACGGCAGCCCGACCGGCGAGGGATACATGCCCATGCGGAAATAGGTGTCGATGAAATTGACGCCGATGGCGCGGTTCTTGACCCTGACCTGGCCCGGTCCCGGTGCCGGCACCTCGACCTCCTCGTAGGTCAGGACCTCGGGACCGCCCGTCTTGTGCACTCGCACCGCTGCGACCATGGGTGATACTCCCTGTTGTTGACGCGCGCCTCGGACCGGGCGGCGCCGCAATGTCGCTTAGCGCAGCCGATGGATCAAGCGGTGGGCCGCAGGATTACCGGCCGCCGGAGACGCGCAGCACGGTGCCGGTGATGTACGAGGCGGCATCCGACAACAGGAACAGGATCGCCTCGGCGACCTCGGCCGGCTCGCCGGGACGGCCCATGGGGATCATGGGCGCGAGCCGCGTCAGCCGGTCCGGCTGGCCGCCGGCGGCGTGCAGCTCGGTGGCGATCATACCGGGAGCGACCCCATTGACGCGGATACCGTCCGGGACGAGCTCGCGGCTCAGGCCCACGGTCATCGAGTCGATCGCGCCCTTGGACGCGGCGTACCAGACGTATTCGTTGGGGCCGCCCAAGGTCGCCGCCATCGACGAGATCAGCACGACCGCGCCGCCCTGCCCGCCCTGCTTCTTCGACATGCGGCGGATCGCGTGCTGGATCGACCACAGCGCGCCCAGCACGTTGACCTCCATCACCTGCCGCATCATGGCCGACGGCGCGTCCACGAGCCGCGAGGCCTGCCCGGTGATGCCGCAATTGTAGACCAGATGGGTGAGCGGCCCGAGCTCGGCGTCGACGGTCTTGAACACCCGCTCGACCTCCGCCTCGACGCCCATGTCGCCTCGCACGGCGAGGCCGGCGCCGCCGTGCGCCTTGATCTTGGCCACCACATCGGCGGCGGATTTGTCGTCGCGCTGGTAGTTCACCGCCACATCGTAGCCGCGCGCGGCCGCGAGCGCGGCAGCCGCGGCGCCGATGCCGCGGCCCGCACCGGTGATGAGAACGACAGGTCTGGTCGGCATCCGGCTCCCCCTGATTCGACGCGGCCCAGGCGGCCGCGTCAGTGCTTGATCCGCGACCGCATGGTCGCGCGCTTCTTGCGATTGCGGCGGGCCAGCACGTTGAACATCTCGACCAGGGCCGCGAACGCCATGGCGCCGTAGATATAGCCGCGCGGGATGTGGACGTCGAAGCCATCGGCGATCAGCGCCACGCCGATCAGCAGCAGGAACGCCAGCGCCAGCATCTTGGTGGTCGGATTGTCGGCGATGAAGCGCGAGACCGGCCCGGACGCGACATACATGACGATGATCGCGATCACCACGGCGGCCACCATGATCTCGATGTCCTGCGCCATGCCGATGGCAGTGATGATCGAGTCGAGCGAGAACACCAGATCGACCACGATCAGCTGGGTGACAACCCAGAAGAACGACGAATAGGCGGGCGCGGCGCCGTCGGTCGCCTCGTCGGCCGCCTCGACCTCGGCATGGATCTCGTGCGTCGCCTTGGCGATCAAGAAGAACCCGCCGCCGATCAGGATGATGTCGCGCCACGATATGCCGACGCGGAACACCGTCACGATCGGGTCGGTCAGCGCCATCAGCCAGGTGAGCGCGCCGAGCAGAATAAGGCGAAAGATGAGCGCCAGCGACAGGCCGATCTGGCGCGCCCGCTTGGCCTCCTTCGGCGAGCAGCGCGAGACCAGTACCGAAATGAAGATCACGTTGTCGATGCCGAGCACGATCTCGAGCACCGTCAAGGTGACCAGGGCAGCCCAGGCCTGCGGATCAAACAGAAGGTCGATCATGCTTGCTCATCTGGTCGATCAGTCCGACAGCGACGAAATAGAGCCCGGTAGCCGACAGCCCGGCCACGACCCATGGACCCGGCTCAAGCCCGCGCAGCAGCGCGACCAGCGCCAGCACCGCCCAGGCGACCAGGGCGGCGATGTTGAGCGCGCGCAGCCGCGTCACCCGCATCGGGTGGATGAACTTGAACGGCACGAAGCTCAGCACCGCCAGGGCGACGATGACGGCGGCCGTGAGCCACGGCGCCGGTCGCAACAAGAACAGATAGAACGCCGCCGCGTTCCACAGGGCCGGGAACCCGCGAAAATAGTTGTCCGCGGTTTTCATCTCCCGGTCGGCGAAGTAGAGCGCGCCGGTGACCACGATGAGCAACCCCGCCGGCAGCGCCAGCGGTTCCGGCAGCAAGCCGCCGGTGGCGATCGCATAGGCGGGCACGAACACATAGGTGGTGAAATCGACCACCAGGTCGAGCACGTCGCCCGACCAGCGCGGCAGCAGCTCGGCGACCTTGAACCGGCGCGCCAGGGTGCCGTCGACGCCGTCGATCAGGAGCGCGACACCCAGACAGCTGAACATCGCCGCCCACTCGCCGCGCACCGCATAGATCAAGGCGCCGAGCGCGAGCGCCGCCCCGGCGGCGGTGAAGACATGGACCGCGAAGGCGCGGGCGTGGGTCAGCGGCAGCAAGGATTCGGGCTCCCATCCGTCGATCGGCACTATACATTCATTATCGGGCGTCGCCCCGGGTTCCGGCGCGGCCTCCGACGGCGCGAGGCAATGAACGTTCGCACAGCCGAGGTGGTGATCGTGGGCGGCGGTCCGGCGGGCCTGACCGCCGCGGTCGCGCTCGCCGCGGCCGGCGTCGAGACCGCGCTGATCGCAGGCCGCTCCCGTGCCGGCGACAACCGTACCACGGCGCTGCTCGAGGGCTCGGTCACCGCCCTCGACACCCTCGGCGTCTGGCGGCGCTGCCGCAGCGAGGCGGCGCCGCTCAAGGTCATGCGGATCGTCGACGCCAGCAAGCGGCTCATGCGCGCGCCGGAGGTGTGCTTCACGGCAAGCGAGATCGGGCTCGAGGCCTTCGGACACAACATCGAGAACCGGTTTCTGGTCGCGGCCCTCGACGCGCGCGCACGCGAGTTGCCGGCGCTCACGCGCATCGAGGACGAAGCCGAAAAGGTCGAGATCGAGGAGAGCCGGGTCACGGTGCACTTGCGGGACGGCGGAACGGCATCGGCGCGGCTCGCCGTCGGGGCCGAGGGGCGGCGCTCGCTGTGCCGCGACGCCGCCGGCATCGGCGTCGACGCGCACAGCTATCCGCAGACCGCGCTGACGTTCAATCTTGGCCACAGCCGGCCGCATCACGACACCTCGACCGAGCTCCACACTGAGACCGGCCCCTTCACGCTGGTGCCGCTGCCGGGCTTGCGCTCTAGCCTGGTGTTCGTGGTCGATCCGGCCGAGGCCCCACGCCTGCTCGCGCTGTCCGACGCCGACCTCGCGGCGGACATCGAGCAGCGCTCGCACTCGATCCTGGGCAAGATCGAGGTGGAGGCAAGCCGCGGCGTGTTTGCGCTCGCGGTCGAGACCGCGCGGCACTGCGGCGCCCGGCGGGTCGCGCTCGTCGGCGAGGCGGCCCATGTCATGCCGCCGATCGGCGCCCAGGGCCTCAATCTCGGCCTGCGCGACGCGGCGACGATCGCCGAGCTGGTGGTGGCCGCCCGCCGCGACGGCGGCGACGTCGGCGCGGACGAGGTCACCGCCCGCTACGATGAGATGCGCCGCGCCGACGTGGCGAGCCGCACGCTCGCGGTCGATCTGCTCAACCGCAGCGTGCTCACGGATTTCCTGCCGCTGCAGGGCGCGCGCGGGCTCGGGCTCTATCTCATCGACCGGATCGGACCGCTGCGCCGCGCGGTCATGCGCGAGGGCGTGGCGCCGCTTGCCGCGCAGCCGCGTCTGATGCGGGGCGAGGTTTTGTAGGTTAGAGCCTTTGTGTCGGCTCGGTCCCGAACAGCGCCTGCCCGGCGGATTCGAAGTTCGACAGGTGCGCCTGGCCCTGCGCCAGCGCGGTGTGGAGGTCGCGGAAGCGGCGCTCGAACGGGCCGTTCTGGAAGATCGCGTTGGTTCCGGCCGCGTGACAGGCGAAGTCCGTGACCCTGCGGGCCTGATCCATAGCGCCGGTGATGGCGACGCGCAGCAGCGCGCGCTGCTCGAGCGTGAACTTGCCCGCGGTCGAGGAGATGTCCCAAAACTCGCCCAGCATCTGCAGCAGGAATGCGCGCGCCGAACGCAGCCGCTGCGTCGCCTGCGCGACCTGCGACTGGATGACGGCGTTGTCGCGCAGCGCCGTGGCCGCGCCCACGCCGCCGCCGGACTTCTTGGTTTGCGCGAGCTGCATGAAGGCGTCGAGGCAGGCGCGCGCGATTCCGAACGCCACGCCGGAAAATCCGACGCCGTAGAGCGTGAGCAGCGGGATGTTGTAGAGCGGCCCCTGCTCGCGGCGGTCGGGCGCGAAGTCACGCCAGGTCGTATACGGCTCGGTCACGAACAGGTTCTCGACCTCGTAGTCGTTGCTGGCGGTGCCGCGCAACCCGAGCACGTGCCAGGTATCCTTGATGTTCGCCTGCTGCGGGCGGAACAGCACGGTGCGGTTGACCGGCCGGCCGCCGGCGTCGAGCCGCGGCTTGTCGTCAGCATCGAACACGGTCGAATGCCCGCCCATCCAGGTGGCGTTGGCGCTGCCGCTGGCGAAGCGCCATTTGCCGGTGACCCGGTAGCCGCCGTCGACCGCGACTGCCTTGGCGATGCCGGCCGGCGGGCCCCAGGCCACCAGCGCATCGGGCGCGCCGAACACTTCGAGCGCGATGGCGGGATCGAGAAAGCCAGCGGCGTGGGAGCTCGCCGCGGCCTGGGCGAGGCACCAGGCCGGGCTGGCGTCAGCCGCCGCGACGGTCTCGATCACGTGGTTGAAGGTGACGAGATCGGCGGCACCGCCGCCGAGCGAGACCGGCAGCAGCATGTGGAACAGGCGCGCGTCGTGCATCGCCGCAAGGACGTCGGCCGGAATCTTGCGGTCGCGCTCGGTGCGCTCCGCCGCCGCCTCGATTATCGGGGCAAGATCTTGAGCGCGCGCGATCCAGTCGACGGCCTGATGGTCCTTGGTCAGCACCGGGTGAGCCCCCAATGTCTCCAAATGCGCGGTCAGCGTAGCCCGGATGAAGCGTTGGCGAAATCCGGGATCGTTCACCGGGGCGCAAGCCCCGGATTGCGCTTCGCTCCATCCGGGCTACAGTTCCTGCGCAGGAGATCGACCATGCGATGGATCAGGTTCGGGCTGCTGGCGCTGGCTGCGCTGGGCATCGCGCTGGCCGCCGACCTGGGCCACGCGCAGGGCACGTTCCCATCGCGGCTGGTGCGGATCGTGGTGCCCTATCCGCCCGGCGGCGGCACCGACACGCTGGCCCGGCTCATCGCCGACCAGCTCACCCGCAAATGGGGGCAATCGGCGATTGTGGAGAATATCGGGGGCGCCGCCGGCAATATCGGCTCGGCCGAGGTGGCGCGCGCGGCGCCCGACGGCCATACGCTGCTGCTTGCCTCGCCCGGGCCGATCGCGACCAACAGCTTCCTCTACAAGGAGATGCCCTACGACCCGGCCCGCTGGGTGCCGATCGCGCTGCTGGCGACCGGGCCCTACGTGCTGGTGCTGCGCAAGAGCTTCGACGGCGCGTCCGTCAAGGACCTGATCGCGCGCGCCAAGGCCAATCCGGGCAAGATCACCGCCGCGACGCCGGGCGTCGGCTCGGTCGGGCATCTCTCCACGGTGCAGCTCGAAATGCTCGCCGACATCAAGCTGGTGCAGGTGCCCTATCGCGGCCTCGGTCCGGCCATCAACGACATCATCGCCGGCCACGTCGACCTGATGTTCGACACGCCGGTGACGGCGGTCGGGCTGCATCGCGAGGGCAAGCTCAAGATCGTGGGCGTCGGTCCGAGCGAGCGCCTGCGTGAGCTGCCCGATATCCCGACCATCGCCGAGACGCTGCCCGGCTATCGCTCCGTCACCTGGTACGCGATGGTGGCGCCGCCGCAGACGCCGGCGGCGCTCGCCGACAGGATCAACCGCGACCTCAACGAGATCCTCGGCCGGCCGGACTTCGTCGAGAAGGCGCGCGCCATCCAGATGGAGCCGGCCACCAAGAGCCGCGCGGAGGCGGCGAAGTTCTTCGCCGAGGAAACCGAGCTGTGGGGCAAGGTCATCAAGGCAGCCAACATTCCGCCGCAGTAGCGCCGCCTCACCGCGCCTCGGCCTGCTCGGGCGGCAGCGTGGCCAGCGCCTCGCCGATGCGCCGCGGCAGATCCCGCTGGGCGGCGTTGAGCTTGCCGTCGCGCGCGAGCATTTCGGCGATCGCCAGCGCCTCGCGCAGCGCCGCTCGCGCCCGTGGCGACTCGACGACGGCGCTCAGCTTGTAGAGGCTGACGACGAGATCGACCTGCCAGCCGACGTTGCTCCGGTCGATGACAAGGAGCTTGCGTGCGACGCTCAGGCTTTCCTCGTAGACGGCAAGCGCTCCGGCGCGGTCGTCGCCGGCGAGCCGCGCGTCGCCGATCCTAGTGAGGGCGATACCGATATTGCGCTGCGCCAGGGCGCTGCCCGGATCGGCGGCGGCGAGCTTGCGCATGATGGCGAGGCCCTCCTCGTAGGCGGCGAGCGCCCCGACGCGGTCGGCGGCGGCAAGCCGCAGGTCGCCGACGCGCTCGAGGCCCACGCCGACGTCGCGCTGCCAGCCGGCATTGCCCGGGTCGGTGGCGGCAAGCTTGCGCATGATCCCCAGGCTCTCCTCGTACGCAGCCAGCGCGCCTGCGCGGTCACCGCCGCCACGGCGCCCGTCGCCGACCTTGATGAGGCTCACGCCGAGGTCGCGCTGCCACCCTGCGTTAGCCGGATCGACGGCCGCGAGCTTGCGCCGGATGGCGAGGGCCTCCTCGTAGGCGGCGAGCGCGCCCGCCCGGTCGCCGGCGGCGCGCCGCACGTCGCCGACCTTGTTGAGGCTCAGGCTGACATCGCGCTGCCAGGACGCATTGGCGGGATCGGCGGCGGCGAGCTGGCGCCGCATGGCGAGGCCCTCCTCGTAGGCGGCAAGCGCCCGCGCCCGGTCACCCTTGGCGAAATGCAGGTCGCCGACCTTCTCCAGGCCGATGCTCAGGTCGCGCTGCCAGCCGGTATCGCCGGGGTCGGCGGCGGCGAGCTTGCGGCGCACGCCGAGGCTCTCTTCGTAGGCGGCGAGCGCCCCGGCCTGGTCGCCGCCGGCGAGCCGCGCGTCGCCGACCTTTTCGAGGTTCACGCCGAGGTCGCGCTGCCAGGCGGCGTTGTCCGGATCGGCGGCGGCGAGCCTGCGCCTGATCGCGAGGCCCTCCTCGTAGGCGGCGAGCGCGCCCGCTCGGTCGCCGCCCGCGAGCCGCACATCGCCGAGCTTCTCGAGCGTCACGCTGACGTCGCGCTGCCAGACGGCAATGCTCGGATCGGCGGTGGCGAGCTTGCGCCGGATGGCGAGGCTTTCCTCATAGGCGGCGCGCCCGCCCGCCCGATCGCCGGCGGCAAGCCGCGCGTCGCCGACGCCGTTGAGGCTCACGCTCAGGTCGCGCTGCCAGCCGGTATCGCTCGGATCGGCGGCGGCGAGCTTGCGCATGAGGTCGAGGCTCTCGGCTGCAGCGGCCTGCGCCCTGCTCAGGTCGCCGGCCGCGAGATAGGTGGTGGCGAACTCCGCCAGCATGGCGGCGCGGCTGCGCTGCAGCTTGCGGTCGTCCGGCGACGTGCGTGCCAACTGGTCCATCATCGCCTGGGCGGCACCGAGGATGCGGCGGACCGACTCCACCCCCATGCCCTGCACGTGGCGGAGGCTTTGCGCGATGTCGAACACCACGTGGTCGGCGGCGTCCTTGGCGATGCCAAAATTGCGCTCTGCCCGGTCGCGCTGGGTCTGCGCCACCTCTTTCTGCTCGGTCGCGGTCTGCTCGGCCGCGAGCGCGACCTGCCTGGCGCGCTCCGCCTCCCACCACTGCCAGCCGGCGGCGCCGGTCAAAACCAGGAGCGTGACGGCCGCCGACCAGGCCAGCTTCAGCGCACGCCGCTGCTGGCGGACCTCCTCCGAGAGCAGGTCCTCCTTCGGCATGCCATGGATGGCGGCGGCGAAGTCGGCGGCAAGCTCGTTGAACCTGGCGTCGCGCGGATCGGCGCCGCCGCGATAGGCGGTGAGATCCACCCACTTGGGTTCACTCGCGAAGCGGCCGGCGAGCACCGCCGGCAACGGCGTGCCGTCGTGGCGGCCGAAGTCACCGAGCGCGTTGTCCCAAGCGAGCGCGCCGTCGGTGACCGCGATCAGCAGCGTGTCGGCGCTCTTGTGCTCGAGCCAATAGGTCACCTCTTTGCCGACCCATGGCGAGGCGGCCGCCTCCGGCGAGGCGAGCAGGATCAGGAAACGCGATTGCCCGAGCGCCTGCTCGATGGTGGGCCAGAGATTCGGCGTCGCCGACAGGCTGGTGTCGTCGCGGAACAGGCGCAGCGCCCGGCGCCGGTACCAGGGCTTGCCGAGCTTCTGCACCGCCGCCTGCAGCGCCGCCGCGATCGGCTTGTCCTTGGCGTGGCTATACGAGACGAAGGCGTCGTAGAGCGCCATGCGGCGGCTCCCCGTGGTGAGCGCGGTTCGACCTACATGTCGATTTGGTCAAATCTCGTGCCGTCCAGCCCATGAACAAAGTTTAACACTAGCCCCATGGCTCAGACCATGCGAGTGCCCGTAAAAGCGGCTTGGCGACGGCCGGCGATTGCCTTAACCGTTGCGAGCGACCGTCTGCAGCGAGCGAGCAGCACCGGATGAAGCTCCCGCGCAATTTCTTCCAGCCGCTGGCGATCGGCGCGCCGGCCCCGCTCCGCGAGCTGCCGGTCAGGCTCGAGCGCATGATCCATTTCGTGCCGCCGCAGATCGAGAAGCTGCGCGCCAAGGTGCCCGAGCTGATCGAACAGGTCGACGTGGTGCTTGGCAATCTCGAGGACGCAATCCCGGCCGACGCCAAGACGGCGGCGCGCGCCGGTTTCATCGCGATGGCGAAGGCGAGCGAGTTCGGCTCGACCGGCCTGTGGACCCGGATCAATGCGCTCAACTCGCCCTGGGCGCTCGACGACGTCACCGAGATCGTCGCCGCTGTCGGCCAAAAGCTCGAGGTGATCATGCTGCCCAAGGTCGAAGGGCCGTGGGACATCCACTACCTCGACCAGCTGCTGGCCCAGCTCGAAGCGCGCCACGTCGTCAAGAAGCCGATCCTGATCCACGCCATCCTGGAGACGGCGCAAGGCGTCAACAATGTCGAGACGATCGCGACGGCTTCGCCGCGCATGCACGGAATGAGCCTCGGCCCCGCCGATCTCGCCGCCTCGCGGGCGATGAAGACCACGCGGGTCGGGGGCGGGCATCCCGACTACAAGGTTCTCGCCGATCCCACGCCCGCGGGCGGCGCACGGGCGGCGTTCCAGCAGGACCTCTGGCACTACACCTTGGCGAAGATGGTCGATGCCTGCGCGGCCGCCGGCATCAAGCCGTTCTACGGCCCGTTCGGCGATTTTGCCGATCCGGACGCCTGCGAGGCGCAGTTCCGCAACGCCTTCCTGATGGGCTGCGTCGGCGCCTGGACCCTGCATCCCTCACAGGTGCCGATTGCCAAGCGGGTGTTCTCGCCCGATCCCGCCGAGGTCGCCTTCGCCAAAAAGATCATCGCCGCCATGCCGGACGGCAGCGGCGCGGTCATGATCGACGGCAAGATGCAGGACGACGCCACCTGGAAGCAGGCCAAGGTACTCATCGATCTCGCGCGCCTGGTCGCCGCCAAGGACCCCGACCTGGCGGCGCGCTACGCGCTGTGACCCCCTGGCGCGCTCCGCAATCCTGGTCTATCCCGGCCCGAGCATGAGCAAGACCCGCGTCGCCAAGTTCAAGATCGGCCAGGTGGTGCGCCACCGGTTGTTCCCATTCCGCGGCGTCGTGTTCGACATCGATCCGGAATTCGACAACACTGAGGAATGGTACCAGTCGATTCCCGCCGAAGTGCGCCCGCGCAAGGATCAGCCGTTCTATCACCTGTTCGCCGAGAACGCAGAAACCGAATACATCGCCTACGTGTCCGAGCAGAATCTCCTGCCCGACACGTCCGGCGAGCCGGTGCGCCATCCGCAGGTCGCCGAAGTGTTCGAGCGGGACGAGAAGGGCAGCTACCGGCCGCGCAATTCATTGCTGAACTGATGACGCAGGATTGACGGCGGAGATCCCGAACTCCTTCGTTCTTCGGTGCGTCATCCATCGTATTCAAAATGAGGCGCGCCCATGGCGCGCCTCTTTGCATCTCAATTCAAATGCGGGCGTTATCTGGTCGGCGCCTGCTGACCCTCGAGCTTCTTGCGGGCATCGTCGGCGCGCTTCTGCAGCTCCTCCTGCAGCTTCTTCTGCTGCTCCTCGAAGACCTTAGGATCGGTCGGAGGGCCCTCATAGGCCTTGGCGAAATCGCCGAGCGGCACCGTCAGGGTGATCGCCTGACCGGCGCCGTTGATGCCCTGGATGGCAAGACCCTGCCCCTTCTTGAGCTTGCCGATCAGTTCGGCGCTGGCCTCGTAGTCGGCCATGCAGCCGTTGTTGAAACAGATGACGTAGGGCCCGGTCATGGGCTGGCCGCTGTCGACGATCACCCGGGTTCCGGGCTGGATCGACATGCCGAGCGGCAGAGTGACGCGGAGGACTTTTTTCGGGTCGCCCTCCGGCTCGATCAGCACGGCGGCAACCACCGGCATGCCCGATTCGACGCGGCCATCCTTGCCGGTGAAGCAGACCTGCTTGGCGTTGGCCTCCTGGCCCTTGAGACAGAACTTCGTCCAGGGCGAGAAGATGAGCTGAGGCTGCTCGGCTTGCCCCTGCTGCGCCTGCGGGGCCGGAGCCTCGGGCGCCGCTGCTTTCGGCGCCGCCTTGGGAGCAGCCTTGGGAGGGGCCTTGGGCGCGGGTGCCTGGGGCGCTGGAGGCGCCGGAGGGGTCTGAGCCCAGGTTCCCGATCCAATCAACGCGGTGAGCAAGGCGGTCGCCGCCGTGACGGCCAACGCACGTGCGACCGGCCGTGCCGGCGCGGATACGTTCCGGTGAACCATGAGACAAATCCTCTCGCTAACCGTTCTCGCAGCGCCCCGGCCGGATAGAACGGTCGCCCCCTGCCCTGGGTTTCGGCATCAAATACGGCGGGAGCGTGACGCTGTCGGTTCCTGCGTTAGCCTAAAACGGGCCCTCCATAAAGGCTTTGGGCATCCGGTCGCCATGAGGGATTATTGGTGATAACGCCGACCCTCGGCTTTGGAAAGCACACCAATCGGCCCAAGGTTGGCCGATTCCCCGGGAAAACCGACCTCGGCCAGAATCCCGAATGATTTGCCCGTGACCGCAGCGAAACTCTTCTCCCGATCCACGCGGCGCTCGCGCGTATCGCCGCTCGCTGCGCTGCTCGGCGTGATCGCCCTGAGCGGCATCGCCATCGCCGAGGCGGCCGAGCCGCGGCACGCCATCGCCATGCACGGCGAGCCGGCCATGCCGGAAGGATTCACCCGTGTGCGCTACGCCGATCCGGCCGCGCCCAAGGGCGGCCGCTTGGTGCACGGCGTGCTCGGCACCTTCGACAGCCTCAATCCCTTGATCGTCAGAGGGCTCGCGCTGGGGGCCATCCGCGGCTACGTGGTGGAGGGCCTGATGGCGCGCGGATACGACGAGCCGTTCACGCTTTACGGGCTGGTCGCCCGCTCGGTCGAGACCGACGCCGAGCGCAGCTACGTCACCTTCACGCTGGACCCCGCCGCACGTTTCTCGGACGGCAAGCCGGTCACGCCCGCCGACGTGATCTTCTCCTGGCAGCTGCTGCGCGACAAAGGCCGGCCCAACCACCGCACCTATTACGCCAAGGTCGCCAAGGCCGAGGTGGTCGGGGACCGCGCGGTGCGCTTCGATCTTGCCGGCAGCAACGACCGCGAGCTGCCGCTGATCCTGGGACTGATGCCGGTGCTCGCCAAGCATGCGGTCAGGCCCGAGACCTTCGAGGAGACCTCGTTCGAGGCGCCGCTCGGCAGCGGCCCCTATATCGTCGGCGCGGTCGATCCCGGCAAGAGCGTGACGTTCAAGCGCAATCCGGCCTATTGGGGGCGCGACCTCGCGATCAGCCGCGGGTTCTGGAACTTCGACGAGATCAGGTTCGACTATTACCGCGACGCCAATTCGCATCTCGAGGCGTTCAAACGCGGCCTCTACGACTTCCGTAACGAGCACGATCCAACGCGCTGGCAGACCGGTTACGATTTCCCCGCCCTGCGCGACGGCCGTGTGCTCAAGGAGGAGCTGGCGACCGGAGTGCCGAAGGCGAGCTCGTTCTACGTCTTCAACACCCGACGGGCGATCTTCTCCGACATCCGCGTGCGCGAGGCGATCTCGCTGCTGTTCGATTTCGAGTGGATCAATCACGGCTATTTCTTCGATCTCTATCGGCGCACGGCGAGCTATTTCGAAGGTTCGGAGCTGTCCTCGCACCGGCGGCCTGCCGACGCGCGCGAACGCGCGCTTCTCGCCCCTTTTGCTGGCGCGGTTCGTGCCGACGTGCTCGACGGCACCTGGTCGCCGCCGGTCAGCGACGGCTCGGGCCGCGACCGCGCCATGTTGCGACGCGCGCTCGATCTGTTCGCGGCGGCGGGCTACGAGCTGCGCGGCACCGCGCTGATCGAGCGGCGGACCGGGCGGCCGTTCACATTCGAGATCCTGGTCGCGTCGCGCGACGACGAGCGGCTGGCGCTGCTGTTCTCGCAGAGCCTCAAGCGTGCCGGCATCATGGCGCGGGTGCGCTCGGTCGACGCGGTCCAGTACGACGGCCGCAAGCTCGCCTACGATTTCGACATGATCGAGAACCGCTGGGATCAGTCGCTCTCACCCGGCAACGAGCAGGCCTTCTATTGGGGCTCGGCCGCCGCCGACGCGCCCGGCACCCGCAACTACATGGGCGTCAAGAGCCCCGCGGTCGACGCCATGATCGCCGCGCTGCTGCAGGCGGAAAGCCAAGCCGACTTCGTTTCGGCGGTGCGCGCGCTCGACCGGGTGCTGATCTCCGGTGTTTACGTGGTGCCGCTGTTTCATCTGCCGGCGCAGTGGATCGCCCGCTGGACCACGGTCGGCCGTCCGCCGCACACGTCGATCTACGGCTACCTTCCCGAAACCTGGTGGCGCGAGCCGAGGAGCCAATGAGGTCCCGCCCGTGATCCTCAACGATCCCCGCGGCCGGCCGGCGGCGCGCGCCGGCGCGCGCGCGACGCTCGATGAACTGTTGCGCCGGGCGGCGCAGCGGCGCCCCGGCGACATTGCGCTCATCGACCCGCCCAACCGCGAGAGCTTCACCGACGGCAAGCCGCGCCGCCTCAGCTATGCGGAGGCCGATCGCATGGTCTCGGCCATCGCCGGACGGCTGCGGCGCATGGGGCTGCATACCGACGCTATCGTCGGCATCCAGATCGCCAACACGGTCGAATGCCTGCTCACGCTGCTGGGAGTGCTGCGCGCCGGGTTGATCGCCATGCCCCTTCCCCTGCTGTGGCGGCGCGCCGAATGCGTTGCCGCGCTCGGGCGTGTGGGAGCCAATGCGCTGATCGTGAGCGGGCGCGTCGGCACGGTCGACCACTACGACCTCGCCATGCAGATCGCCGCCGAGATCTTTCCGGTGCGCCATATCTGCGGATACGGACGCGATGCGCCCGACGGGGTGGTTCCATTCGACGATCTCTACACCTCCGACAGGCTCGACCCGATCCCCGCGATCGAGCCCGATCGGGCCGACGACGCCGGCGCGCATCTCGCGGTCATTACCTGGGACGTCTCGGCCGACGGCCTCGTTCCGGTCGGGCGCAGCCACGCCGAGCTGATCGCCGGGGGCCTCGCCGTGCTGCTCGAGAGCGCCCTCGCGCAAGACGCCGTTCTGCTCTCGACGCTGACCCTGTCGTCGTTCGCGGGCCTCGCCATCGCGATGCTACCGTGGCTGCTGCTCGGCGGGACATTGGCGCTGCATCAGCCGTTCGATCCGGATACGTTTCTCGCCCAGCGCCGGACGCTCAACTGCGACACCGCGATCGTGCCGGGACCGCTGCTGGCACAGCTTGCCGAAACCGGACACCTCGCGGGCGGCGCAGGCCTCACCAGCGTCATCGGCGTCTGGCGCGCCCCCGAGGGCGCGTGGCGGGCGTTGCCCTGGCAGGATTCCAAGACCCGCCTGATCGACGTGCATGTGTTCGGCGAAACCGGCGTCATCGCTGCTTGCCGGGCTGCGGACGGCCGGCCGGCCGCCATCCCGTTCGGCGTCGTGTTCGCCCCGCGCGGGCCAAGGGGGGCCGTCGTCGTTGCCGAGATTGCGCCCACGGCGAACAGCACGGTGGCGCTGCGCGGTCCGATGATACCGCGCGGGGCCTTCCCGCCGGGCGCGGAGCGCAGCGGATTGCCCTATTTCAAGATCGGCAGCAGCGGCTTCGTGGATACCGGTTACGCGTGCCGCACCGACGGCCCCCTGGTCGTGACCGGCCCGCCACCCGGCATCGTGAGCTTCGGGGGCTACCGTTTCGTGATGCGCGAACTGCGGGATCTCGTGGCTCGTCCGGAGAACGGCGCCGGATCGCTCGCGGTCCTGCCCGACGCGCTCGCCGGGAATCGGCTGGCCGGTACCGCCGCCAACCGCACGCTTGTTCAGCAATCGCTTGCAAAACTCGGCGCAAATCCCTTGCTCGTCGACGCCTTTCGCGACGGAGGACCGCGAATGGAGGGCCGCCGGACGAGCGCCTGAGCTTCCGTCCGCGTTCCGGGCCAACACCATCCAACCTCCGTCGCCGGCCATCCGTTGTCTGTTCGTTAACAGCGTTCGTTTACGTTTGCGCTCCACCCCTGCAACCGGCCCCTCCTCATGGCGCTCCTGGGTCCGATGGTCGTGGTCGCCGAGAATTCGGTGGCCGATTTGCTCGACATGCTCGGCAAGGCCGGTGCCTTTCCGATCGTCGAGACCGGCTGGGCCGATGCGCCCGCCGCCATCGCCGAAATCCAGCCGGCCGCGCTTGTCCTTGCCGACGCGGATACCGCGCCCAATCCACGGCTGGTGCGGGCGCTGACCCAATGCATCGAGACCCGCGGCGGCCCGGTCATGCCGGTGCTCGCGCGACTGAACGCGGACAGCGTGCCGGCACTGCCGTTCGCGCTCGCGATCGCAGCGGATGACCCGTTCGACCGGCTGCTGGCGCGGCTGCGCTCGGCGTTGCGCGTGCGCTCGCTGCACGCGACCGTGCTGCGGCGCGCCCGCGCCGGCGAGATGAAGGTCGCCGTGCCGTCGCCGCGCGAGCTGCTCGACGACGCGACCGTGCTCTGCGTCGGACGCGGCGCCGCCTATCCGACGCTGTCAGTCGCCATCGGCGAGCGGGTCGGCTTGATCGGCGCGCTTAGCGTCGAGACCGCCGCGCGCTATCTCAACGCGCGCGACATCGATGGCGTGGTGATCGGCGACGGGCTCGGTGCGCGCGTCGTCGAGGCGCTGCTGATCGTGCTGGCCGAGGACGCGCGTTTCCGCGACCTGCCGGTCGGCCTGCTCAACAATGCCGGTATCGACGACGAGCGGTTGCCCAATCTCATCCGCGTCGAGGGCAATCCCGTCCGCCTGGTCGACCGGCTGCTCCCGTTCGTATGTCTGCAGACGTACGAGGCGCGCCTCAAGCGCACGCTGAAATCGCTCGAGACCCAGGGCGTCATCGATCCCGATACCGGCTTGCTCCAGCGCGCGGCCTTCTGGCGCGACCTCGAGCGCGCCGTGCAGGAGGCGGAAGATCGCGGCGGCGCGCTGTCGATCGCGCGTTTTTCGTTCGAGGGCGTCAGCGAACGCCGCGCCCATATCGACGCCGCGCGCCTGTTCAGCCGGCTGGTGCGCGACATCGATTTCGCCTGCCGGGAGCAGGATGGCGCGATCCTCGCGGCCTTCACCGAGACCGACTTGCGCAGCGCCCACGTGGTCGCGCGGCGGATCGCCAGCGTGCTGCGGCAGACGATGCTGTCGGCCGACCGCGGCACCATCAAGCCGACGATCACCTTGGCCACGCTCAAGTCGACCGACAATCTGTCGACGCTGGTGGCGCGGGTCGGAACCTATCCCAAGGTTGCCGCCGAGTGACCGCAGGCCGAGAGCACATCCCGATTGATGAAATCGGGATGTGCCCTCGTATTGTTCGTTTGCGCATGTCCATTCGGAAAACCGGGTCCCACCCCGGATCAAGTCCGGGGCAGGCTTTTTTCCGGGACATGCGCTAATCTCCTCCCCTCAACAAGGAGCCGGCACATGACCGCCTTGCCGATCGACATGGTATCCGACGTCGTCTGCCCGTGGTGCTTCATCGGCAAGCGGCGGCTCGAAAAAGCGATTGCGCTCAAGCCCGAGATTCCGGTCGAGGTGCGCTTCCGCCCCTATTTTCTCAATCCCTGGGTGGCGCGCGACGGGATCAGCCGCGAGGACTATCTGACCACCAAGTTCGGCTCGCCCGAGCGCTACCGCAGCATCGCGCAGCGCGTCGCCCAGGCCGCCGCCGCCGAAGGGCTGACCTATGAGCTCGACAAGATCAAGCGCCAGCCCAACACACTCGATTGCCATCGGCTGATCCTGTGGGCCGGCGAGAGCGGCAATGCCGCACGCATGAAGCAGCGGCTGATGGACCTCTATTTCACCGAGGGCGGGGATCTCACCGACCACGACGTGCTGGTGCGCGCCGCGGCCGATTGCGGCCTCGACGCCGACCTGGTGCGCCAGCGGCTTGCGGACGACACCGACGTCGCGCGCGTGGAGCGCGAAGCGGAATCCGCCAAGGAAGCCGGCATCGAGGGCGTGCCCTGCTTCATCTTCGGCGGGCTGACGGCCGTGTCGGGTGCGCAGGCGCCCGAATACCTCGCCCAGGCGATCGAGCGCGCCGCCAACGAATACGGCAAGCGCGTCGCCGCGGAGTAATCCGCCCGCCCTCCCTCAACGCCAGCTCATGGCGAAAACCAGGATGGCGCTCGCCGCGATCCAGGAGCCGAGCACGCGTACGGCGATCTGCTGCCAGGCCGTGGTCAGATAGCTCGTCATCGCACCGACCACCGCGACCGCCAGGCAGGCTCCAAGCGCGGTGCCGGCAAGCATCAGGTGCGCTTCCGCGATGGTGATCGCCTGCGGCGGCGAATCGAGCGCGAGCGTCGCGCCCCCGACGGCGGCCAAAAGCCATCCGAGCGGCTGCGGCGGTGCCCAGGCCATGGCGACGAGCCCGCCGAGCAGCGCGGTGTTGGCGAGCATGACGTTGCCCACCGGCGCTTCAACGGCCCGGGCGATGGCGATAAGGCCCGCGATAAGCGCCACCGCAAAGATCGACGATGGGACAAGCCGCTCGCGCTGCCGGCCGATGAACAGGCCGAGCGCAACAACGCTCAGCGCGTGCGCAGGCACCAGGATGGGATGCAGGAGTCCGCCATGGAACCCACCGATGCCTTCGATCGGCAAATGCGCGAATGCCGGATCGGCCCGAAACAGGAACGCAGCCGCGAGACCGACGCGGAAAAATCCGCTCATACGGCTGCGCTGAGAAAGACGACGCCGGCGAGTGCGATCGCCCCGCCGGCCGCGCGCACGGCGATGCGCCCGGCCGGCCAGCGCGCCAGCAGGCCGAAGCTGATGCCGGCCAGGTGCAAAAGCCCGGTCGCCACCACGAAGCCGAGCGAAAAGGCAACCGCATCCGCGCCGGGCGGAAGCTCGGCGCCATGGGCGTAGCCGTGGAAAATGGCGAATGCACCGACCAGCACGGCGGCGATGGCAAGCGGCGGCCGCATCGCCAGCGCCACCATCAGGCCGAGCACGATGGCCGAGGCGGCGATACCGATCTCGACGCCGGGCAACGGCACGCCGAGAATTCCGAACACGCCGCCCACGGCCATCACCAGCGGAAACACGATCGGCAAGAGCCAGATCGCCGGCGGCCCGAGGAAGGCGCCCCACAGCCCGACCGCCACCATCGCCGCCACGTGGTCGGGCCCGAACAACGGATGCCCAAAGCCGCCAATGAAACCACCCGAGAGCCCGTCGCCGGTGTGAGCGAAGGCCGGAGCAGCGGACACGGCAGCCAGCGCGACCAGCACGCCGGTTGGCAAGTATTCGGAGCGGACCATCGCCTCGAGCCCATCCTGACCGGACCATCATCAAAGACGTGGAGGCCGGCGACAAGCCCGGCTAACGTGCTGCGCGCGCCCGCACCAAGCAGGACACCATGGCCAAGGTCACCATCGAGGCTATCGAACCAATTGCGCTCAGCATCCCGTTCGACCACTGGGGCCCGCCGCCGATCTTCGCCGGCCGTCCCCGCACCACCATGGATGCACTGCTGGTGCGCGTCACCGCGAGCAATGGCGTGGTCGGCTGGGGAGAGGCGTTTTGGGGCGCAACCTCCACCGTGGTGGCGGCGCTCAACGACCGGGTCGCACCGCTCGCCCGCGGGCAGGACGTCAACGACCCCGAGCTGACGCCGCGGCTCGAACGCGTGCTGCACAATCTCGGCCGCGCCGGTCCGGTGATCCACGCGATCAGCGGGCTCGACATCGCGCTGTGGGACATCCGCGGCAAGCTCGAAGGCGTGCCGGTGCACGCGCTGCTCGGCGGCCGCCGGCGGCAACGCGTTCACGCCTATGCCTCGCTGCTGCAATACCAGGGCTCGGTCGAGCTGGTACGCCGCAACGTGGCGCGGGCGCTCGAGCGCGGCTACCGCGAGATCAAGCTGCACGAGCGCACGCCGGAGACAGTCGCGGCCACGCGCGAGGTGACCGGACCGGACGTCCCGATCATGGTCGACACCAATTGCGCCTGGCTGCCGGAGGCGGCCACCGCGGCAGTGACCGCGATGGCGCCGTCGAAGCCATATTGGGTCGAGGAGCCGATCTGGCCGCCGGAGGATTTTGCCGCCATGGCGAAGCTGCGGCAGGCGACCGGGGTGCCGCAGGCGGCCGGCGAGAACGCCACCGGCGCGCTCGACTTCCGCAAGATGATCGAAGCCGGCGCCGTCGACTACGTGCAGCCGAGCGTGATCAAGATCGGCGGTATCACGACGCTGTGGCGGATCGCGACCGCCGCCGAAGCCGACGGCGTGACCTGCGTGCCGCATGCGCCGTTCTTCGGTCCAGGTTATCTGGCGACCTTGCACGTGCTCGCCGCCAAGGAACGCGAGAGCGCGCTCGAGCGCTTCTTCTGCGATCTCGAGCATATGCCCTATGGCAAGACGGTGCCGATCACCAACGGCAGCGTCGAGGTGCCCGAACGGCCGGGCCTGGGAGCCGATCCCGACCCCGAGCTGATGCGCTTCCGCACCTGACGTCGCGACGACGGCGGCGCTCCTCCACGTGAGGACCCGGACCGATGCCGGCGCTATGATCGATGCGTCGTCATCGACTATTCGCACGGGAGAAAAACCATGATCAGCACAACCAAATCGCTGCGCACCGCGCTTGGCCTCGCCATTTTCGGTATTGCGGCGGCGGCGCTCGCGCCTGCGCCCGCCAAGGCGCAGAACCAGCACATGGAGGTGATCCAGCACCCCAACTACGACCGCAGCGTCTTCATGCCGTTCGTCCCCGCCATCAAGATCAAGAGCGGCAAGATCCTCTGGCTCGCCGGCACCACGGCGCTGCCGGTCTATCACGACCATCCGCACAAGCGCGAACAGATCCTGCAATACATGCCCAACGATCTCGAGGCGCAGACCCGCGCCACCATGGAGGGCATCAAGAAGACGCTCGAAGCCGCCGGCGGCTCGTTCAAGGACGTGGTGCACGTGTTCGTGTTGCGGGCGCGGCCGCGCATGGGCGACATCGGCAAGGCGAGCGCGGTGATTAACTCCTATTTCGCACCGTTCAACCACAAGCCGACCTCGACCAACGTGGCAGTGCTGGAGCTGGGCGAGCCCGAGCAGCTGATCGAGATCCAGATGTTCGCGGTCGTGGATTAGGCGCGCGAACCCTGGCGGGACCGCCCTGGCGGGGACCGCCTGGCGTGTCCCGGCCGAGCGCGCAGCTTGCATTGGTGGCGCCACGCACGCCGCCAATGCCGCCGGCTCATTCAAGCTCACGAGGGCGTCGCGGTAGCGCGGAGCCCACAATTGTAGCAGTCTATCCGCGGCCGCCTGCTCCGGGGAGGGAACGCATGGAATGCTCCCGTCGGCGATTCTTTCGTCTCGCAACAGGTCTTCTGGCGCTTCCGGCGTCGTCGCGCATCGCCCGCGCGCAAGCCTAT
>JBEVIH010000122.1:0-7087 GCA_040510815.1 Xanthobacteraceae bacterium | reverse complement strand
TAGGTGCCGAAGGCGATCAGGCGCGCGGCGCCGCCCTTGGGCGCCTGCGGGTTGACGTAGTCGAAATGCTTGAACCCCGGCGAATATTTGAGCTCGCCGAACAGTGACAATCCGTGCAGCCATTCAGGCTGTTGGGCGCTCGCCGTCGTGCCGAACGAGGGCAGGCCGAGCCGGTCGAGAAACGGAGCGGCGGCGGCCAGCAGGCCGCTACGAATGGCGGATCGTCGGCTGAGACGCAAAACAGGTTTCCTCCCGGTCGGGGCGAAGTTTCGGCAACGCTTCTTTTTCAGGAATTATGTCCGATTTCTTGCTATTCGACACCCGGCTCGTGACAGCAGTGCGGTGGGGCCCGTCACTTTCGTGGGGGCCACTATAGCCCCGCAGGGTACCCCAACGAAATGGCCGGGAGAGACCCCCGACCATTACAATTCAGCAACAGGCGCGGTCATTGCGGCTTGGGGGCGCCGGGCGCCTCCGCCGCTTTCGGCAGCGGGGCGGGACTGTCGGACAGGCTGTTGAGATAGGCGATGAGATCCGCCCGCTCGCTGGGGCGCTGGATGCCGCCAAACGTCATGTTGGTGCCCGGGACCACGCCTTTCGGATTGTTAATGAACTGGTTGAGTTCCTCGATGGTCCAGTTGCCGCCCTTGCTCTTCATCGCCGCCGAGTAGTTGAAGCCTGCTTCCGAGGCCTTCGGCCGCCCGATGATGCCCCACAGATTGGGACCGACGAGGTTGCGCCCGCCCTTGTTGAAGGTATGACAGGCGGCGCATTTCTTGGCCGAATTCTCGCCGCGCCCGAGGTCGGCCTTGGCGAGCAGCTGCTCGATGGGGACTTCCGGCTCCGCCGGCGCCTTCTGGTCCTTCCTCGCCGGCTGATCCTGCAACGTGATCTCGTAGCCGGGCTTGGCTGGCTTCACCGGCGCAAAGATCGCACCGGCGGCGATGTTGACGGCGAGCAGGAACAGGCATGTGCCCAGGACCGCGCCCAAAATCTTGTTCAGCTCGAAGGAGTCCATCGCGATTCGGTTTCCAAGGCGGCAGGAAATTGGCGGTGCGGAGGGAACCTGTTGCGGCGGCGCACAGATAGCCGGTTTGCCTCGTCTCTGGCAACCCGTATAAGCGGCCGATCCTGCGACATTTGCGGATAAAATGGCCGCCGTTCTCGTCCTCATCCCGGCCCGCATGGCCTCGACCCGCCTGCCCGGCAAACCGCTCGCCGACATCGCGGGGGAGCCGATGATCGTTCATGTCATGCGGCGGGCGCAGGCCGCAGCCGTCGGACCGGTCGTGGTTGCGACCGATTCGGAGGCGATCGCGGCTTGCGTGGAAAAAGCGGGCGGCCGCGCATTGATGACGCGGGCCGATCACGTCTCGGGCTCCGATCGCATATTCGAGGCGCTGGCGGCCGCCGACCCGGAGGGCAGCGCCGATATCATCGTCAATGTCCAGGGCGACCTGCCGACGCTCGCGCCCACGGACGTCGCTGCTGCGCTGGCGCCGCTCGCCGACCCCGCCGTCGACATCGGCACGCTCGCCGCCGAAATCAGCGAGGCGCAGGAGCGCGCCAATCCGAACGTGGTGAAGGTTGTCGGCTCGCCGGTCGCGCCCGGCCGGCTGCGCGCGCTCTATTTCACCCGTGCCACGGCGCCGTCGGGCGAGGGGCCGCTCTACCACCACATCGGGCTTTACGCCTATCGCCGCGCCGCCCTTGCCCGCTTCGTCGGCCTTCCGCCCTCCCCGCTCGAACGGCGCGAGAAGCTCGAGCAATTGCGCGCGCTCGAAGCCGGCATGCGCATCGACGTCAGCGTGGTCGCGAGCGTGCCGCTCGGCGTCGACACGCCGGACGACCTGGAGCGGGCGCGCGCGTTGCTCGCCCGCAACCGTTGACTTGAAGGGGCCGGGTGCTTACCGGAACGGCCATGGCCAAGAAGATCGTGTTCCAGGGAGAGCCCGGGGCGAATTCCCATCTCGCCTCACGCGAGGTTTATCCGGGCTACGACGCCATCCCGTGCCCGACCTTCGAGGACGCATTTGCCGCGATCGCCTCGGGCGAGGCCGCGCTCGGCATGATCCCGATCGAGAATTCGGTCGCCGGGCGCGTGGCCGATATCCATCATCTGATGCCGCAGTCCGGCCTGCACATCGTCGCTGAGCATTTCATGCCGGTGCGGCATCAGTTGCTGGCCCCGAAAGGCGCCACGCTCAAGGACATCAAGACGGTCGAGAGCCACGTCCACGCGCTCGGCCAGTGCCGCAAGATCATCCGCAAGCTCGATATCCAGCCGATCGTCGCCGCCGACACCGCCGGCTCGGCGCGCGAGGTCGCGGAGATCGGGGACAAGACGCGTGCCGCGATCGCCTCGCGGCTCGCCGCCGAGATCTACGGGCTCGACATCCTCGCCGAGGACGTCGAGGACGAGGACCACAACACCACCCGCTTCATCGTGCTCTCGCGCGAGGCGACGTGGGCGAAGAACGGCGACAGCCCGGTGATCACGACCTTCCTGTTCCGGGTCCGCAACGTGCCGGCGGCGCTCTACAAGGCGCTCGGCGGTTTCGCCACCAACGGCGTCAACATGACCAAGCTCGAGAGCTACATGATCGAGGGCAATTTTTTCGCGACCCAGTTCTACGCAGACGTCGAAGGTCACCCGGAGGATCGCAAGCTGGTGTTCGCCTTCGAGGAGCTCGCCTTCTTCTCCAAGGAAATGAAAATCCTCGGCGTCTATCCGGCGCATCCGTTCCGCGCCACCTTCGAGGAAGCGGTGGGCTGAACGTCGCCTCTCGCCCGCTCGATCCGCAAGACGAACGGCCTCGAAGGGCGATCCTTCGAGGCCGTCGCATCTCACCAAGCTAGGCCGCGACGGCGTGCGTGTCGTGCGATGCCGCCTCGCGCGCAGCCTGGCGCATGGCGTCGGACAGAAGCAGATAGATCTCCGACCACGCCGAAGCCACTGCCGGCGTCCAGGCCGCGCCGAGCCTTTGCTGCAAGGTCCACAGCAGGGCCACGCCGACCGACTCGTAGTGCTTGTCGTTGACGCCATAGCCGTGATGCCGGCGCCCGAGATCGCGGATGGCCGGGAGCAGCGTATCGAGATCGTCGAGCCCCTCGACCGCCAAGGTCAGCGCCTGGACGACCTTGCGACGCTGCTCCGCCATGCGGCTGGCGTGAAAGAGCTTGCGCGTGGCCGGGTCGATCTCGAACAGCCGCTGATAGAACATCTCGGCCGCCGCATCGGCGATCGGCGCGACCTGCCGCCAACTCTCCTTGACCAGCCGCTTGCTTTGCGGGTTCACCCAGGTGCCGCCCCGGTCGTAGGGCATGTGGAACAGCCGCGCCGCAAGCTTGCCCTCGGTCACCGGCTCCATATGGCGGCCGTAGACCACCGACTCGATCTCGGAGCGGTTGATTCCGAAGTCCTTGAGGGCGCGGTCATCGAGCCCGGCGAGTTCGGCAACGGCCTGCCGGCGCGTGCGCCAGGTCGCGTAGTCACGGGCCCAGCGCCGCAGGGTGGCGCCGGCGCGGACCGCCAGCGTCCGGGCGAGGTCGCGCCCGCCCGCGGCCGCCGTGCGAAAGGGACGCAGGATTTGGCGAAACAGGTCGCGAAACAGTTCGGCACGGGCGGCGCGGGCATCCCGAATGATCTGCCACCTGCGGCGCTCCCACTCATCGGGCGGGAGCCCGTGGAAGCCGGCACAGCCGCCGGTCATGTGAGGATCGATCATGGTTGTCTCCATCAATTGGGGTGGGGGTTTACTGCCGGCGATTATTCACGTAAAATGAATAATTAGGATCATTATCATCTTGGAATGAGAACGATGGATCTTGGCGATCTGCAGATTTTCCGCTCGGTGGTGCAGGCCGGCGGCGTCACCCGGGCGGCCGAAAAGCTCAACCGCGTCCAGTCCAATGTGACCACCCGCGTCCGCCAGCTCGAGGCAGACCTGGGCGTTCAATTGTTCATCCGCGAGGGCAAGCGGCTGCACCTTTCGCCGGAAGGCAAGCTGCTGCTCGATTACGCGGAGCGGCTGCTCGATCTCGCGCAGGAGGCGCGCGAGGCGGTGCAAGACGCCAAGCCGCGCGGGCTCCTGCGCTTGGGCTCGATGGAAAGCACCGCATCGGTGCGGCTACCGGTGCCGATGAACGAGTACCTGTCACGCTATCCCGAGGTGAGCCTGGAGTTGCGCACCGGCGGGCCGCGCGAGCTTGCGACCCTGGTGCGCGAAGGAGAGCTCGACGCCGCGCTGGTGGCGGAGCCGATCGCCGACGCGCCGTTCGAGAAAATCCCGATGTACGACGAGGAGCTGGTGATCATCGCCGGCGCCAAGCATCCGCCAATCAAATCGCCGCACGACGTCAACGGCGGCGCGGTGCTCGCCTTCGAGGCCGGCTGCCCCTATCGTCAACGCCTGGACGATTGGTTCGCCGCGAGCGGCGAAATGTCCGATCGCATCATCGAGATGTCGTCCTACCACGCCATGCTCGGCTGCGCGGTCGCCGGCATGGGCATTTCGCTGGTGCCGCGAATCGTGCTGCGGACATTCCCCGACGCGAAGCTGCTCAGCGTGCATGCGCTGCCGCCGGAGCTCAGTATCGCCCCGACGGTTTTCATCCGGCGCAAGGGCCCGGCCTCGCCGAAGGTCAGCGCGCTGGTCGACGTGCTGATGGAGCAATCCGATCTCAAGAGCCAGCCGGCTCGGCGGCGCAAGAGCGCCGCCTGATTTCGTCGGTGCCGGAGAAATCCCTCAAATCGTCTGATTGTATTCCCCGACCTCGGGATGCGTGCGCAGCACGGCGTCGACCGCCTTGAACATGTCGCGCATGCGCGCCTCCGAGACCGGGCTCTCGACCACCACCACCAGCTCCGGCTTGTTGGAGGAGGCGCGAACGAGCCCCCAGGTGCCGTCCTCGACAGTGACGCGCACGCCGTTGACGGTGACGAGCTCGCGGATCGGCTGCCCGGCAACCTTCTCGCCTTTCGCCTTGGCCTCCCCGAAATGCTTCACCACGTCGTCGACCACGCGATACTTGATCTCGTCGGCGCAGTGCGGCGCCATGGTCGGCGACGACCAGGTCTTCGGCAGCCCATTCTTCAGGTCCGCCATGCTCTTTCCCGGATTGCGGTCGAGCAAGTCGCAGACCGCGAGCGCGAACACGAGGCCGTCGTCGTAGCCGCGCCCGAGCGGCTTGTTGAAGAAGAAATGGCCGGATTTCTCGAAGCCGGCGAGCGCGCCGATCTCGTTGACGCGCCGCTTCATGTAGGAGTGCCCGGTCTTCCAATAATCGGTCTTGGCGCCCTGCTTGCGCAGCACCGGGTCGGTGGCAAACAACCCGGTCGATTTCACGTCGGCGACGAAGGTCGCGCCCTGGTGTCGCGCCGAGATGTCGCGTGCGAGCAGCACGCCGACCTTGTCGGCGAAAATCTCCTCGCCCTCGTTGTCGACCACGCCGCAGCGGTCGCCGTCGCCGTCGAAACCGAGGCCGACATCGGCCTTGCTCGCCAGCACCGCGTCGCGCATCGCGTGCAGCATCTTCATGTCTTCGGTGTTTGGATTGTATTTCGGGAAGGTATGGTCGAGCTCGCAGTCGAGCGCGACCACCTCGCAACCGATCGCCTGGAGCACCTGCGGCGCAAAGGCGCCGGCGGTGCCGTTGCCGCAGGCACACAGCACCTTGAGGCGGCGCTTGAGCTTCGGCCGGTTGGTGAGATCGGCGATGTAGCGGGCGGGAAAATTCTCGACGAACGCGTAGGAGCCGCCGCCGCGCAAGTCGAAGCGCGCGCCGAGCACGATGTCCTTGAGCCGGGTGATCTCGTCGGGACCGAAGGTGAGCGGGCGGTTGGCGCCCATCTTCACTCCGGTCCAGCCATTGTCGTTGTGCGAGGCGGTGACCATGGCGACGCACGGCACGTCGAGGTCGAACTGGGCGAAATAGGCCATCGGCGTCACCGCCAGCCCGATGTCGTGGACCTTGCACCCGGCCGCCATCAGGCCCGCCACCAGCGCCATCTTCACCGATGCCGAATAGCTGCGGAAGTCGTGGCCGACCACGACCTCGGGCTTCACGCCGAGCTCGTGAAACAGCGTGCCGAGCCCCATGCCGAGGGCCTCGACCCCCATCAGGTTGATTTCCTGCCCCAAGAGCCAGCGCGCGTCGTATTCGCGAAAACCCGTCGGCTTCACCAGCGGCTCAGATTCATAAGCGTAGGTATTGGGTGTAAGCGCGGGTTTCGGCTTGGGAAACATTCGCGAATCTCTGCTGAGGCGCCGAGGCGCGAGAGCCATAGCGCAACCCCGCCGCAGGGAAAAGCTCACCGGCCGCCTACGGTTCCGCCCTCATGCGCGGCCCATCGGGAGCGGGCTGCGGTCGGTCAGCTCCATCTGGCGATAGGCGAGCCGCTCCATCAGCTCGCCCCGCACGCCACGATGACCGGGATCGTCGAACAGATTGTCCATTTCGTGCGGATCGTTGCGCAGGTCGTAGAGCTCCCCCCACGGCTCGTCGTGCGCAATGGTCATGCGCCAGCGCGGGGTGACCAGCGTGCGCAGCCGCGACCCCGACGCGAAGCTGAGCACCGCGCGCTGCTGATCGTCCTCGATCACCATGGAATCGCGTGTGATGGCGCCGCCGTCGCCACCGATCGCCGGCAGCAGGCTGATCCCCTGAATGCCGTTGTAGGGTTGAACGCGGGCGCGATCGAGAATGGTCGATGCGATGTCGAGTGTGCCGCTGATGAGGTCGCTCGTGCGCGGCGGCCGCGCGCCGGGCTCGGCCCAGATGAACGGCACATGTGTGACGCCGTCGTAGTGCGCCGGCCCCTTCAGCAGCAGCCGATGATCGCCGAGAAAGTCGCCGTGGTCGGTGGTGAATATCACGACCGTGTCGTCCGCCAGACCTTGCGCGGCCAGACGCGAAAGGACGGCCCCGACGGCGTCGTCGATCATGGCGATCATGCCGCAGCTCAACGCCATCGCCTCGCGTGCCTCGCGCTCATCGACCGCGAAGGCCGCCTGCTCGTAGATGGCGGCCTTTCCGCTCTCACGTTGCGCCAACGCCCAGGCGACCGGCCGGGCCAACGGCCGGT
>JBEVIH010000121.1:0-10025 GCA_040510815.1 Xanthobacteraceae bacterium | reverse complement strand
CGAAGGGCGCGTGGCGATCGGGGTGCCGGTTCAGGAGCTCGTCCAAGGCGCGCGACGACCGCGTGAGCTCGCTAAGCGACGCCTGCGAGATCGCGGTCTCGAAGCGCGCGGCGTATTCGGGCTTCAGCGCCAGCGTGCCGATGAGTGTGACGAGGTTGGCGTTGCCGCAGCGCTCGCCGAGACCGTTGAGCGTGCCCTGGATCTGGCGCGCCCCGGCCTCGACCGCGGCAAGCGAGTTCGCGACCGCGCAGCCGCAATCGTCATGGGCATGGATGCCGAGCTTGTCGCTCGGGATCGAATTAGTCACGTCGCGGACGATGCGCTCGACCTCGTTGGGCAGCGTGCCGCCATTGGTGTCGCAGAGCACGACCCAGCGCGCGCCGGCCTCGTGCGCCGCGCCGGCGCAGGCGAGCGCGTAGGCCCGATCGGCCTTGTAGCCGTCGAAGAAATGCTCGCAATCGACGATGACCTCGCGGCCGCGCGCGAGCGCCGCCCTGACCGAGTCGCGGATGCCGTCGAGGTTCTCCTGCGGCGTCGTCTCGAGCGCGACGCGGACGTGATAGTCGGAGGCCTTTGCGACGAAGCAGATCGCGTCGGCATCGGCGTCGAGCAGCGCCGCGATGCCGGGATCGTTCGCGGCCGACCTCCCGGCGCGCTTCGTCATGCCGAAGGCGGTGAACTTGGCGTTTTTCGTGCGCTTCTCGGTAAAGAAGCTCGTATCGAGCGGGTTCGCGCCGGGATATCCGCCCTCGACATAGTCGAGCCCCAGGCGGTCGAGCAGCGTCGCGACCGCGCGCTTGTCCTCGAGCGAGAAGTCGACGCCCGTCGTCTGCGCGCCGTCGCGCAACGTCGTGTCGAAGAGATAGAGGCGGTCGCGGGTCATGGTTCCAGCCGCACGTCTAGAGCGTGATGACTTCTCGTCGAGTCGTCATCCCGCTCTACCTCTTTGTTTGAGCATGATCTTTTCCGAAAACCGGGAGCCACTTTTCGGGATCATGCTTTAGATCGTTCGGCGCCGGTTCGCGAGGGTTGTTTCAGAGCGGGCGCGGCGGGCCGAACTGATCGGCGAGATCGCTGAGGCTCGTCGCCGCCATGTCGACCGGCACGGTCGGGGCCGTCTCGCCGGTGCCGGGGCCGGATTCGTCCGGGCGGGCGAGGTGGGCGGTCATGAGCCCGCAGTCGGCGGCCGCCTTGAGGTCGTAGGAGTGAGCGGCGACCATCATGCATTCGCCGGGTTCGAGGTCGAGCGCCTCGGCCGAAGCGAGATAGACCCTGGGCTTCGGCTTGTAGTCGCCGGCGACCTCGGCCCCGAGGATCGCATCCCAGGGCAGGTCGTTCGCGCGCGCCAGGTCGACCATCAGCGAGATGTTGCCGTTCGACACCGGCGCCAGCATGACCCGGCGCTTGAGCCGCGCCATGCCGGGCGGCACGTCGGGCCAGGCGTCGAGCCGATGCCAGGCCAGATTGAGCTCGCGCATGACATCCTCCGACAGGCCGGAGATGCCAAAGCGCGGCAGGATGCGTTCGAGGTTTCTCCGGTGCAGCACGTCGAGCTTGCTGAACGGGATGCGGCCGGAGCGTACCTCCTCCATGCCCGGCTGATATTCGTTGCGCCAGGCATCGGCGAAGACGAGCCAGTCGAGCGAATGGCCGAGCGGCTTGAGGATCAGCTCGGCCTCGCGCGCGATGCTGGTGCGCCAATCGACCAGCGTCCCGAACACGTCGAAGAACAGCGCCTTCGGTGACACCGGCATGGCGTGCGCCCCCTGTGAAAACGCCGTTACGAGCCGGCGGCCTCCATGCCCTTCGACTTGAGCACGTCGGCGGCGGCCGGTCCGGTCAGCGCCTTGATCAGCGCCTTGGCGGCTTCGCTGTCCTTGGCGTTGGCGCCCAGCCCCGCCGCATAGACCGTGTAGTTCTGGATCTCCGCCGGCAGCGGCCCGACCAGGGTCACCTCCTTGACCGGCACGATCTCGCTGATCTGGTGGATGCCGAGTTCGGCCTCGCCCTTGACGATGAGATCAGCGACGTAGCCGCCCTGCTTGAGCTTGGCCTTCGGTTTCACCTGATCGGCGATGCCGAGCTTGTCGAGCAGGCCCGAGACGTAGATGCCGCTCGAGCCGCCGCTCGCCGGATCGATATAGGCGACCGACTTGGCGGCGATGAGCGCGCGCTTGAACGCCTCGACCGTGCTGATGTCGGGCGCCGGCGCACCCGCCTTCACCATCACGCCGACGCCGACGCGCGCCAGGTTGGCGCGGCTGCCGGCGACGAACTTGCCCTTGCCGGTCAGGTCGTTGACCGCCCCCGGCGTGAGCACCGCGACGTCGAAGGCTTCGCCGCCCTCGATCCGCTTGGTCAGCGCGCCGACGGTTTCGTTCTCGACGATCACCTTGTGGCCGGTCTGCTTCTCGAAATCGGGAACCAGCGCCACCAGCACCTGCTTGAAGGCGCCGGCGGTGAGCACCTTGATTTCGGCTGCCGCGGCGCCGCCCGGCGCACCCGCGGCCGTGAGCACCATCGCCAGGCCCAGCAACGCTATTTTCATGTCGTCCTCCATGATTGGGCGCATTTTACACATGCCCTCCCGATGCAAACACCGGCCCGGCCGAAACCGGCGGCCGGACGGGATGCGGCGGATCACCGCTTTGGCGCTGCGGATGTGGCAGTGCGACAACACTCCTGCCCTAATCCTGCCGTCTGATGGTGCGATGCAATATTTCCGCTGTGACGCGCGTGCGCTTGCGTTTACAGTTCGAAATCAAGGGGTTGATTCGCCCCCGCGAGGGGCGGCGGCCCTCAGTCGCCTGCTTATCCACAAGGCCGATTGCAACCGGATGGCGCTGCAATCGGTCAAGCCGGGAGCCCAAGGGGAGTTCGCTTCGACCAGTCGATCAATCGCAATGCCGGGACAACGAAAGGGGTTCGCCCATGTTCGCAGGCCGGCTTGTGCTCGTCCTTGCTGCTCTCGTCGTCGTGGCTCCTGACACCTCCGCCCATGACAGCTGGATTTACGGCGGCGGCTACCGCAATCCCGCCGGCGAATGGTGCTGCGGCGAAGGCGACTGCTTCGTGATCCCGCCCGAGCAGGTGAAGATGGGCGGCGACGGCTACCTGATCTTCGGCGTCGAGAAGATCCCGTTCAGCGAGGCGCAGCCCTCGCCCGACGGCGCCTTCTGGCGCTGCAAGCGGCCGGACGGCACCCGCCGCTGCTTCTTCGCCCCGCCGCCCGCGACCTGAGCGCGGTGCTGTCACGCGGAAATGCGTGCGGCATTTGTCGCCGACCGACGACGCTCGGTCGCTTGCTGCGCGGGGCAGACCAGGGCGCGGGAAGGCGCTATAGCCTTTGCCCATGCCTGCTCAGGTTTTGCCGCTCGTCGAGATTGCCCCGCTGCTGCCCGCCCGCGGCGCGCTCATCGGCCTCGACCTCGGCAGCAAGACCATCGGGGCCGCCACCAGCGATCCCGACCGGCGGCTCGCAACCGCGGTCGAGACCATCGCGCGCAAGACCTTCTCGGCCGACGCCGCCCGGCTGCTCGGGCTTGCCGCCGAGCGCAAGGCGGCGGGCTTCGTGCTCGGCCTGCCGCTCAACATGGATGGCAGCGAAGGACCGCGCGCCCAGTCGACGCGGGCCTTTGCCCGCAATTTTTCGCGCTTGACCGAATTGCCGATCGGGCTCTGGGACGAGCGCCTCTCCACCGCCGCCGTCGAGCGCGAGTTGATCGCCGCCGACGTCACGCGGGCGCGGCGCGCCAAAGTGATCGACCAGCACGCCGCGATCTTCATCCTGCAGGGCGCGCTCGACCGGTTGCGCAGACTCCAAATAGACGTCGGCCCGTAGGTTGGGTCGAGCCTTTTGCGAGACCCAACACTACGTGCCACGAACGAACGACCTGTTGGGCCTCGCTACGCTCGACCCAACCTACGATTCCCTAGCAGAGATTCTGCGTACGCTGCGACGGCCAGCACGGATTGGCAGGCGCGCCGCCGGGCGGTCCCGGCTGCCAGCCGAGATCCCGCCAGGAATAGGACTGGCCGGTGCTGTCATAGCCCGCCGGGCCATTGTCCCACTGGCGTCGGAAGCCAGGGGCATAAGCGTAACCCCCGTAGGGAGAGGCATAGCCATACGGGCCGGCATAGCCATACGGGCCGCCGTAATACGGGTCGACCACGACCACTTGCGCCATCGATGTTGCCGCAGCGCCCACGGCGAGCACCGCCGCAATCCCGCCGGCCAATGCCGTTTTCCTGAGAATATTCGCCATTTCGGCCTCCTTGTTTCGCGTCAAATCGCGCCAACCTGTCCCGCAAAACCAACCCGACGCCGGCTGATCGGTTCCAGCGAAACCAGGCCCGCCAGCGGAAATCGGCGAATTCGGGTGCGCGGGCGAATCGTGGTCTCAGGCCGGCGGCAGCGCGCGCTCGAGCAGGCGGAAGGCCTCCTCGAAGCGGATATCGCTCGTTCCGAACATCGCGCCGTGGCGAGCCTCCAGCCGGGTGCGCGCGAACAGCTCGGCGACCTCGGGCGGCGCGCTCTGGCGCAGCGCCGCCGTCGCAGCAAGGAGCGCTAGGCTGCCGACCGCCGCGCGGGCGCCGGCCTCGGCATCCGGCGATGCCAGCGCGGTCTCGATCACGCGGGCGGCCGCGCCGGCTCCCGGCAGGTCGGCGGCCTCGTCGGCGAGCGCGCCCAGCACGGCGCGCGCCGCTTCCCCTTCGTGGCCGAGCGCGCGGATGACGTCGAGGCACATCACGTTGCCGGAGCCTTCCCAGATCGCATTGACCGGCGCCTCGCGGTAGAGCCGCGGCAGCATGCTCTCCTCGACATAGCCGTTGCCGCCCAGGCACTCCATCGCCTCGTAGGCGAAGCCGGGCGCCGCCTTGCACACCGCGTACTTGACCGCCGCGGTCAGCAGCCGCGCCCGCGCCGCCTCGTGCGGATCGCCGCCGGCAAGGTCGAACGAGCGGCAAAGCCGCATCACCAGCGCGGTCGCGCCTTCCACCTCGAGCGCCAGGTCGGCGAGCACCGCCCGCATCATCGGGTGATCGGCGAGATGCTTCTGGAACACGTTGCGATGGCGCGCGTGGTGGATCGCCTGCGCCAGCGCCATGCGCATGATCCCGGCCGACGCGATGGCGCAGTCGAGCCGGGTGAGCTGCACCATCTGGATGATGGTGCGCACGCCCCTGCCCTCCTCGCCCACCCGCCAGGCGAACGCGTCGGCGAATTCGACCTCCGAGGAGGCGTTGGAGCGGTTGCCGAGCTTGTCTTTGAGCCGCTGGAAATGCACGCCGTTGACCGACCCGTCCGGGCGAAAGCGCGGCATCAGGAAACAGGAGAGCCCGCCCGGGGCCTGCGCCAGCACCAGGAAGGCGTCGCACATCGGCGCCGACATGAACCATTTCTGGCCGGTGATCGCGTAGCCGTCGCCGGCCGGCGTGGCGCGCGTCGTATTGGTGCGCACGTCGGTGCCGCCCTGCCGCTCGGTCAAGCCCATGCCGAGCGTGACGCCGCCCTTCTCCGACCAGGGGCGGAAGTGCGGGTCGTAGTGGCGCGACATGATCTTGGGCATGACCTTGGCGACCAGCGCCGGCTCCCCCGCCAGCGCCGCCACCGCGGCGTGTGTCATGGTGATCGGGCAGAGATGGCCGGTCTCGACCTGGGCCCCCATGTAGAAGCGCGCCGCCCGCGTCACCTGCGCGGGCGCCGGCGCCGGCGTGGCGTCGTCGCGCCAGGTCGAAGCGGCGAGCCCGGCCGCGATGCTTTCGGCCATGAGCTGATGGTAGGCCGGATGGAATTCGACCACGTCGCGGCGGAAGCCCTTGGCGTCGAAGATCCTGAGCTTCGGCGGGTTCTCGTTCGCCTCCCGCCCGCGATCGAGCATCTCGGCGGCGCCCCAGCGGCGTCCGAACACGGAAAGCGCCGGCGCCTCGGCGCCGCCGCCGTTCGCCGCCACCGCATCCTGCAGCGGCCGGTCGCTGGCGTAGAGATCGACGTCCATATAGGACGGCGATTGGTTGGCGGATGTGTACTCGTCGAGGCGGGTGGCCATGGCAAGCTCCTCACCGCCGATCCTACCATGGCGGGCGGCGCCCGATCGGACTCGACCGAACAGGCGCAGTCGCCCAGAATGGCGTCAACGCTCCACGTCAGGGAGGGAGCCATGAGGTTCGTCGCTGCAGCCTGTCTTGCTGCGCTGTTGCTGACCGGCCCCGGTCATGCGCAGACCTATCCCGGCGCCAACGTGCGCATCGTCGTGCCCTATCCGGCGGGCGGCCCGACCGACATCATCGCGCGCCTCTGCGCGCAGAAACTGTCGGAGGCGTTGGGTCATCAGTTCTATGTCGAGAACGTCAGCGGGGCGAGCGGCGCGCGCGGCGCCGCGATGGTCGCAGGTGCTCCCGCCGACGGATACACGTTGCTGTTCGTGACCAATGATCTCGCGGTCACCTCGGTGATCTCCACGAAGATCCAGTACGATCCGATCAAGAGCTTCGCGCCGGTCGCGCTGGTTTCGGCGTCGCCCTCGGTGGTGCTCGTCCATCCTTCGGTGCCGGCGAAGACGATGCAGGAATTCATCGCGCTGGCGCGCGCCGACCCGGCAAAATACAGCTTCGCCTCGATGAGCCTCGGCCAGAACCTGCTCACCAGCGAGCGGCTGTTTCGTCTCGGGCTGAACCTGCCGATCACCCGGGTCCCCTTCCCGGGCGCAGCGCCCATCCTCACCTCGACCGTCGCCGGCCACACGCTGGTGGCCTTCATTGGCCTGCCGGCGGCAATCCCGCACATCAAGGAAGGCACCTTGCGCGCGCTGGCGGTCACCAGCTCCAAGCGCTCCCCGATCGTGCCCGAGGTGCCGACCATGGCCGAGAGCGGCCTTCAGGACCAGGAAACCGAGCTGAACATCGGGCTGGTGGCGCCGGCGGCGACGCCGAGGGCCGTCGTGGACCTTCTGTCCCGCCAGCTCGTGCGGATCGTGGCGTTGCCCGACATGCGCGACAAGCTCGCCGCGCTCGGCTTTTCGCCGGTCGGCAGCACCCCCGAGGAGTACAGCGCGCTGATCAAGGACGACATCGACCGGTGGAGCAAGGTCGTGCGCGACGCCGGCATCAAGGTCGAGTGAGCGCGGAGCACTCGGCTCACTTCACCGCCAGCGCTTCGTCGATGAGCTGCTTGCCGTCCGGCACCTTGGCGGCGAAATCCTTGTAGACGGTGGTGCGCGCCAGCCGCACCCAGGCGCCGTGATCCGCCTCGCTCAACGTGATGGTCTGCACGCCGGACGCGGGCAGCATCCTGACGAGATAGTCGTCCACGTCCTTGTTGCCTTCGATCCCCACGCGCTCTCCCGACTTGAGCAGCGCGTTCTGCTGGTCCTTGTTGAGCCGCTCGAAGCTTTTCTTGGAGATCAGCCAGGGCAGATAAGTGAAGCCGAGCGTGTAGTCACCGGAGATCGTGACGCACCGCGCCAACTCGGTGACCTGGAGCGCCGCGATCGACGAATCCACCATGGCGTCGGCAGACGATTTGAACGTCGTGGCGGTGTCTAGATCGAAATCGACGATGGTGGCGCCGGCTGCTTGCAGCACCGCTTCGAAGCTTGATCCCAGCGTGTAGACTTTCAGCCCCTTCACGTCCTCCGGTCTGCGGACGCAGCCCTTCTTCGCGATGATGGACATCGAAGTCCAGCTGTCCGCCAGCACGATCACGCCCGCCGCGGCCGCCATGCGCTTGATCTGCGTCATGAATGGCGAGGCGGCGACGCGGCGGGCATGCTCGTGACTGCGGACCAGGCCGGGCATGTTGGTGGCCGCGAACGCCGGCACCTTGTCGTCCAGCCCATCCAGAGAAAACGACGCGAGATCGATCTCCCCGCGTGTCAGCCGATCCCACAGCACATCCGAAAGCTGAGAAGACGCGGCTTCGTCGAGCTCGACGGCAAGATCGACGTTGCTGTCCTTGAGCTCCTTCGCCATCACCTGCACGGTGTACTTGTCCGCCGCCTTGAGAGCGATCGGCGGCTTGGACGGCGCTTGCGGTGCGGTGCCGGCCGGTCCTTGGACCTGGCTGCCGGCGTCACGGCCCGGCGCGCCCATCCACGACGACCACGTCGCCAGCAGCACGCCGCCGCCGAGCAGGAGTATGCCGGCGAGGGCGTACCAGGTGCCGCGCGAGCCCCATCGCGATCCCTTGGCCGGCGGCGCCTGCGCCGGCATCTGCGCTGCCAGCGCGGCGGCCGCCGCCTGCTGCCCGGGCTCGCCCAGCATGCGATCCAGGGCACGGATCAGGCGATCCATGTTGGGAGCGGAAGTCGCGTCCGCTGTCGACCGGCGCCGCGTTGTAGAAGGAGAATTCCTTCAGGCTGTCCGGCAGCTCCGCCTCGCTCGGCATCCGGGCGCCGTCGATCAGCACCGGGATGACCGGAATCTTGCGTGCGATCGCGCCCTCGAGCTCGACTCGCACCGGGTCGCTCGGCTCGCCGATCCGGTTACCACCGTCGTCGCGCCGGCCGAGCCACTGCGGCCCGACCACCGCGATCAGCACGTGGCATTGCCGCAGGACGTCCCCGATATGCTTGCGGAAATCGATGCCGGGCGGGATGGCGTCGATGTCGATGAACACCGCGCCCTCCCCATAGTGAGCGCTGAGCCGGTCGAAGATGCGGCCGGCCATCGCCTGGGAATCGGAGCGGCGATACGAGATGAGGATTTTCGCCATTGGCCTCGAAAGCAGCTGGCTGGAGCGCAGGGAATCCGGAACCTCGGGCAGAGGCCGCCGGGCATGCGCGACGCGTCGCCCGGTCTTTACCCGGTTTTGGCCGGCCTTTCACCCGTCGTGCCGCCGCCGCGGCATCCACAGATGCTTTACCACGCAGGGGCCGCGTCCCTTGCCGGAAGGCGCCGCCGGGCCTATAGACACCGCTTTAATGAACATCGCCCACAAGCCCTCGTTCGTCCTCAACCGGCGGCACCTGTTGGGGATTGAAGGGCTGTCGCGCGAGGAGATCGTCGGCCTCCTCGACCTTGCCGAGCATTACGTCGAGCTCAACCGCCAGATCGAGAAAAAGCAGAGCTCGCTGCGCGGGCGCACGCTGATCAATCTGTTCTTCGAGGTCTCCACCCGCACCCAGGCCTCGTTCGAGCTCGCCGGCAAGCGGCTCGGCGCCGACGTCATGAACATGTCGACCGGCTCCTCCTCGATGCGCAAGGGCGAGACGCTGATCGACACCGCGGTGACGCTCAACGCCATGCACCCGGACCTGATCGTGGTGCGCCATCACGCCTCCGGCGCGGTCGAGCTGCTCGCCCGCAAGGTCGACTGCTCGGTGATCAATGCTGGCGACGGCTCGCACGAGCATCCGACCCAGGCGCTGCTCGACGCGCTGACCATCCGCCGCAACAAGGGCCGCATCGAGCGGCTCACCGTCACCATCTGCGGCGACATTCTGCACTCGCGGGTGGCGCGCTCGAACATCATCCTGCTCAACGTGCTCGGCGCCCGGGTGCGGGTGGTGGCGCCCTCGACCTTGCTGCCGCCCGGCATCGAGCGCATGGGCGTCGAGGCCACCCGCGACATGCGCGAGGGGCTGCGCGACGCCGACATCGTGATGATGCTGCGCCTGCAGCGCGAGCGCATGAACGGCTCGTTCGTGCCCTCGACGCAGGAATACTTCCACTATTTCGGCCTCGACGAGAAGAAGCTCGCCTATGCCAAGCCGGACGCCCTGGTCATGCATCCGGGCCCGATGAACCGCGGCGTCGAGATCGACACCGCGGTCGCCGACGGCGCCCATTCGCTGATCCGCGAGCAGGTGGAGATGGGGGTGGCGGTGCGCATGGCCGTGCTCGAGGCGCTGTCGCGGAACCTGCCGAATGCGTGAGGGGCGCAACGGACGCGGCCATGCGCCGATGATGGTCGCCGAGCGCCGCCCGATCCTGCTCGCCAACGCCCGCATCCTCGATCCGTCGCGCGACCTTGATTTTCCCGGTGACCTCCTGATCGTCGACGGCGTGATCCGCGAGGCCAAGCG
>JBEVIH010000120.1:0-9049 GCA_040510815.1 Xanthobacteraceae bacterium | reverse complement strand
GCCTGGCGCATCCTGGTCGGCGTCGAGATGCTCGCCGCCGTGCCGTGGGGGCTCGGCTGGATGATCTTCGGCGCGCGCGAGTTCCTCAACACCGACGTGATGCTGGCGGGCGTGGTGGTGATCGGCGCGATCGGGCTCGCGCTCGAGAAGCTCGTGTTCCAGCGGCTCGAGAACTACACCGTGGTGCGCTGGGGGATGATGTCGTGAGCGCCAACGGAGATCGCGCACGCTCGGCCTACCGCGCAGGGATCACGCTGCTGCTGGCGGCCGCCGTCTACGAGGCGGTGGCGCGCAGCGGCGCCTTCCCGCCGGCGCTGCTGCCGACCCTGCCGAAAGTGGCGGATTCCCTGGTCACCATGCTGCTCGACGGCACCATGCTCCACCATGCGGCGAACACGATGTACCGCGTCCTGGTCGGCTTGGCGCTCGCAGTCGCGGTCGGGCTGCCGCTCGGCATCATGATGGGCCGCTTCCGGCCGGTCGAGAACTTCTTCCTGCCGCTCGCCAGCGCACTGATGCCGATCCCCTCGCTCGCCTGGGTGCCGCTGTTCATCCTCTGGTTCGGGCTCGGCAACATCGTCGCGATCCTGATCGTGTTCTACGCGGCGCTGTTTCCGATGCTGCTCAATGCCTGGTCGGGCGTGCGCGCCGTGAACCCGCTGTGGCTGCGCGCCGCCGGCGCCATGGGCGCCGACGAGCAGGCGCTGTTCTGGAAGGTGATCGTGCCGGGCGCGTCGCCGTTCATCATCACCGGGCTGCGGCAAGCCTTCCTGCGGTCGTGGATCGCGGTCATCGGCGCCGAGATGCTCGCCGCCTCGGACTGGGGCCTGGGCTGGGTGATCTTCGACGCCAAGGAATTCCTGAATGCCGACGTGATGCTCGCCTCGCTCGCGGTCATCGGCTTGATCGGTTTCGCGTTCGAGCGGCTGGTGTTCGGCTCGATCGAGCGCGCCACCGTGATGCGCTGGGGCATGGTGCGGGCGGCGAAGAGCTAGCGCGAGCAGAAGAAGCAAACAAGAAACAGGTGCGAATGGGAATCTGACAACGCAACTCGTCCATGGGAGGAAGCCATGAGGCTCGGAGGTCTTGCCCTGCTGGCCATAGCCGGCCTGCTCTCGAGTCTGCACTCGGCCGCCGTCGCTCAGGACTATCCTACGCGGCAGATCAACCTGATCGCGCCGTGGCCGCCCGGCGGGGCGGTGGACACGCTCTGCCGCATTCTCGGACAGAAACTCACCGAACGGCTGGGCAAGACCGTCATCATCGAGAACCGGCCGGGCGCCGGCTCGGTGGTCGGGGTCGCCGCGACCGCGCGGGCCGCGCCGGACGGGTACACGCTGGTGATGGCCGGCAGCGCCTCGCTCGCCACCAGCGTCACCATCTACAAGAAGCTGCCCTACGATCCGACCAAGGACTTCGCGCCGGTGGCGCTCATCACCCGCATCCCGTTCGTGCTGGTGGTGCATCCGTCCTTGCCGGTGCGCTCGGTGCCGGAGCTGATCAAGTTGGCGAAAGCCAAGCCCGGCCAGCTGTCCTATGCGTCGGGCGGGCCCGGCTCGCCCCATCATCTCTACACCGAGCTGTTCAAGACCATGGCAGGCATCGAGATGACGCACGTCCCCTACAAGGGCAGCGCGCCGGCGCTGACCGACGTCATCGCTGGACACATCCCGTTGATGCTCGGCGACGTCGTCGCCTCGCTGCCGCTGATCAGGGAGGAAAAGGTGCGGGCGCTGGCGGTGACCTCGATCGCCCGGGTGCCGGCGGCGCCCGAGATCCCGACGATCGCCGAAGCGGCGCTTCCTGGCTACCAAGGCGCCGGCTGGGTGATGATCGTCGCGCCCGCCAACACCCCGAAGCCAATCGTCAACAGACTTCATGCCGAGTTCAAAGCCATCGTGGGCTTGCCCGACATCCAGCAGCAGTTGGTCAAGCTCGGCACCATTCCCGCCGACAGCCCGTCGCCGGAGGAGCAGCAGCGCTTCATCGATTCCGAGATCGTGCGCTGGGCCAAGATCGTGCACGAGGCCGGCATCGCCGGCTCGGAGTGACGATCGTCCCCGAAATCAGGCGACCCGCAATCGCCGGCCAGGACTGATGTCAAGTCTTGACCTTTGAGCGGCGATGACTGATCCCTGACCGCGCACACAGGGAGAATGCCATGACGCTCGGACGTGTTTCCTCGCTCCTTCTTGCCGCCGTCGTCGCGAGCTTGCAGGCGGCACAGGCGCAGGACTATCCCTCACGGCAGATCACCCTGATCGCGCCGTGGCCGGCGGGCGGGGCGGTGGACGCGCTCTGCCGCGCGATCGCGCCGCCGCTGTCGGAGCGGATGGGCAGGTCGGTCGTGGTCGAGAACCGGCCGGGCGCGGGCTCG
Source organism: Xanthobacteraceae bacterium (assembly GCA_040510815.1). GTDB lineage: Bacteria > Pseudomonadota > Alphaproteobacteria > Rhizobiales > Xanthobacteraceae > VAZQ01. The sequence continues at coordinate 6,672 of JBEVIH010000120.1, read as the reverse complement.
GTGATCGGAACCGCCGCCGGCGCGAAAGCCTCGCCGGACGGCTACACGTTGGTGATGGCCGGCAGCGGATCGCTGGCGATCAGCCCCACGCTCTACAAGAAGCTGCCTTACGAGCCGAGCAAGGATTTCGCGCCGATCGCGTTGGTCGCCAAGATTCCGTTCTTCCTGGTGGTCAATCCGTCGTTGCCGGTGCGCTCGGTAGCGGAGCTCGTCAAATACGCCAAGGACAATCCCGGCAAGCTGTCGTTCGCCTCGGGCGGGCCCGGCTCTCCCCATCACCTCTATGCCGAATTGCTCAAGAGCATGACCGGCATCGAGATGACCCATATTCCCTACAAGGGCAGCGCGCCGGCGCTCACCGATGTGATCGCCGGACACGTGCCGATGCTGTTCTCCGATCCGGTCCCGGCGCTGCCGCAGATCAGGGAAGGCAAGGTACGGGCGCTCGGCATCTCCACCGCGGTCCGGCTTCCGTCCGCGCCCGATGTCGCGCCGATCGCCGAAGTCGGCGTTCCCGGCTTCGACGTCGCCGGCTGGGGCATGATCGTGGCTCCCGCCGGGACGCCAAAGGAGATCGTGACCAAGCTCAATGTTGCGATGAAAAGCGTCGCCGCCCTGCCCGACGTGCAACAGCAGATCATCAAGCTCGGCATGATCCCCGGCAGCGGCGCCTCGCCAGAGGAGCTGCAGGCCTTCATCGACTCCGAAATCCCGCGCTGGGGCAAGATCGTGCAGCAGGCCGGCCTGGCGGGATCGGAATAACCATCGCCGACGGCCGCCGTCATCCCGTCCAGAGAGGTGATTGAATACCTGCGTGAGGCAGGGCATGGTTGCGCTTCTCGGGAGCCGGGTGCCTGGGACGGTCATGCCGCGCGGACGATGACGGAAATAGCGTGGGGGTACGCAAGCAGTGGTCGAAACAATCGAGTTGACGCAGGGCCTCGGTCGTTCCCGTGCCCCGCAGAGTGGCTATAAGCGGTTTGTTCGCAACGTCACCCACTTCCTCTCCTATCATTTCATCCTCAAGCGGCGCCGGACCACGGTGGTGCGCGCGGCCGGCTTCGAGCTGGTGGTGCGGCACACGGTCTTCCATCCGCGCATCTTCCTGACCAGCGAGTTCTTTGCCGCCTTCGTCGCGCGGCTCGACCTGAACGGCAAACGCGTCGCGGACGTGGGCACCGGCTCGGGCATCATTGCGCTGGCGGCCGCGCGCGCCGGGGCGGCGAGCGTCGTCGCGGTCGACATCAATCCCAATGCGGCGCGGGCGGCGCTCGACAACGCGCACGCCAACGGCCTCAACGGACGGGTGTCGGCGGTCTGCTCGAATCTGCTCTCCGCGCTGGCGCCGCGTGCGCAGTTCGACATCATCCTCTCGAACCCGCCCTACTTCCCGGACGAGCCGCTCGATCTGGCCGACCGCGCCTGGAACGCCGGGCCGGGCTACCGCGACATCGCGCCGCTGTTCGAGCAGGCCCGCGCCCGGCTGGCGCCGGGCGGCACGATGTATCTTCTGATCTCGTCGGAGTCGGACTTCGATCTGCTCGGCGCGCTGATCGAGCGCGCGGGCTTCCGGGTGCGGCCGGTGCAGGAGCGATCGATCCTGATCGAGTCGCTGCTGATCTACGAGCTGCGCCCGAAATAGCGTCGCGATTGCGTTCTTGCGGCGAGGTGGCACCCAGTTCGCCGCAAAGAAACCGCGTAAAAAAGAAAGCTAGCGCGCGAGGAAGCGCCGCCGATGCCTCATATCGAGGTCCGCAACGTTTCGCTCGTCTACGACACCCCCGCCGGCCGGGTCGCGGGCGTCGAGGACGCCAGCTTCGACATCGAGGCGTCGGAATTCCTCTGCCTGGTCGGGCCGTCCGGCTGCGGCAAGACCACGCTGCTCAACATCATCGCCGGCTTTCTCAAGCCCACCGCCGGCGAGATTCGCATCGGCGGCAAGCCCATCACCGGCCACGGCATGGACCGCGGCATCGTGTTCCAGGATTTTGCCCAGCTGTTTCCGTGGCGCACCGCGCTCGGCAACGTCACCTTCGGTCTGGAGATGAAGGGGATCGGCAAGGCCGAGCGCGAGGACATCGCCAGAAAGCAGCTCGCGCTGGTGAAGCTCGAAAAGTTCGTGCAGGCCTACCCGCACCATTTGTCGGGCGGCATGCAGCAGCGGGTCGCGATCGCGCGCGCGCTTGCCTACAACCCGGCGGTGCTGTTGATGGACGAGCCGTTCGCGGCGCTCGACGCGCTGACCCGGGACGACATGCAGCGGCTGCTCGCGGAGGTGTGGCGCGAGACGCGCAAGACCGTGGTCTACGTGACCCACAACGTGGCCGAGGCCGTGTACCTGGCGGACCGCGTGGTGGTCATGAGCCCGCATCCCGGAACCGTGAAGACCGAGGTGCCGATCCGGCTCGTCCGGCCGCGCGACCCGCTCAGCGTCGAATTCTTGGACTATCAGAAGCTCCTGCTTCGACATCTCGGGCAGACAGAAGTCAGTCATCAGCAGTCAGCAATCCGGGAGGATCCGCAGGCTCCTCCGATGCAGCCAAGTGACGACTGAATGCTCATGACGGATCACTGACTCCTGCCCCCCGAGGCAAGCCGCCACAGGCGCGCGCACGTTGCGCACCCGCTATAATGGGACGACGACGGCAAGGACGACCATGTCTCACGCGGTTCCCGCAGTCTGCTCGATCGTCGCCGCGCTCGTGCTCGGCGGCGCCGGCGCGGCTTGCGCCGCCGACCCCTATCCGACTCGGCCGATTCGGCTGGTGGTCGGCTTCGGCGCCGGCGGGCCGACCGACATCCCGGCCCGCTTCATCGCCGACAAGCTCGGCGACGCGCTCGGCCAGCGCGTGGTGGTCGAGAACAAGCCGGCGGCGGCCGGAATGCTCGCGACGCGGGACGTGCTGGGGCAGCCGCGCGACGGCTACACCCTGCTGCTCTGCACCCATTTCGAGCCGATCAACGTCGCCGTCTACAAGAACGCCCAGTTCGCGCTCAGTGACCTCGCCCCGATCTCGCTGATCGCCAAATATTACTACGGGCTGGCGCTGGCCAACGCGATTCCGGCCGATGACTTCGACGCCTTCGTGCAATACGCCAAGACGCGTCCCGGCGAGGTCAGCTACGCCACCATCGGCGCCGGCTCGGCGCAGGAGATCCTGGCGCGCCAGCTCGAGAAGCTGGCCGGCATCTCGATGAACCGGATCCCGTTCCGCGGCGGTCCGCAGGTCGTCCAGGAGCTGGTCGCCGGCCGCGTCCACTTCTACGTCTCGCCAACGCTGGCGATCATGCAGCAATACCGGAGCAAGCTCCTCAAGATCATCGCGGTGTCGAGCCCGGAGCGACTCCAGAGCGCGCCGGAAATCCCGACCTTGATCGACAAGGGGCTCAACTACGTGCGGTTCGGCTGGCTCGGGATTTGCGCCGGCGCCGGTACGCCGCAGCCGATCGTCGACCTCATCCAGCGGCATGTGGCGGCGATCGTCGCGTCGGCCGAGTACCGCGCCCTGATCGAGAAGGCCGGCTCGCTGCCGGTGTCGTCGACGCCGGCCGAGCTGCGGCAAGTGATCGCGCAGACGTTGGACGAGGTTGCCGCCAGTATCCGCGAGTTCGGGATGCAGGTAGAGCAGTAGCAAACGACGCGAATAGCCCTCGAACAGGAGGAGAACCACGATGACCAAGCAGCTTGCAATCAGCCGCCGACATTGTCTGACGGCGGCCGGCGCCGGGGTGCTCGCGGCCGGCTTCGGGCTGCCGCGTCCGGCGGCGGCGCTGGAGACCATCCGCCAGGGCTATCAGACCAATATCTGGGGAATGCCGACCTATTACCTGCTCAAGTCGGGAGCGCTGGAGAAGCGCGGCATCAAGGTCGAGGAATTCGCGGTGCCGTCCGGCAATCTCACCATGCAGCAGATGGTGGCGCGCCAGGTCGACATGGGCACCTATGCGGGCCAGTCGTTCATCATCGGGCACGACAAGGGCGGTCTCGTCGCCATCGCGATGATCGAATATGTCGGCAAGACCGCCCAGATCGTCACCCGCAAGGACCTCAACATCAGCAAGGTCAGTGAGCTCAAGGGACTGAAGGTCGCCAACCAGACCGGCTCTTCGGTCGGCAACATCTTCGTGGACATCGTCGCACCGAACGCGGGACTCAAGAAGGGCGATTTCCAAGAGGTCCGCATGAACGTCAACGACATGGTGGCGGCGCTGGTGGCCAAGACCGTCGACGCCATGGTCAACGTCGAGCCCTATAACCAGATCGCGGTGGCCGACGGCATCGGCACCTCGATCATGGACTTCTCGAGCGTGGACCGGATGCCGGTGTTCATGGCGGCGACGCCCGACTTCGTCGACAAGAATCCGGACACCGTCGTCGCCTATCTCAAGGCCTGGCGCGATGTGGCCGGCGACTTCAAGAGCAACCCGGGCAAGGTCGCCGACGTGATCTATTCGTTCTTCACCTCCAAGGGTTACTCGATGTCGCGTGACACCTTGGCCAAGGCGCTGGCGCGGGTCGAGGTCAATCCCGGCTTCCCCGCCGATCTGCAGCCGCAACTGCAGAAGGACGCGGAAGTGCTGCTGCGGGAAAAGAAGATCTCCGCCATCCCGGACTGGAAGAAGGCGTTGCGGCCCGATTTGTGGGCCAAGGCCAGCGCCTGAACCTGCGGTTCGGCAGCCATCGCTGTCATGGCCGGCGCATTCGCGCCGGCCATTTCTTTGGCCCGCGAAACGCGCTAAGTCCTCCTGCCACCGCCAAAAGCCGAGGAGCATGAAATGGCCGTTACCGAGAGAAGCCCGCTGCAAAAGGGCTCGTACGAACCCGTCACCTGGAATTTCAAGCTGCTGGCCCAGCACGAGCTCGACGGCTTCGGCGGCATGGGCGAAGGCATGTCGATCCAGATCGCGCCCGACGGCCGGCGCATCCTCTGGCTTGCGCACGAGAGCGCGCCGAAGAATTTCACCGCCGTCGACGTCTCCGATCCGCGCAAGCCGCGGGTGGTGGTGCAGACCGACCTGCCGCAATCCCACATGCGCTCGAACTCGCTCGAGACCTGCGGCAACCTGATGGCGGTCGCCTACCAGACCCAGAAAAAGGGCCTGCAGCCGGCCGGCTTCGAGCTGTTCGACATCTCGGTGCCGGAGAAGCCGAAATCGATCTCGTTCTTCGACTGCTCGGGAGCAACCTCGCGCGGCGTGCACCAGCTCTGGTTCTGCGACGGCGAGTACGTGCATTGCGCATCGGGTGCGCGCGACTTCACGCCGACCCACCCGCAGGACGACCAGTTCTACCGCTGCGTCGACGTGCGCAATCCGTCGAAGCCGGTCGAGATCGGCCGCTGGTGGATGCCCGGCACCCGCCAGGGCGACAACGTGATGCCGCCGCCGCGGCACGCCCTGGACAAGGGCTATCGCGCCCACAACACCAACGTCTATCCGCAGCGTCCGGACCGCTGCTATCTCGCCTACATCGACGGCGGCATGTTCGTGCTCGACATCTCCGACAAGGCCAACCCGAAGAAGGTCTCGTCCTGGACCAACTCGCCGCCCTATACCGGTTTCATGCACACCGTGGTGCCGCTGTTCGACCGCGGGCTGATGCTGGTGACCGACGAGGCCACCGAGAACAACTGCAAGGATTGGCCGAAGCTGATCTGGGTGCTCGACGCGCGCGAGGACACCAACCTGGTGCCGATCGCCACCTGCCCGCTGCCGGATCACCAGCCCTATGCGGCGGCCGGCCGCTTCGGCGCCCACAACATCCACGAGAACGTGCCGCTGCCGACCGCCTGGCAGTCCGACCAGATCGTGCTCGGCACCTTCTTCAACGGGGGCTTGCGCGCCTACGACATCGCCAATCCCTATCAGCCCAAGGAAGTGGGCGTGTTCCTGCCGCCGGCGCCGGCGCTGGCGCCGACCGGCACCATCCAGCTCAACGACGTGTTCGTCGACGAGCGCGAGATCGTCTACACGGTCGACCGCCACGTCGGCGGGCTCTACATCCTCGAGATGGAGTTCTGAGCTGCTCGATCTGTTCCCCTCGCGCGAGGCCGGCCCGTTCGGGCGAAGGCTCAAGCGCGCGCGGGGGGCGCGGATTCCGGTCACGATCGTCACCGGCTTTCTCGGCGCCGGCAAGACCACCCTGGTGCGCCGCTTCCTGGCGTCGCCGGACGGCCGCGACACCGCGGTCGTGATCAACGAGTACGGCGCCGTCGGCATCGACGACGCGCTCATCCGCGACAGCGCCGACGAGATCACGCTGCTCGGCAACGGCTGCCTCTGCTGCAATACCCGCTCCGACCTGCAGGTGGCGCTGCGCCGCCTGGTCGCCGAGCGCGCGCGCGGCGCGGTACCGGCGTTCGGACGGATCGTGATCGAGACCAGCGGGCTCGCCGATCCGGGGCCGATCCTGCAGACGTTCTCGACCGATCGCGCGCTGGGCGGGGAATTCTTCGTCGAGGTGGTGCTGGCGGTGGTCGGCGCCGTCGGCGGGCTCGACACGCTCGGCTGGTCGGCAGAAGCGCGCAAGCAGGCGATCATCGCCGACCGGCTGGTGATCTCGAAGACCGATCTGGCCGAGCCGCCCGCGGTCGAGCGCCTGCGCGAGCGGCTGCGCGCGCTCAATCCGCGCGCCGCCATCACCACGGCGGTCGCGGGCGAGATCGAGCCGCG
>JBEVIH010000119.1:0-8143 GCA_040510815.1 Xanthobacteraceae bacterium | reverse complement strand
GGCGCTGATTTCGCACCCGGCGGTGCGGCGGGTGAGCTTCACCGGCTCGACCCGGACCGGCCGGCTGGTGGCGGAAACCGCCGCGCGCTACCTCAAGCCGATCCTGCTCGAGCTCGGCGGCAAGGCGCCGCTCATCGTGCTCGATGACGCCGACCTCGACCAGGCGGTCAACGCCGCCGCTTTCGGCGCATTCGTCAATCAGGGCCAGGTCTGCATGTCGACCGAGCGCATCGTGATCGACGACAAGGTCGCCGAGCCGTTTCTCGCCAAGCTCGCCGCCAAGGCACGGGCCTTGCCGGCGGGCGATCCGCGCGAAGGCGACGTCGTGCTCGGTTCGCTGGTCAACCCCGACGCCGCGGCACGCCTGCGCGCGCTGATCGACGATGCGCTGGCGAAGGGCGCGAGCCTCGTCGCTGGCGGCGAGGTCGACGGCACCGTGATGACGGCAACCGTGCTCGACGGGGTCACGCCGGCGATGCGCATCTACGCGGAGGAATCGTTCGGGCCGGTGGTGACGGTGGTACGCGTCAAAGACGTCGATGACGCGGTGCGCATCGCCAACGACACCGAATATGGGCTCGCCGCCGCCGTGTTCGGCCGCGACGTCGCGCGCGCGCTGGAGGTGGCGAAACGGATCGAGTCCGGCATCTGCCACGTCAATTCGTCGACCGTCGACGACGAGGCGCAGATGCCGTTCGGCGGCACCAAGGCCTCGGGCTATGGCCGCTTCGGCGGCAAGGCCGCGGTCGAGGCGTTCACCGAGCTACGCTGGATCACGATCGCGACCGCGCCGCAGAGTTATCCGTTTTGAGGCGTGCCGCGGCGGCGCCGGCTCCCTCTCTCGACAGGCGGGAGAGGTGAAGAAGAAAAATGGACACCTTCGTCTTCGCCGCCGTGCTGTTCGCCGCCGCTTGCCACGCGGCGTGGAATGCCACCATCAAGCGCGGGCTCGATCCGCTGGCGACGACGGTCGTGATCTCGGTCGGCGCCGCGCTGGTCGCGGCTGCGTTCCTGCCGCTGGTCGGCGTGCCGGCGGCCGCGTCATGGCCGTGGTGCGCGGCCTCGGTGCTGATCCATCTGTTCTATTTTGCCGCGCTGATCGAAAGCTATCGCGCCGGCGACCTGGGGCAGGTCTATCCGATCGCCCGCGGCTCAGCGCCGCTGATGACCGCGACCGCGACCACCGTCTTGATCGGCGAGCGGCTCGGCATCCTGGGCTGGTTCGGCATCATTCTGCTGGTGGCAGGAGTTTTGCTGCTGTCGCTGCGCGGAGGCCGCGATCTGGCGCGGCTCGATCGCAAGGCGGTCGGGTTCGCTTTGTTCACTGCGGTCACGATCTGCGCCTATTCGGTGGTCGACGGCGTGGGCGCGCGCCTTGCCGGCAGCGCCAATGCCTATACGGTCGCGCTGTTCATCGGCATCGTTCCGGTCATGGCGCTCTATGCGCTCGCCCGGCGGGGCGCCCAGGCGACGCTGGCAATCGGGCGCCATTGGGGCATCGGCCTTGCCGGCGGGGCGCTGCAGCTCGGCTCCTACGGCATTGCGATCTGGGCGATGACGGTGGCGCCGATAGCGATCGTGGCGGCATTGCGCGAGACCAGCGTGCTGTTCGGGGCGGCGATCGCGGTGATTTTCCTCAAGGAGCCGCTGCGTGCGTCCCGCATCGTTGCCGCGGTGATGATCGTCGCTGGGCTGGCATTGATCCGGCTGCATTGAGTAAGCGTGTCAGGTCTTGGCCGGGATCAGGTGCTGCAAGCCGGCTGCGCGCAGCCGCGCGAGGTCTTCCGGCACATCCACATCCCACAGCGTCGCCGGCTCCCGCCACGTCAGGCCGAGCTGCGTGAGGCGGCGGCGCGTCTCGTCCATCACGCCCGCGCTGCTCCAGTGCATGTCGGCGAACAGCGCGGGATGCGGCGTCCGCATGCCGATCAGCGCATAACCGCCGTCCTCCGCCGGAATGATCGCGACGTCGGTTCCATTGCGCAGCGCGTCGGCCGCCGCGCGCAAATGCTCGGCGGCCAGGACCGGACAGTCGGTGCCGATGACGAGGGCAGGGCCGTTCGCCGCGGCGAGCGCCGCCAGCATGCGGGCGCCGAGATCGCCTTCGGCCTGGCAGGCGAGGCCGACGCCGAACCGCGCGCCAAGCTCCGCAAAGGCCGGATGGCGCGCATCGGGCGCCGCCCATAGCGTCACCGTCCCGGTGCCGGCGCTGGTGGCGGTGGCGATGGCGCGCTCAGTGAGGCGCGCCTGCAACGTCGCGGCGCCGGCCTCGCCGAGCGCCGGAATCAGCCGGGTCTTGGCAAAGCCCGGGATCGGCGCCTTGGCGAGGACCGCGATCGCGACCGGCTCAATCGTTGCGGACATATCCGTACTGACGGGCGAGCTCGGCCGGGTCGGCCCCGAAGTAATAGGCGAGCCGCAGGCGCCACATCAGAACCATCGTGCGCAGCACCCCGTGCTCTTCCCAGCGGCGGCCGGAGGTGATGACGCGTTCGCGCAGGCACAGCGGCCGGCTCACGCGCTTGAGCTGCTTCGACAGCGCGATGTCCTCCATCAGCTCGATCATCGGAAAGCCGCCGACGTCGCGGAAGGCCTCGCGCGTGGCGAAGATCGCCTGATCGCCGGTCGCGATGCCGGTCATGCGCGAGCGCAGGTTCATCAGCCAGCCGACCACGAGCAGCAGCGGGTGGCGGCCTTCGATCTTGACGTCGAAGCGCCCCCAGGAGCGGCCCGAGCGCTCCAGGCCCTGCAGCACGACGTGGTCAGGGTCGGACGGAAGCCGCGTGTCGGCGTGGAGAAACAGCAGCACCTCGCCCGAGGCCTTCTCGGCGCCCGCATTCATCTGCGCGGCGCGCCCGCGCGGCGCCGAAATCACCCGGTCGGCGCGCAACCGCGCGCGCTGGATGGTGGCATCGCGGCTGCCGCCGTCGACCACGATGACCTCGACGCCGAGCACGCGCGGCCCGGCCAGCGCATCGAGGGCGGCGGCGATCCGCTCGCCTTCGTTGAACACCGGAATGATGATGGAGAGCGTGCGCATGCGTGGCCGGTTCAGGCTGCGGCCGCCGGCCGGGCCTGCGCCATCCGATGGCCCGGGCCGGACATCAGCCGCTCGATATAGGATGCATGGGCCGCCAAGCCGCGCGGCCAGCGCGCCAGGAAGCGGTCGAGAAACCCGTCGTGGTCATAGTCGATGGGAAGCGCATCGATGAAAATGCCGTCGCGCGCGATTCCGTAGCACCGCCGGTGCGGCGACGGCGTCGTCGCGATGCGCGAAATCAGGCCGCAACGCATGCCGGAGAAATTCGGCATCCCGGCGGCGCCGTTGTTGATGATGCTCAGGCGTCCCGCGCGCAGCGCAAAATCGCGCAAGGCGGCAGCACAGGTGTGGGTCGAAGCGAACACATCGACGCGGGCGGCCCGGTTGATGGCGTTGAGCGCCGGCAGCGCGTCAGGATCGTCGAGCGCGTCATGCGCAAAGGACCAGCCGGCGAGCCCGGTCGCGTCGCCGTGCACGATGCCGACGCGCAATCCGCCGACCTGCGCCACCAGGTGCATCGGCAGCGCCGCCAGTCGTTGAGCGGAGCCCGGCAGCGCGTCCGCGGTCCGGCGAAGATCGACGAGGATCTCGTTGGAGCGCCGGACCACGTCCTCGTCGACGGAGGCGGGATAGGCGCAGCCGCAGCCGGCGCCGATGTCGGCCGCGCGCGCGATCTCGGTCTCCACGTTGCCGCGAATCGCATGGTGGCGCGCGACGTGCCGCGCGACCTCGGCGAACCAACCTGGCTCGGCGTCGAACCAATGAAAGTCGCCGTTGAAGACCACGGTGGCGCGCTCGTGTGCGGCAAGGCGCTCGATCTCATCGAGTGCGGAGAGGTTGCCGTAGAGCCCGCCCGCCACGTAGAGCACGTCGGCGGTCAGCTCCGGCGGCCGGTCGAACGCCGATGGCGGATAGCGATAATCGGCCGGACACATGCGGCCTGCGTCGGCGATCTGCGGCCGCGCCGGCGGAGGCGGGGCGATGCCAGCGCCCGGATTCACTCCGCCGCTTCCTTGAGCGCGCCGCCGCAGCTCGATCCCTGGCCGGCGGTGCAGCCGTAGCAATGGCCGGCGACGCGGATCGGCCGTCCCTCGATATCGGCGCCGAGCAGATCGGAAAGATGCACCCGCTCGCGCGCGCCATGCCCGCCCGTGAGCGGCAGATCGAGCATCTGGTTGAAGTCGCAGTCGTAGACGTAGCCGTGCCAGTCAACCGAGATCAGGTTGCGGCACATCACCTGGTCGAGGTTGGCGTCGAGGTGCGCGTGCTGCAGCAGATCGAGGTAACGGTCGAACTCACGCCGCGCGATCAGGATCGCGCCGAAGCGCTGGATCGGCATGTTGGCGAACGTGTAAAGCCGGTTGAACACGACACCATGGCGTTCGCCGAGCACGCGCTTGTAGTCGTCCTCGAGCTGGTCCTGCGCGGGCGGCAGCGAGGGGCCCTGCGGATTGTAGACCAGGTTGAGCACCAGGCCGCTGCCCTCGCGCCCATAGCCGAGCGCGTTGAGCCGTCGCAAGCCGCGGATCGAGGCGGCGAACACGCCCTTGCCGCGCTGGCGCTCCACATTGTCCTCGAGATAGCAAGGCATCGAGGCGATGACCTCGACCTGCTGCGCGGCGAGGAATTCGGCCAAATCCTCCTGGCCGGGCACTTCCAGAATGGTGAGGTTGCAGCGATCGATCACGCGCACGCCCATGTCGCGTGCCGCCGCAACGAGCCGGCGGAATTGCGGATTCAGCTCCGGGGCGCCGCCGGTGATGTCGAGCGTGGCGATGCGCCGGCGCTCGAGGAAGGCGAGCACCACGTCGGCCACGTCGGCCGGCATTTCCTCGGTACGGCTCGGCCCGGCATTGACGTGGCAATGCACGCACGACTGGTTGCAGCGGTAGCCGACATTGACTTGCAGCGTGTGCAGCGGCCCGCGCCGGATCGGCGGGAACGCAATCCGCTCGAGCAATGGCCAAGTGTCGCGCACGCGCCGGCTCCCGGTTCGGGGTCAAATTGGCACAACTCGACGTTCCCGTCACGTTAACGAGCCGCCGACTTCGGGACAAATTGGTGTAACGGGATCGTGAGCCCGAGCGCGAAGCTACTTCGCCGCCGCCGCGATGGCGGTTCCGTCGTCGATGCCGATACGCCCGAAGCCCGGCAGCTTGACCCCCGGATGACGGAGATCGAGGCCGGCGACCAGGCCGAGAAAATTGAGCTCGACGCCCTCGACCCAACCCAGCTTCACGCCGATGACGCCGAACAGCGAGGCTTCGACGCCGGTGCGACTGTCGGTCAAGCCGACATAGGCGCCGCCGCGGAAGTCCTTGCCGATGGCGTTCGGCGGCAGCGTGACCTCGAGTTCGGGCACCGCCCGCAACACGGTCGCAACGAAGGTGTTGCTGTTCGGCCCGGGCCACATCCGGTAGTCGCCGAAATTGTTGTAGCTGTAGTCGGCGATGGTGGCCTTGACCTTGGGGATCAAGGTTTCGGCCTGCGCGCCGCGGACGTCGACCAGGACGCGCGGGGTGTCGCCGAACCAGCGGCCGTCGGGCTCCCAGCCGTTGCTGCGCAGCGGCTGGCCCCAGCCCACCACGTCGTAGCGGCTCCAGGTGGTGGCGTTGGCAGGCTTGAAGACGACCCAGCTATGGACGGCGAAAATGCCCTTCCAGCGGCCGGTGCGGCCGGTGAAAACCAGCAGCCGGGCGTCGCGGTCGGCGCTCGCCGGGGGCAGCATTCCGACGCTCGACCAGTCGGCGTTGCGAAAGCTCGCCGGACGGTCCTTGCTGGCGTAGAGTGCCGCATGGACCGCGAGGGGGAACAGGAACAGGGCGAGGATTGCGACGAGCACTTTTCTCACGGGGCGGCGCATGGCGGCAGATGAAGTCCGGTTTGGGATGGAAATATGGCGTAGGCGACCGCGGCCGCGCAATGGCGCTGCGTCACAGGGGCACATTAAAACCAGTTAATCCGGCCGCCTTCGCCTTCAGCGCACGCGGTTTCCGCTGATGGTGAGGTGAGCATAGTAGTTGACGCCGGCCTTGGTGAGATCGCCGGTCACCACCTTCGCCCGGTCGAGCCCGAGGATGGCGCCGCGCCGCACCTCGGCGATGACGTTGTTGGCAATGAGCGCGGTGCCGGCGCCGGGCACGACCGAGACGGCGATGCCGATATCGGCCCGGCGCACGACGTTGCCGGTGGCGGCGACGTCGCGCAGGTGGTGGCCCCAGCCGAGCATGATGCCGGCGGTCGGCGCGTTCTCGACCACGTTGCCGGTGACCGCGGTGTCGGCCTCGACCGCGATGCCGACGCCGCCGGAATCGCCCGGATCGGTCCCGGCCGGCCGGCTGGGGATCAGGTTGCGGATGACGTTGCCCTGCACGACCGCCAGCCGCCCGCCCTCGTTGAAATTGGTGACCGAGATGCCGATGGCGGCGCCGTCGACCGTGTTGTTGGCGATCAGCGCGCCTTCGAAGCCGAACTCCGAATAGAGCGCGACCTCGCGCATGTCGCTCACGCTGTTGCCTTCGATCGTGATGTTGGAGGCGGCATTGCCGCGCACCGCCGAGAAGGCGCAATTGCGGATGCGGTTGCCGCGCACAATCACGTTGCCGGCGCGGAAGACGTTGACGGCGTTGCCGTACTGGCCCGAGCCGCCGGCCCGGTTGTCGACGTTCTCGATGCGATTGTCGACGACGATGCTGCCGTCGTCGCCCTTCTGCGAGCGCCAGACCTGGATGCCGTTGTTGCCCGCCCCATTGATGACGTTGCGCGCGATCGTCAGCCCGCGGGCGTCGAACGAATGGATGGCGACGTCGGCGATGCTGGTGAAGGTCGTCGTGCTCACGTCGCCGCCGCTGGCCGCGAGCACGAGGCCGTTGCCACCCGACGAGGCGATCTCGCAATCGGCGATCTTGATGGCCGTGCAATTTTCCAGCTGCACGAGGCCCCGACGCTCGGGCAGCGGCCGCCGTCCGCCGTCGAGCACGAGGCCGGACAGCGTCACCCGGTCGGCCCCCGCCGCCGCCAGCAGGGACGGTCCCTCGGTGTAGACGAGCCGTGTGGCGCCGCGTGCGCCGATGAGCTGGGTACCGGCGGCGAGCTTCACGCCGCCGACCCGATAGGTGCCGGGCGCGATCGCAAGCGGGGCGCGCGCGCGGGCGGCCTCGTCGACGGCACGCTGGAGCGCGCGGCTCTGGTCGTCGGGACTGCCCGGGCGCAGGCCGAACTGGCCGGCGTCGAGGCCAAGCGCGGAGATCGGCGCGGCAGGCGCCGCCATGGCCGGCGCGGCGGCGGTGCCCGCAACGGCGGCGGTCAAGGCGAAGAAATGACGGCGATCGATATTCATGGCGCAGGGGCTCCCATGGCGAGACTCATACAAGTTTGAGGCCAGAAGCCCTGTGTCCGATTGGGACGCCGCGTCGAATTGCGCTTAGCGTTAACGCGCGCCTGCGGCGTTAACGCTGTCGGCGCGCGGCGGCGAGCGCGGCCCGCACGATCGCCTCGCCGGCGCGCGCGAGATCATCGAGCGTGATCGGCGTGCGGCGCAGGCGTGAGCGCGCGACCGGTGCGCGGCCGACCAGGGGCACGTGGACGAAGGCCGCCACCCGTAGCCGGTCGGCTCGGACCGACGCTTCGGCCGCCCGCCAGCACAGATAATTGCAGAGATAGCGTCCGGCATCGCGCGAGAGCGCGGCGGCCATGCCGGTCGATCGCACCGCCATGACCAGCCGTTGTGCCGGCGTGGGCAGCGGCAATGCTCGCGGCGCGTGCGGTATGATTGTGCCGGCGATCGGCCGGTGGCCGCTCGCGTCCACCACCATGCGGGTGAGCGCATTGCGCGCCTGCATTTCGATACGGATGTGCTTGGTGCGCAGCGCCAGCCCGAACATGACCAGCACGTCGGGACGCTCGCGTGCGATCAGCGCCGGCAATTCCCGGTCCACCGCCTCGTAGCTGACAGGAAAGACGTGGGCGATGCGCCGCACCCCGGCGAAAGCCGGATGCCGCCGGCGCACGAGCCTACGCACCAGCGGTTGCGTCGGGTTGTAGGGCGCGCCGGGAAACGGTCCGAAACCGGTGATGAGGATGGTGGCCGTCATTCGTCCGCAT
>JBEVIH010000118.1:0-6638 GCA_040510815.1 Xanthobacteraceae bacterium | reverse complement strand
GCCCGAGCAGCGCGGCGAGCGCAAGCTTGTAGCCCGCATTGAGCGCAGCGAAATGCGGGACCGCCGTCCCGGATGTCGCTGGCGCTCCTTCCGGGCTACGCGCTCTTGTTGATGTTGCTTCGGCGTCCACGGGCTCGTCTCAAGTCTCGTCAGTTGCGTTCGGCGATCTCGATCTGCTCGGGGCGGGTGGCCTCGATGCGCGGGCCGTTGCGCTCGTCGAGGAAGCCGCGCACCCGCAGCCGGCGGTTCTCCAGCGACTTCGGCGAAAGCCCGGCGGCCGTGAAGCTGCGCTCGTGGCGTTTGGCCACGGTGACGGTCAGCGCCTGCGACCATCGCCGTCCGAAATTCATATAGATCGTGCCTCCGCTCTCGCGGACCGACAGCACCTTGCCTTCAACCACGGTGAAACGGCCCCGTTCCGCCAACAGCTCCGCCCAGCTCTCGGCCCCCACTATGGCATAATACCGTTCGCCCCACAGGCCAAGTTTTGCCTCGCGGGCGGCGCGTTCCCGGGCCAGGAACTCGGCGGCGCAGGCGCGGTCCCCGACCTCGGCGGCGACCCGGGCATGGCCTTTTGCCAGCAATTCGTTGGCGACTGATGTGCCGGGCGATGTCTTGGGGCCGTTTTCGCTCAAATGGACGTGTGCCACGATCCGGCCGTAGCGGTCGGCGGCCGCGGCTGGCCCGCGCTGGCGCAGCTCGACGTTATGGCCCGCAACGAGCGCCGCGAGCGCCGCCCGCGCGGCCAACCCCGCCTCGGCGGCGGGCCCGGTTTCGCCGGGAGCGGGCATCAGCGGCACCTCGATCCCCGCGATCCGCACCTCGCGGCCGTCGTCGAGCACGAAGCTGCGCCCATCGACGACCGCCGCCACCTTGCCGGTGCCGGTCAGCTCGAATTGGCAGGCGGCGGCTGGCGCGGGTGGAGCGCCCTCGGCGCGGGAATCGGGCAACGATCCGACCATCATCGATCCGGCAACCAATGCGGCAAACACGCGGCGAGCCCAACCGCCCATGGGCGCTAGCGGAACGGGGGAATTGGGCGGGACTGCGGCGATTCGGTACCCCGGCACTGCGAATTGCGGGTAAATCGAAACGCTGGCGCGGCCCACTCCGGCGGCCAAAGCACAGCGGCTGAGGCGCTCGCGCGAGACACTTGAGCCGCCCCCGCTGAGACACCATAAACCCAAATCGGTACAATGGTTTTATTTGCAGACAGATGCGATCACAGGCACGAGGAAGGGAGAAACCCATGCGCCGTTCCGGCTCGACGATCGTCGCGCTGCTCGCCTTGATCACCGTGTGTGCGTGGTCGCTGCCCGCCGCCGCCCAGACCATCGTCGACGAATGGGCCGCCGCCAAGCTTCCCGCCCCGCCGCAACTCAAGCCGGTGACCATCGACCCCAAGGAGACCGCGCTCCTGGTGATGGACTTCACCAACCAGACCTGCAGCGCGCAAAGACGCCCGCGCTGCGCCGCCTCGGTCGCCAAGGTGCAAAAGCTCGTCGCCGCCGCCCGCGCCAAGGGCGCGCTCATCATCTACAGCGTCGCGGTGCCGGGCTCGACCGCGCCCGACATCCTCAAGGAGCTCACGCCCGCGGCCGGCGAGCAGGTGCTGCCGCCGCTCGGCCCCGACAAGTTCATCAACAGCGAGCTCGAGAAGACGCTCAAGGACAAGGGCATCAAGACCGTGATCGCGCTCGGCACCCAGGCGCAGACCTCGGTGCTGCACACCGCCGGCGCCGCCGCGCTGCGCGGCTTCAAGGTGGTGGTGCCGGTCGACGGCATGTCGTCGGACGATCTGTTCCCGGAGCTCTACACCGCCTGGCATCTCGCCAATGCGGCGCGGATCATGAACCAGGTGACGCTGACGAAGCTGGAGATGGTGGGGTATTAGGCCGGCGGCCGGCGCCTTGACGCGGGCACGGCAAGACTTCAAACACACCGCCGGAAGCAATGGTTGTTGAAGCGATTGGATCGGTCCCGTAGCTCAGCCGGATAGAGCAGCGGTTTCCTAAACCGAAGGTCACAGGTTCGAGTCCTGTCGGGACCGCCACGCTTGATCCCATCGCTGCTTTCGGCGAATTGCTCCGCAAAACCAGGTAGCCTATTTTTCTGAAAACGGCGACGAACCGGGCTTGTGTCCCGGGCAAAGCAGAGGATGTCTCGATGACGCGTCTTGTCAGGGCCACGGCCTTGCTGTCGGCCGCCGTCTGGTTGGCATTCTCATCCGCGCCGGCCCGGGCCCAGGCGCCGTCGGCATCGCCTACGCCCCCCGCCCTCGCCAACGGCCAGATCGAGATCGCCTACATCGAGCCCGCCAACCCCGTGCATCGGCCGATGTACGAGCGCCTGCAGCAGCGCCAGGTGCTGGAGCAGCTGCGCCAGTTCCTGGCGCCGCTCAAGCTGCCGCGCCAGCTCAAGGTGCAGCTGCGCGGCTGTCGCGGCTCGGTCAATGCCTGGTACAGCAATGGCGAAGTGACGATCTGCTACGAGTACGTGGCCTGGATCGAGGATCTGGCGCCGAAGCAGAACACGCCCGAGGTGACGCGCGAGGACGCCATCGTCGGGCCGTTCATCCAGGTGGTGCTGCACGAGGTGGCGCACGCGGTGTTCGACATCCTGCAGATTCCGCTGTTCGGGCGCGAGGAGGACGCCGCCGACCAGCTCGCCGCCTTCATCATGCTGCAGTTCGGCAAGGAGGTGGCGCGGCGCACGCTCACCGGCACCGCCCATCTCTATCGCCGCGACGCCGAGGCCAATGCGCCGACCGAGGACGATTTCTCCGACGTGCACGGCACCGCCGCGCAGCGCTTCTACAACACGCTGTGCATCGCCTATGGCGGCGATCCGAACACGTTCAACGACTTCGTGCAGAGGAAGATCCTGCCGAAGTTCCGCGCCGACGCCTGCGGGCGGGAGTATCGGCAGGTGCTGTATGCGTTCCGCAAGCTGATCGGGCCGTATGTGGACCAGGAGCTGATGGAGAAGGTGCGGCGCATGGAGATATTGAAGGCGGATGACGGACGGCTGGATCCGCCGGGCGGTCCGCAGAGGTGATGAACCGTGTCCCGGACGCGGTTCAGCGCGAGCGCCAGCGAAGCGGTGCACCGCTGATCCGGGACCGTTCCAGA
This sequence comes from Xanthobacteraceae bacterium, assembly GCA_040510815.1. GTDB lineage: Bacteria > Pseudomonadota > Alphaproteobacteria > Rhizobiales > Xanthobacteraceae > VAZQ01. Next base: position 3,507 of record JBEVIH010000118.1, on the reverse strand, counting down.
CTCGGAGTTTGTAACGATCCCGGGTCTGCAGCGCACCAACGCAGGCTGCGCCGCTGCGCTGCGCCCGGGACACGCCGCTGAGCTGCCCCCCATGACCATCCGGATCGGCACCTCCGAGCGCGACGGCACCTTCTGGAGCCAGGGGGCGGCGCTCAAGGCGATCTTCGAGCGGCACGCCGCGCTTAGCCCCGTCGAGGTGCTCGAAAGCAAGTCCGCCAGCACCGAGAACGCCGGCGGCCTCGACTCGGGCGCGATCGAATTCGGCTTCATGGCCTCGAACTGGATCGGGCGGGCGAAGCACGGCGAGGCGCCGTTCGCGCGCCCGGTCGATCTCGCCATGGCGGCGCCGATGAACGCCGGCCCGCTGTTCTTCATCGTGCGGGCAGACTTGCCGATCCGCTCGTTCGCCGACCTGCGCGGGCGGCGCATCGCGCTCGGGCCGGTGACCAGCGGCATGGTGCAGCACGCCCACGTCATCTTCGGCGCGCTCGGCGCAAGCCTCGCGGACGTCATGCCGGTCTATCTCGATTTCGCCGCCGGCGCGCAGGCGCTGGCGGCCGGCGAGGTCGACGCCCAGTTCCAGTGCCCGATCCCCAACAAGGTGATGACCGAGCTCGCCGCGCGTGTCGCGCTGCGCGTCGTCGGCTACGCGCCCGCCGAGCTCGAGCGCGTGCTCGCGGCGGTGCCGTATTATCGGCGCACGGTGATGCGCCAGGGCGCGTTCCGCGGCCTCGACGCGGATACGCCGCAGCTCGCGGTGGTCAACGTGCTGGCGACCCATCCGCGCGTCGCCGAGGCGACCGTGCACGCGGCGGTGGCGGCGATCGTCGCCGGCGCCGACGAGCTCGGCCGGCGCAATCCGCTGTTCGCCGGGATGGCGGAGCTGTTCGCGCCGCTGCGCGAGCAAGGTGCGGCGGCGCTGGAGTTCGGCGGCGTGCCGCTGCATCCCGGCGCGCTGCGGGCGTATCGGGAGATGGGGTTGGTGAGGTAGCGCTCGTGTCCCGGACGCGGTGCAGCGCGGAGCTCTTGCGGAGCGGTGCACCGCGTCCGGGATCGCTCCAGACTCGGAATTCGTAACGGTCCCGGGTCTGCAGCGCATCACTTCGCTTCGCGCGTGCTGCGCTGCGCCCGGGACACGAGAGTTACTGCGGCATTATCCCCGCCTCCTTGATCACCTTGCTCCAGAGCGCCGCCTCGTCGGCGAAGAACCTGGTGGTGTCGGCGGGCGAGGTGGCGCCGGCCTCCAGCGAGAGCTTGCGCAGGGTGTCGCCGACCTCCGGGCGCTTGAGGATCTCGACCGTGTCGCGGTTGATCCGCTCAGCCAGCGCCGCGGGCATGCCCGGCGGCGCCACCAGGCCGAACCAGGTGATCGACTTGAAGCCCGGCACGCCCGCCTCCGAGAACGTCGGCACGTCGGGCGCCGCGCCGGCGCGCTGCAGGTCGGCGACGCCGAGGAGCTTCACCTTGCCGTCGCGATAGAGCGGCACCGAGGTGGCGAGCGTGTCGAAGAACATGTCGACGTGGCCGGCCACCACGTCGGTGAGCGCCGGCTGCGCGCCGCGATAGGGCACGTGCACCATCTTGATGCCGGCGAGCACCTCGAGCTGCGCCGCCGACAGGTGCGCGGTCGAGCCGACGCCCTGCGAGGCGTAGGAGAGCTTGCCGGGGTTCGCCTTGGCGTGCGCGATCAGCTCCTTGAGCGTCGCCGCCGGCAGCTCCTTGCGCACTACCAGCACGTTGGGGATCTTCGCCAGCATGGTGACCGGCACGAATTTCGCCGGCTCGAAGCCGAGGTCCTTGTAGAGCAGGTGGCTGAACGACAGCGGGGCCGGCGGCGCGACCATCATGGTGTAGCCGTCGGGCGCCGCGCGCGCGACCGCGGTGGCGCCGATGTTCATGGCGCCGCCGGGGATGTTCTCGACGATCGTCGGCGTGCCCCATTTCTGCGCGAGCTGGTCGGCAATGAGCCGCGCCAGGGTGTCGGTGGTGGAGCCGGGCGCGGCGGGCACGACGATCTTCACGGTGCGGGACGGGTAGGGCTCCTGGCCAAAGCTCTGCCCCCACCAAAGCGTACCGACGGCGACGAGCGCGATCAGCCCGCGGCTCCAAAGCTTCGCCATTCATTCCTCCCGGGTCATTCTCACTGATGTCGCAATATCGTACCCTCCGCCGCGGAACGGGTAAATTAAGACGCGGCAGGAAGGACGGTCGCAAGGGAGCAAAGCCATGGCCTATACGCTCGATCAATTCTGCGCGGAGAGCCGCGCGATCCTCAAGGCGCAGGCGCTGGCGGACGCGCTGCCGCAGATCGCCGAGCGGCTCGGCCGCCTGCTCGCCAATCCAGCCTTCGTGGCGGCCAGCTTCAGCGACGATATGCCGCCCGGCCGGCGCGAGCTCCACCACGACCCCGAGACCGATTTCTACGTGCTGGCGCACGTGCAGGAGGGCAGCAAGGTCGGCAAGCCGCACAGCCACGGCGCCTCGTGGGCGGTCTACGGCAATGCGCGTGCGGTCACCGAGATGACCGAGTGGCGGCGCACCAATCCGGAAAGCGAGGACCACGCCGAGCTCACGGCGGTGAGCAAGTATCGGCTCACGCCCGGCCAGACCAAGGCCTACGGCCCGGGCGTGATCCACTCGACCGCGCATCCGGAGAAGGCCTGGGTGATCCGCGTCACCGGCACCGACCTCGACGCGCTGCCGCGTTATCACTTCGGCAAGCAGGACAAGATTTTGGAGAAGGCGTGAGGCTCGTGTCCCGGGCGAGTGCAGCGAGCGAAGCGAGCGGAACGAGACACCGATCTCGGGTTTACCCGAGATCGGCGCTTAATGGTGCGCAAGTCGGGTAAACCCGACTTGCGTGGACCCAGCGCAAGACTCGCAAAGCGCAATATTGTGACACGCTCCGCGCGTCGATTTTCCCCTGGGTCCCGGCTCTCGCTCCGGCTTACGCCGTCGCTTCGGCCGGGACACGAGATTGGTGCCGCGGCTCGGCCAACTCGTTTCACCGCTTGTCGAACACCATCACCTTGGAGACGAAGGCGTTGACGCTGCGCACGTGGGTGAGGCCGCAGGCGGCGGCGAGCGCGGCGAAGTCCTCCTTGAGGTAACTGCCGTAATAGGGCTCGTGATAGCTCTGCGGAAACAGCTCGAGCACGCCGTCGTAGTCCGGCTGGTCGCCGATCTGCAGCGAGTCGATGAGAATGAGCCGGCCGCCGGGCTTGAGCACGCGCGCGCATTCGCGCACCACCGTCCGGCGCACCTTTGGCGGCAGTTCGTGAAACATGAAGATGCTGGTGACCGCGTCCTGGCTGTCGTCCGGCACCGGCAGGGCTTCTCCGTTGGCGACGATGAAATCGACCCAGCACCAGCGGCGAAGATGTCCCTTGGCCTCGGCGACGTAGGCCTCCGACAGGTCGACACCGAGCGCCGGCAGCCGCGGCCAGGCCTGCTTGCAGAAGTCGAGGAAGCGTCCGGTGCCGCAGCCGACGTCGATGAGCTTGAGCC
>JBEVIH010000117.1:0-6196 GCA_040510815.1 Xanthobacteraceae bacterium | reverse complement strand
ATCGATGCCCTGCTCCTTCTGGAACTCGTCGGCGAGATAGTTGACGAGGCGCATGTCGAAGTCCTCGCCGCCCAGGAAGGTGTCGCCGTTGGTCGACTTCACCTCGAACACGCCGTCGCCGATTTCCAGAATTGAAATGTCGAACGTGCCGCCGCCGAGATCGTAGACCGCGATGGTGCCGGTCTTCTGCTTGTCGAGCCCATAGGCGAGCGCGGCCGCGGTCGGCTCGTTGATGATGCGCATCACCTCGAGGCCGGCGATCTTGCCGGCGTCCTTGGTGGCTTGGCGCTGGGCGTCGTTGAAATAGGCGGGAACCGTGATGACAGCCTGCTCGACCTTCTGCCCGAGATAGGCTTCCGCCGTCTCCTTCATCTTCTGCAGGATGAAGGCGGAGATCTGCGAGGGCGAATAGGTCTTGCCGTCGGCCTCGACCCAGGCGTCGCCGTTAGAGGCGCGCACGATCTTGTAGGGGACGAGCTTCTTGTCCTTGTCGACCATCGGGTCGTCGTAGCGTCGCCCGATCAGGCGCTTGACCGCGAAGATGGTGCGCTCCGGATTGGTGACCGCCTGACGCTTGGCCGGCTGACCGACCAGCCGCTCGCCGTCTTCCGAGAAGGCGACGATCGACGGGGTGGTGCGCATGCCCTCTGCGTTTTCGATGACCTTCGGGTTCTTGCCCTCCATCACCGCGACGCAGGAATTGGTGGTGCCGAGATCGATGCCGATCACCTTGGCCATGGTACTTCCTCTCTCTGTCTGGCAGGTCGGCCGGGCCCTTTCGGCGCCCGCAGGGAAACTTCCGCGTGACCGCGGAAACCCCCTCGTCCGACCCCCACAATACACGTCAAACGCCGCCCCCTGCGGCGTCTTGGCTCATATAGGAGGGCCCACTAGGGCCGCAAGACATCCGTTCACGGAATCGCGAGCGCGGTGGTTACCAAGGGGAGGACTCGTCCCCGTTGGTAGAATACTTAGGTTTCTTGGCTTGGACACACGTGAAATGACCCGTCCCGCCAGCTTGTCAGGGCTCCGTTTCGTTCCCGGCTATCTCGATGGGGCGGCCCAAAAGCGGCTGCTCGGAGATCTGCACGAGGCGCTGCGCCAAGCGCCGTTGTACACCCCGCGCATGCCGAAGACCGGCCACCCGATGTCTGTGCGTATGACCAATTGCGGGCCGCTCGGCTGGGTGACCGACGAGCGCGGCTACCGCTACCAGCCGCTGCATCCCGAGACCGGCGAGCCGTGGCCGCCGATCCCAAAGGCGGTGCTCGACGCTTGGCACGCACTCGCCGGCTACCCGCATCCGCCCGAATGCTGCCTGGTGAATTTCTACGGGCCCGACGCCCGCATGGGCCTGCATCAGGACCGCGACGAGCAGGACTTCGGCGCCCCCGTGGTCTCGCTGTCGCTCGGCGACACCTGCCTGTTTCGGATCGGCGGCACGACCCGCAAGGATCCGACCCGCACGCTCCGTCTGGCCTCCGGCGACGCCGTGGTGCTCGGCGGACAGGCGCGGCTCGCGTTCCACGGCGTCGACCGGATCATGCCGGGGACCTCGACGCTGCTGCCGGAGGGCGGGCGCATCAACCTCACGCTGCGGCGGGTGACGCCGCCCGGGTGACGCTCGCGACGCCGGCGTGATCCATCCGACCGCGGCGCCGCCGGGTTCCTGGATCATGGCGATGCGGCCGACCATTGGAAGCGCCGATTTTTTCGCCGCGCCGCGTCATCAATCGTTCGAATAGAAATGATCGCCGCGCCGATCACACCTTTACGAACGCGAAATCGCCTCGCCTCTGCCGTAGTCTCATCGGCTCAATGTGCGTAATATCCGTCATCGACGACAACACCATGATCCTGATCCAACGGCTCCTGCTCTGCATTGCGCTCGCGCTCGCCGCGTCGCCGACACGCGCGACCGACGTCGTCTATCCGCCCGGCTCCCGCATCGGGCTGGTGCCGCCGTCCGGCGTGGTGACGAGCAAGAACTTCTTCGGTTACGAGGACGCCGCCAGAAATGTCGGCATCATCCTGGCCACGCTGCCGGCGGACGCCTACCGGGACCTCGAGAAATCGATCACGCCCGATGCCTTGAAGAAGCAGGGCGTGACGCAGGAAACGCGCGAGGCGCTGTCGCTTGCCACCGGCAAAGCCTTCCTGGTGATCGGACGCCAGGAGGTCGAGAAGGTGCGGCTGCGCAAATGGTTCCTGATCGCCGGGACGCCGACGCTGACCGCGCTCATCACCGTGCAGGTGCCGGACGCCGCCAAGGCGGCCTATCCGGACGCCGCGATCCGCGCCGCGCTGCAAAGCCTCGCCGTACGCGCAACCATCCCGGTCGAGGAGCAGCTCAGCCTGCTGCCGTTCAAGCTCGGCGACCTGGCCGGTTTCGAAGTCGGAGGGGTCGTCCCGGGGCGCGCCGTCATGCTGGGCGATGGGCTCGGCGATGCGCCCGGCGCACCGTCCCCGGCGGCCCGCGTCGACCCGCACATCTTCGTGGCGGTCGCGCCGGGCGGCCCGGCGCAGGCCGGCGAGCGCGATAATTTCGCACGCGACGTGTTCGCGGCCGTTCCCAACCTCAAGGAGGCCCGCATCACCACCGCGGAGCCGCTGCGGATGGCCGGCCAGCAAGGCCACCAAATCTTCGCCAGCGCCAAGGACCCGGCGACCGGCACGGCGCTCATGGTGGTGCAATGGCTGCGTTTCGGCGGCGGCGGCTATCTGCAGATGGTCGGGGTGGCGCGCGCGGAAGGCTGGAAGGACGCCTATCCGCGTTTCCGGGTGGTGCGCGACGGCATCGAGCCGCGCTGAAAGCGGCGAATAGCGAGTGGCGAGTAGCGAATAGGGACAGCCAAGGTCCTTTATTCTATTCGCCATTCGCTCAAACATCACCGCCAGAACTGCCGCGACGCGATCCGCGCGCCCTCCGCCATTGCGGCGAGCTTCGCCCACACCACGTCGGGGTCGACCGCCGCCTGCCCGACCCAGGTGCCGTAACCGCAATCGCTGCCGGCGATGACGTTCTCGAGACCGACCAGCTTCGCGTAGCGCCCGATGCGCTGCGCGACGAGCTCCGGATGCTCGATGAAGTTCGACTTCGACTCGATCACGCCCGGGATCAGCACCTTGCCGGCGGGCAGCTTGACCCGCTCGAACAGGACCCATTCGTGCCCATGGCGCGGGTTGGCGGCCTCGAACGAGATCGCGCTCGGGCGTGCCGTGAACACGATGTCGATGATGTCGGCGAGCGGCACGTCGCAGTGGTGCGGGCCCTCGTAGTTGCCCCAGCACAGGTGCAGGCGCAGCTGCTCGGGCGCGATGCCGGCGAGCGCGTGGTTGAGCGCCGCCACGTGCATGCCGGCGCGCTTGCGGAATTCCTCGAGGCTCAAGGCCGCGTACTGGATGTGCCGGCCCATGGCGAGATCGGGGCAGTCGATCTGCAGCACGATGCCCGCTTTGGCGACGGTTTCGTATTCGTGACGCATCGCCTCCGCGATCGCGAACAGGTAGGCCTCCTGGCTCGGATAATGGTCGTTGCGGAAGAACAGCGAGACGACGCCGGGGGACGCCGCGCTCATGAATGCGTCGGTTCGGCCCGCGGCGGCGACCGCCGCCTTGAGATTGTCGGTGTCGGCGCTGGCCGCATCGGTGTCGCGCACGCCGATGGGGGCGTTGCAAGCCGGCGTCTTGCGGCGCGACCGCCCGGGATCGCCGAACACGCGCTTGGCGAGATTGGGGAAGCCGGCCAGATCCTGGTACACGAAGGTATTGCCGGTGCCGCCGAAGCCGGAGAGCCGATCCTTGACGTAGGTGGCATAGCTCGGCTTCGACATCTCGCCATCGTTGACGATGTCGACGCCGGCCTCGACCTGCCTCCTCACCACCTCGGCGACTGCCGCGCGCACGCGCGCCGCCAGCGCCTCGCGCTCGACCGGCACCCCCTCCTCCTTGGCGTACATCATCCGGATGAGGTCGTCGGGTCGCGGCAGGCTGCCGCTATGGGTCGTCAGGAAGCGCTCTGTGCTGCGGATCATCGTCCCCTCATCGCAAGCGGACCGGCCGGCTTGCAGCGACCCAGGCAGGCCTGGGGCGCCCGCGAGGGCACGACCATAGCGCGTTTGCGGCAGGCGGAGAGGAGTGCGCGTCAGACGACGCCGGGAGACGACCCCGAATTGTCGTTGGCGGGCGGCTCCGCGTCCGGCTTCGGTCCGCCTTTCGCCACCGCGACCAGCGCCGGCCGCAACACACGCTCACCGATCATGTAGCCGGGCTGGATCACCTGGGCGACCGTGCCGGCCGGCCGCGAGGGATCGGGCAGCTCGAACATCGCCTGATGCAGGTTGGGATCGAATTTCTCGCCCAGCGGCTCGAACTTCTTCACCCCGTGCTTTTCGAGCACCTTCAGCAGCTCGCGCTCGGTCAATTCGACGCCGTCGAGCAGCGCCTTGAGCCCCGCGTCCGCCTTCTCGCGCAGCTCGGCGTCGAGCGCCGCCAGAGCGCGGTCCATATTGTCGGCAACGGCCAGGATGTCGCGCGCAAAATTCGAGATGCCATAGAGGCGCGCATCGGCGACCTCCCGATCCGTCCGCCGGCGCAAATTCTCCATCTCGGCAAGTGTCCGCAGGAGCTTGTCCTTGTTCTCGGCAGACTCCCGGCTCAAAGCCTCAACCAACGCGGCGATCTTGGCTTCCTCCGTCGATGCGGACGTCTCGGCGGTCTCCGGTTCGGCTGCCGCATCGTCCGGGCGGCGAGCGGTCCAATCCGTCATCGTGTCGTTCCCATTGGTCATGCGGTTCGCCCCGGATATCAGGGCTCAGGCGTGAAAAATCAAGCGCCGAAAGGCGCAAAAGGGGTCCTACCCGCCGATGATCTTGCTCACCACCTTGGCGGTGTAGTCCACCATCGGGATCACTCGCGCGTAGTTGAGCCGGGTCGGGCCGATCACCCCGATGACGCCGATGATGCGGCCGGCGCCGTCGCGATAGGGCGCCACGATGGTCGAGGAGCCCGAGAGCGAGAACAACTTGTTCTCCGAGCCGATGAAGATGCGCGCGCCGTCGGCGCGCTCGGCGCGGCCAAGCAGGTCGACTACACCGCGCTTGGTCTCGAGATCGTCGAACAGCAGCCGCACCCGTTCGAGGTCCTCGGCCGCCCGCAGGTCGTCGAGTAGATGGGCGGCGCCGCGCACGATCAGCTTGCGCTCGTCGCTCTCGCCACCCGACCAGCTGGCGAGCCCGGCGCCGACGATCTTCTGGGTCAGCGCATCGAGCTCGGCCTCACCGGCCTCGAGCGCTTTCTCGAGCTCGGCCTTGGCCTCGGCCAGCGTGCGGCCGCGGACATGCGCGTTGAGGAAATTCGCCGCCTCGGTCAGCGTGGACTGCGGCAATCCGGCTGGCACGGCGATGACGCGATTCTCCACCTGCCCGTCCTCGGCGACCAGGACGACGAGCGCGCGTTCCGGCTCAAGCCGCACGAACTCGATGTGCTTGAGGCGCACGTTCGATTTGGCGGCGAGCACAACGCCGGCCGCACGGGTGAGCCCCGACAACATGCCGGAGGCCTCGCTGAGCACCGCGTCCATGGAGGTTCCGACGGCGGCGACCTTGGCCTCCATCTCGCGGCGGTCGGCCTCGGCGAGGTCGCCGATCTCCATCAGCGCGTCGACGAAGAAGCGCAATCCCAGCTCGGTCGGCAGCCGGCCGGCCGAGGTATGCGGCGCATAGACGAGGCCGAGCTGCTCCAGGTCGGACATCACGTTGCGCACGGAGGCGGGCGAGAGCGGCGTGGTGATCAGCCGCGAGATATTGCGCGAGCCCACCGGCTCGCCGGTGGCGAGGTAGCTTTCGACGATCTGGCGAAAGATTTCGCGCGAGCGCTCGTTGAGCTGAGCGAGGCTCACCTGCGTCGTGCCGATCGGGACATCCTGGGACAAGGACCGCTCCGTGCAAACCACCCAAGAATTGGCCATTTGGCCGCCGAAGTGCAAGCGGCACTAGTGTCCCGATTCCGAAGGTCGCAAACCTTTGCGGCGCCCTCTGATGCGAACTTCGGAATCAAAGGGACACTAGTCATCTGGAACGCAAGTTCGCCACATTATAGAAGAGCGCTCGGAGCTTCGAAAGGAGAGCGCTTATGGCGAATGCAGGTGTGAGAGGCCGGCCGATTGTGCCGTTGGTGCTAAGTGCGCAGGAACGAT
>JBEVIH010000116.1:0-17315 GCA_040510815.1 Xanthobacteraceae bacterium | reverse complement strand
CGTCGACCCGCTTCACGATCACCGCGCAATAGAGGTTCGGGCCCGGCTGGCCGTTCTTCAAAGGCTTGCCCGGCAAGGTGCCCGACACCACGACGGAGTAGGGCGGCACCTCGCCGCGCATCGTCTCGCCGGTCTCGCGGTCGATGATGGTGGTCGAGGCGCCGAGATAGACGCCCATCGAGAGCACCGAGCCTTCGCGCACCACCACGCCCTCGGCCACTTCGGCGCGCGCGCCGATGAAGCAGTTGTCCTCGACGATCACCGGGCCCGCCTGCAGCGGCTCGAGCACGCCGCCGATGCCGGCGCCGCCGGAGATGTGGCAGTTCTTGCCGATCTGCGCGCAGGAGCCGACCGTCGCCCAGGTGTCCACCATGGTGCCGCTGTCGACATAGGCGCCGAGATTGACGAACGACGGCATCAGGATGACGTTCGGCGCGATGTAGGCGGAGCGGCGCACCACGCTGCCCGGCACGGCGCGGAAGCCGGCTTCCTTGAAGCGCGCGGCGTCCCAGCCTTCGAACTTGGTCGGCACCTTGTCCCACCACGTCGAGTTGCCGGCGGCGCCCGGCACGGGCGCGTTGTCGGTCAGCCGGAACGATAGCAGCACCGCCTTCTTGAGCCACTGATTGACCGACCACGCGCCGTTGCCGCCGCGCTCGGCGACGCGGGCCTTGCCGCGGTCGAGCAGGTCGAGCGCGGTCCCCACCGCGTCGCGCACCGGGCCCTTGGTTGCGGGCGTGACGTCGGCGCGTTTCTCGAAGGCGTCGTCGATGGTCTTGGCGAGTTCGGCGGTCATGGAATGTCCCTGGGCGTGCGGTTTTGTCGGGTTACGCGCCACGGATGTCAAGCGGGCGAACGGGCGGCGGCCCTTGCCCAATCTTCCGACTGGCGGTGCGGCGGCCGCGGTCGTAGCATTGCAAGGGTCGGAGGAGGCGCGTCAATGATGCTGGGTCTGTCGCTTCAGGCGTTCACGATTTTGCACGTCATCATCAGTCTGGTCGCCATCGCGGCGGGATTGGTCGTGTTTTATCAAATGCTGAATTCGCAATTCAGCCCGGTGTGGACCCTGGTGTTCCTCGTGACGACCATCCTGACCAGCGTCACCGGCTTCATGTTTCCCATCGCAGCATTCACCCCGGCGATCGGGTTCGGGATCATCTCGCTGGTCGTCTTGGCGGTTGCGCTTTATGCGCTCTACAGCCAGCATCTCGCTGGCGCGTGGCGCTGGATCTATGTCGTGACCGCGCTGTTCGCGCTCTACCTCAACGTCTTCGTGCTGGTCGTGCAGTCGTTCCAGAAAATCCCGGCGCTCAACGCGCTGGCGCCGAAGGGCTCGGAGCCGCCGTTCGCCATCGCGCAGGCAGTCGTGCTCGCGGCCTTCCTGTATTTCGGCTATTGCGCGGTGAAGGCGTTCAGGACGCGCGGGGCATGAGCCGGAAAGTCGTTAGCGCACGTTCAGGCAATTCGTCCGGATAAATCCCGCCAGATCGTCGGTGACGTGATGGACGTGGGGATCGTCGCGGCCGGCGTTTTCCCAAACCTCGCGCAGCACCTTCTTGGTGTCATCCGGCACCACCAGCACGGTGGTCATGCCGAGCTGGTGCGGCACTTCGAGATTGCGCGCAAGATCCTCGAACATTGCGGCCTTGGTCGGATCGACGCCGTGCTTCTTGAGGAAGCGCTCATAGACCTGCGGCAGCGGCTTGGGATCGAGGCTCGCCGCAACGATGTCGAACACGTCCTCGAAGCATTGGTGGATTTCGAGCTTCTTCATCACCGCGTCGGCGTGCTTTCGCGTGCCGTTGGTGAGGATGAGCTTGCGTCCCGGCAGGCTTTCGATAGCCGCGCCCAGCGCCGGGTTGGCCTCGAGCGGGGAGTGGTCGATCTGGTGGACGAATTCGAGATAGTCGTCCGAATTCACGTTGTGCTCGGTCATCAGGCCGCGCATCGTCGTGCCGTAGCGCTTGTAGTAATCCTTCTGGACCTTGAAGGCGTCGTCCGCCGACACGCGCAGAAAATCCGACACATACTGCCGGATGCGGTCGTCGACCTGCTGCCACAGCAGGTGATGCGGATAGAGCGTGTTGTCGAGGTCGAACACCCAGGTTTCGACCGACGAAAAGCTGCGTGGAGTCGCACGTACTTGGGCTGTTGAGGATGACATCGGCGTTCCAATAAAGCGCGCTCGCTGAAACGGCAATCACTTGAAGCGCAATTTCGTTCCCGAGCGGCCGGCCAGCTCGACAGTGGCGAAGCCGGCCGAGGTGAGGCCCTGGCCGGCGCAGTCCTTCTGGTCGAGCAGTTCGAACTTCACGTTGCGCGTGCACAGGATGGTTTCGCCGCCCCACGTCATCGGCCGATCGGCGCGCTGCACCGGCTGGCCGTTGGCGCCGATCGCCTCGGCGAAGCTGTACAGCTTGCGCAACTGCCCCTTCACCTCGGGCCGCAGGCATTTGCCGGGCTCCACCCGGTACCAGCCGCGCGTCACCACCGAGCCGCTTTCCTCGATGCCGAGCGCCGCCATCACGACGTGCGGCGTCTCGTTGCACCAGACGAAGCCGACACCCTCCGGCCGCTGCGCGGCGGCAATCAGCACGTCGAAAAAGTCCGAGCGGCCGGCCGCGGTCGGGGTGAGCTTGTTGTCGGCGATGAACTGCAGCAGCGCGGCGTCAGTCTTGGCGCCGCGGATGCCGTCGATCGGCGACACGTCGTAGCCGGCGATGTTCAGGAGCCGCTGGATCGCGGCGTCGCGCGCCTGGTCGTCGGAATATTCGGCCTCCTCGGCGAGATACGCGGTGTGGCCCTTCTCGGTCTCCGACGGCTTGATCGCGGTGAAGTGCGCGAGCTTCTGCCCGGTGCGGGCGGCGCAGGCGCGCGCCGCAGCGAGCACGAAATTTTCGTTGCCGACGCAGAGATCGGCGTGGCCGCCCTGCGGCAGCGGCGACGCGCCGTAAACCGGCAGCGCGCGGGCGTGCACGTAGAGGCTTTCGGCCTGCACCTCGCCCTGCAGCACCACGCGGCACTGGCCGGGATCGATGCGGAACCAGCCGCGGGTCGCCGCGGCGCCCTTGTCCTCGACGCCGATGGCCGTCTCGACCACGTAGCTCATGCGGTTGCAGAGCTGCAGGTCGGCGCGGGCCGGCGCCGCCCACGCGCACAACGCGGCAGCGGTCAGAATCGGGGTGAGGGTTCTGATTCGGTTTGTCATGCGAATCGCTCGCATTGAATAGCATGGGTTTGCTAGCCTCGCACCGCACGGAGGGACCCCATGAGCATCACGCTGAAGCAGGCCAACACCATTATCGACGCGATCCTCAAGCGGGCCGCCGAGCTCAACTGTCGGCCGATCAGCGCAGTGGTGGTGGAAAACGGCTGCATCGTGAAGGCGTTCCAGAAGGAGGACGACGCCTCCATGAGCCGATTCGAGATGGCCTACGGCAAGTGCTACGCGGCGCTGTCGCTGGGCCGCTCGTCGGGCCTGGTCAAGGTGCGCCAGCAGGAGAAGCCGGAGTTCGTGCAGTTCCTGATCGCAACCAGCGGCGAACGCCTTTTCGCGGAAGGCGGCGGCCGGCTGATCCGCGACACCGCCGGCAACGTGATCGGCGCGGTCGGCGTCACCGGCGACACCGAGGAGAACGACGAGGAACTGGCCGCGCACGGCATCCACGCCGCCGGGCTGAAGATCGACGAGGATTGCGAGGGGTTCAACGACGCGCCCGGCCGCGGCGTGCACGAGCGCATCCGAAGTAGACGACCAGGGTGACCGCGACGGCGCTGCGCTCCCTCTCCCCCTTGCGGGTAGAGGGTTGGGGTGAGGGGGAATTTCCAAGAGCGCGGTCTATCGAAAGTCCGCCCTCACCCGACGGCCTACCGGCGGTCGACCTCTCCCCGCAGGCGGGGAGAGGTCAGAAAAGCAATCTCCAGCACCAATTTCCTCAGCACCGCGTCGGCGAACTTCTCGTAGCTCTCCGCCGGGATCATGAACGAGCCCGGACCGCCGATCACTTGATCGAAATAATATTTGTCGAGCCACGGCTCCAGCGCCAGGATCGGTAGGCCGTTGACGATGACGCCCGCGCTCACCGCGTCGTCGCGCGCCTGCGTGACGGGCCGGCCGCGGTTGTTCGAGCCGTCGCCCGATATGTCGATGACGCGCTTGGCGCCCTTGAAGGGCGCCGACGGCAGCAGCAGCATCGCGTGGTCGATGGCGCCGCTGATCGACGTGCCGCCCGAGAATAGCTCGCGCGGCGCGTTCTCGATTGCGCTGGCGAACGCCAGCACCGAAGCCTGATCCTTCAGCAGCGTCCAAGGCACCACCTGAACCTGCAGCGACGGCCCGGTCCATTGCGTCATGGTGACGGCGATTGCGCCCTGCATGCCGGAGCGGATCGCCCGCAACACGTTCGGATGGCTGAACGCGGCCACGTAGCCCTGCTTCTGCAACTCGAAGCGGACATCGTTGACGCTGCCCGAGGTGTCCACCGCGAGAACGAGCAGCATGTCGACCTGGGTTTGCGCGCGCGATGGCAAGCTCGCGCAAAAGGCAAGTGTGGCGGCGAAAACCACGCGAAGGAGGGACGTCATCGACATCCCGTCAGCACATCAGCGCCGTAGCTGAAATGCAACCAGGGCTGCCAGCATGATGGCGCCGCCGGCCGCCTGCACCGGCGTGATGAGCTCGCCCAGCACCGGCGCGCTGATGATGGTCGCGAGCAGCGGCTCCAGGTTCATGATCAGCGCGCTGCGGAACGGGCCGATCCGCTTGATGGAGACGAACAGCGCCAGCACCGCGATCACCGTCGAAAGGCTGAGCAGGATCATGGCGAACAGCCCGTAGGCGGTCTGCGGCCCGTGCCAGGTCCAGGTCAGCAGCGAGGCGGCAGCGAAGATTCCCGTGGAGGACAGGATCGAATACCAGGTCGTCAGACCTGAATCGGCGTGGTGCAGATGGGCGCGCGTGATCAGCAGCACGGCGACGCGGCAGAGCGCCGCGCCCACCGCGAAGCCGACGCCCGCCAGCGCGACGCCGCCCGGCTGCGCGCCCAATGTCAGCGTCAGGCCGAGGAATGCGACGATCGCGGCGGTCAGGCCCTGCCAGCCGAGCCGCTCCATGCCTAGCAGCGACGCCACGATGCCGGTCATCAGCGGATAGATGAAATAGCTCAGGATCGCCACCGGCACGGGCATCGCTTCGATCGCCTTGAAGATGCCGAACACGATGCCGGAGAACAGCACGCCGACGCCGAGTGCGATCCAGCGCTGCCGCGGCGTGTGCGGCACCGGCGGCGCGCCGATCCGCAGCCAGATGAGCAGGAACGCGACGCTGAACAGGCCGCGGAACGTGGACAGCGTCAGCACGTCCATGCCGTCATTGAGCACGATCTTGCCGGTGACGTCGGCGATGGCGAACGCAGCTGCGGCGAGGATGCCGGGCGCGAGATCGTGCAGTCGGCTTTGGGGGACTGTCACGCTCATCGTTGCCCTGCTCCGTTCGTCCTCGCGCAAGCGGGGACCCAGGGCAACACGCGCGGTGCTCGCGGCCCTGGATGCCCGCTTTCGCGGGCATGAGCGGATGGGAAGTGCATGACCGCTACCGATAAATCAACGTGCCGGCGCCGTGGTCGGTGAAGAGTTCGAGCAGCACCGCATGGGGAACTTTGCCGTCGAGGATGACGACGCCCTCGACGCCTTGCTCCAGCGCGTAGAGGCAGGTCTCGACCTTCGGGATCATGCCGCCGGAGATCGTGCCGTCCGCGATCAGGCTGCGCACCTCGGCGGCGGACAGCTTCTCGATCAGCTTCTTGTTCTTGTCGAGCACACCGGGCACGTCGGTGAGGAGAAGAAAACGCTTTGCTTTCAGCGCGCCGGCGATCGCGCCGGCAAAGGTGTCGGCATTGACGTTGAAGCTCGAGCCGTCGGCGCCCGCGCACACCGGCGCCAGCACCGGGATCAGCTCGCGGCCGAGCACCACATTGAGCACGGTCAGATCGACCTTGTCCGGCTCGCCGACGAAGCCGAGGTCGACCACCTTCTCGATGTTGGAATCCGGATCGACGACGCGGCGCGTGGCCTTCTTCGCCCTCACCATGTTGCCGTCCTTGCCGCACAGGCCGATCGCCTTGCCGCCGGCGGCGTTGATGTAGCCGACGATCTGCTTGTTGATCGAGCCGGCCAGCACCATCTCGACGATTTCGAGCGTCGCCTTGTCGGTGACGCGCAGGCCGCCGGCGACTTGCGACTGCACGCCGGCCTTCTTCAGCATGGCCTCGATCTGCGGGCCGCCGCCGTGCACCACCACCGGATTGATCGCGGTCTGCTCGAGCAGCACGATGTCGCGGGCGAACGCGCGCGCCACCTCTTCGCTGCCCATGGCATGGCCGCCGTATTTCACGACGATGGTCTCCTCGTCGTAGCGCTGCATGTGGGGCAGCGCTTCGGACAGGATGCGGGCCTGATCCTGCGGGGAAATGCTGGTGTTCATCGGCGGAGTTCCGGGCGGCGTCGCGAAGGCAGGGTGTTCTAGACCAAATGCCTCAGAACTGGAAATAGATGAAAGGCTGCACTTGCGTGCCGGGTGCCAGCAGGAGCGCCAGCGCGAGCAGGCCGAGCGAGGCTCCCCACACCGTGCCGCTGGTCAGCGGCCGCGCGTCGAGGCGCGCCACCGCGGCTTGCACCGGCTCGCTGTTGGTCATCGTGCGCGCGGCAAACGTTGCGACGCCGTATGCCGCCAAGAGCGTCCACAGCGCCGGATCGGCGCTGCCGCCGGCAAACGCCTTGTCCCAATCGAACGCGATCCATTTCGCGATACAGGCGAGGCTGTCCTGCAGGTGCGTCAGCCGGAAGAAGCACCACGCCAGGCAGACGGCGTTGAACGTCAGCACGATGCGCAACCAATGCCACGCGCTGGCCGGCGCGCCGGTCAGCGCCGCGAGAGAGCCGTGCAGCGCGGTCGTGCCCCACCACCGGTTGATGATGAGGAACGCTCCGTGCAGGCCGCCCCACAGCATGAACGACCAGCTCGCGCCGTGCCACAGCCCGCCGAGCAGCATGGTGGCCATCAGCGCCGCGGCGACACGCAAGGGCCCGCCGCGGTTGCCGCCGAGCGGGATGTAGAGATAGTCGCGCAGGAACCGCGACAGCGTCATGTGCCAGCGCCGCCAGAAATCCTGCACCGAGGTGGCGAGATACGGCCAGTTGAAATTCTCCGGCCAGCGGAAGCCGAACCACAGGCCGAGCCCGCGCGCGATGTCGGTGTAGCCGGAGAAATCGAAATAGATCTGCAGTGCGTAGAGATAGATGTACGGCGTCGCCCACACGCCGGCGGTCGATGGCTCCGACACGTTCGCGAAGAACGGATCGATCGCCACCGCGATGCTGTCGGCCAGCACAAGCTTCTTGAAAAAGCCGCGTGCGATCAGGAATGCGCCCTCGGCCGGGTCGAGCGGCTTGGTCGGCATCTGCCCGGGCTTCAGATGGGTCAGAAACTCGGCCGGCCGCAGGATCGGTCCGGCGACCAGGTGCGGAAAGAACGAGGTGAACAGCGCGAACCGCACCGGATTGATTTCCGGCTCGATCACGCGGCGATAGACGTCCACCATGTAGGCGATGCCGGTGAACGCGTAGAACGAGATTCCCATCGGGACGATCCAGTTTCCCGATGCAACCTGCTCAAGCTGAACCGACGTCCAGCCGAACAGCGTTGCCGCGCTCTGCAGCACCAGCGGCGTGTACTTCCAGAAGCACAGCACCAGGAGGTTGAACCCGACGCCCAGCGCGAGTGCGAGCCGCCGATGCTGCGTGCGCTGCAGCCAAAGCCCGGTCAGCCAGTCGACCAGGCAGTAGCTCAGGATGACCGAGAGCACCCACCATTGCCGGTAGCCGTAGAAAAACAGGCTCGCCGTCAGCAGCCACGTGCCCGCCATCGCGTAATGGCGGCGCACCACGAGCCAGACACCGAACACGATCGGCAGAAATATCGCGAAGGAAACCTGGACGAAGCTCATAAACCGAAGCTCATAAACCGGAGCTCATGAGCCGACGCTCATGGCAACTTCACGGACTTGGCGACCCCGCGCTTGTCGTGCTCGACAAGCTCTTGCACCAGCAGCGCATTGCCCCGTCCCGTAAAATGCCAGTCGGGCACGAACAGCGACAGCTTGTCGGAAGCGTCGACAAACGGCTGCCGCACGTCGAGGAAGTCGAGGCCGGCGCGTTGCGAAAGTTGCGCCAGCGTGTCCTGGAAGCCGAAGCCGGCTCGGCCGAACACCTGGTCTCGATTGGGCACCGCCACCACCGTCACCGGCACCCGGTAGCGCCGCGACGTCTCCGCGAGATGATTGAGGATGCGCGAGAGGTCGTCCTGCACCCGGAGCGACGGCACATCGCTGACGCGCCGGATGTCGAAGGACAGGTCGCCCCCAGCGCGCCCGCTGCGGATCCAGGCGATGGTTGCCAGCCGGCTTCCGGTGACCACCGAGGTCCAAGGTGGGTCCGGCCAGCGCATCCTGTTGGCGAAGGCGCCATCGGGCCTCACGTCGATGAAGGATAGCGGGCGCCTTCCGACCTGCACGGTGTCGATCGGCACCATCACGAAGAAGATCCGCTGCGGCCGCAATCCATTCGCGAGCAACTGGCGCGCTTCGGCGGCGCGCAACGGCAGCTCGACGAAGCGCCGCAGCGCAACGATGCGGGTGTCCGGCAGCGTGCGTTCCGCGGTGTCGGCCAGATGGCCCGGCCCCTGCACGAACGAGTTGCCGAACAGGAGCCATGTGGGCTTCTTCAGGTCGAGAGGCCCGAGCTTGTCCAGGATTGCCGCATTGAACTTGCGGAAGTCATCGAAGGAGCGGAAGTCGGCGCCGATCTGCGGGTCGGGCCGGTAGATGCGGGGCTGCTGTGCGTCCGGCTCGAGCTGACCGCCGACAGCCTTGGGCAGCGCGAGCCGCGCAAACGCTTCGCCGATCAGCAGGACAGCGGCAAGGGTCACCAGCAGACCGGCCGCGAACTGGGCGAGCCTGGCCCCCCCACTCAATGCAACTGTCGTCACGATAGGCCCGCCGATAACGCCCCCAATGCGGGACACCATGATCCAGCCGAGGGTGTTCGCGCAAGCACATCTAAAGTATGGCCCGTGCCCCAGCCGTCAGGCTGCGCGCTCGGCCTTGAGCCTGGCGATTGCGGCCCGCAGCTCCGGGAGGCCGTCGCCCGACCGCGACGACGTCGCCAGGACGCGGGGGAAGGCGGCCGCCCGCCCGGCCAGCGCGGTTTGCGTTGCGGCAATGCGATTCTGCAGGTCGGCGCGCTTCACCTGGTCCGCCTTGGTCAGCACGATCTGGTGGCTGACGGCGGCTTCGCTCAGCACGTCCAGCGACGGCGCGTCGGTGTCCTTGAGGCCGTGGCGTGCGTCGATCAGCACGTACACACGGGCGAGGTTGGCGCGGCCGCGCAGGTAGGCGTGGATCAACTCGGTCCAAGCCCTGACCTTGTCCTTGGGCGCCTTGGCAAAGCCGTAGCCCGGCATGTCCACCAGGGTGAGCACCGGGTCGCCGGAGAAGAACACCAGTTCCTGGGTGCGGCCGGGCGTGCGCGAGACGCGCACCAGCGAATTCCGCCCGGTCAGCGCGTTGATCAGGCTCGATTTGCCGACGTTGGAGCGGCCGGCGAAGGCGATCTCGAGGCCGTGCATCTTGGGCAGCGACACGGTCGAGCCTGCGGCCCAGACGAAGTCCCAAGGCTGCCCGAACAGGCGGCGGCCGGCTTCGATCTCGGCCGATGAAAAATCCGGTGTGGCGTTCATAATGGATAGGTACTCTACTGTGTTGTCATCCGGCAAAAAAAGGCGGCGTTCCTATGCCCGTTTCCATGTACAGCGTGTCAGTCCCGGTTTTCATGCAGCACCTGAACGGCCTCTCCGCCGTGCTCGACAAGGCTGCGGCGCACGCTGCGGCGCGCAAGATCAAGGAGGAGGATCTGCTCGGCATGCGGCTCGCGCCCGACATGTTCCCGCTGCTGCGGCAGGTCCGCGCCGCGACCGATCATGCCATCAACGGCGCCGGGCGGCCCGCCGGCAAGGAGCTGCCGAAGTTCGCCAACGACGAGACGACCATCACGCAGCTCAAGGACCGCATCGCCAAGACCATCAAGTTCTTGAAGAGCGTCAAGCCTGCCGAGCTCGACGGTTCGGAGGAGAAGGACATCAAGATCACATTTCCGAACGGCAACGTCCGCGAGTTCAAAGGCCAGGGCCTGCTGCTCGGCAACAGCCTGCCGAACTTCTATTTTCACACCACCACCGCCTACGACATCCTGCGGACGTGCGGCGTCGAGCTCGGCAAGCGCGACTTCATGGGCACGCCGCCGGGGTAAATCCTCACGGCCGTCATCGCCGGGCTTGTCCCGGCGATCTCGATCAGGGACGCACGTGCCCACCTAAGCAAGATGGCCGGGACAAGCCCGGCCATGACTCTGAGAGAGGTTCGTTCGCGAACGTCTATTTCTTTTTGTCGTCGTCTTTGTCTTTGAAGCCGAACAACGACTTGATGCCGTTCCAGACATCTTTGATGTTGTCCCCCAGCTCGATCTTGGCGCCGTGCCTGCGCATGATGAACGACTGCTGCAGCACCGAGAGCGTGTTGTTCCATGCCCAGTAGATCACCAGGCCGGCCGAGAACGACGCTAGCATGAAGGTGAAGATCAGCGGCATCCAGTCGAAGATCATCTTCTGCGTCGGATCGGGCGGCGCCGGATTGAGCTTCATCTGGAACCACATCGTGATGCCCATCACGATCGGCCAGAATCCGAGGTGCAGGAACTGGCCGAGCACCGGGACCACCGTCGGGTCGAACGGGATCAGCCCGAACAGGTTGAACAGGTTGGTCGGGTCGGGCGCGGACAGATCCTTGATCCAGCCGTAGAACGGCGCGTGCCGCATCTCGATGGTGACGAACAGCACCTTGTAGAGCGCGAAGAACACCGGCACCTGGATCAGGATCGGCAGGCAGCCCGCGAGCGGATTGATTTGCTCCTTCTTGTAGAGCTCCATCAGAGCCTGCTGCTGCTTCATCTTGTCGTCGGCGTAGCGCTCGCGGATCATCATCATTTCCGGCTGCACCGCCTTCATCTTCGCCATCGAGGCGTAGGACTTGTTGGCGAGCGGGAAGAACACGAGCTTGATCAGCACGGTGACGATCAGGATCGCCAGTCCGAAGTTGCCGACGCGGTGGTAGATCCAGTCCATCACGACGAACATCGGCTTGGTGATGAAGTAGAACCAGCCCCAGTCGATCAGCAGCTCGAAGCGGTTGAGGTTGAACTGCTTCTCGTAGCCGTCGACCACCGCGATTTCCTTGGCGCCGGCGAACAGCCGCGTGTTGTGCGTGGCCGTCGCGCCGGGCGCAATGGTCTGCTGCTCTCCGAGATAGTCGGTCTGATACCGCCTCTGCGTCCCGAACGGAGTCGACTGAAACTGCACCTGGAGGGCGGCCTTGGTGTCAGGGAGCAGGGCCGCCGCCCAATACTTGTCGGTGATGCCGAGCCAGGCGTTGGTCGCCTTGAAGCTCATGGTCTTCTTGTCGTCGATCGTGCCGTAGGAAACCTCCTGCAGCCCCTGATCGCCCATCACGCCGATCAGGCCTTCGTGCAGAATGTAGAAGCCTTCGACCTTCGGCGTGCCGTGCCGCGAGATCAGCGCGTAAGGGAAGAGCGAAACCGGGTTCGAGCCCTTGTTGGCAACCTGATCGTCGACGGTGAACAGGTACTTGTCGTCGACCGAGATGGTGCGGCGGAATTCGAGACCTTCGCCGTTATCGTAGGTCAGCGTGACCGGACGCCCGATCCCGAGCGTACCCGCGCCTTGCTGACGCCAGACGGTGTTGTCGTCGGGCAGCTTCACCGCCGCGCCCGAACCGGCGGTCCAGCCGACTTGCGCGTAGAACGGATGCGGGCTGTCCGACGGCGACAGCAGCACGATCGGCGGCGATTTCGGATCGACCGTTTCGCGGTATTGCGTCAACGCGAGATCGTCCAGCCGGCCGCCCTTCAGCGAGACGGAGCCGCTGAGCTTCGGCGTTTCGATCGCGATGCGTGGCGACGCCTTGATGACGGCTTCGCGGGTCAGCGCCTGCCTGGGCGCCGCGGGAACTTGACCGGGAACCGACGGTGCGCCGACCTGCGGTGCCGGGACCGCACCCGGCTGGGCGGGCGCGCCGGGCTGCGGGGCAGAGCCGGGTTGCGGCACCGGCGTGGCGGGTTGCTGGGTCTGCTGTTGCTGCGCCTTGAGTTGCGCTTCCTGGCGCTGCTTCTCCATCTGCGGCATGCCGACGAAGTATTGCCATGCGATCAGCACGATCGCCGACAGCACGATGGCGAGGATGGTGTTCTTTTGATCGGTCATTGAGGACTCTGTTGCGCCTTGCCCCGGTGCGGGGTTCCGGCGCGTCTCGCGCCATCGGTGTCGGGAGGCGCGGTGTGCACGCGGCGCAGCGCCCGGTCAAACTCTTGCTCGATCCGCTCGAGCGGAGCGCTCAACGCGGCGCGCCGCCCGATCAGGACGTAATCGTGTCCCGGCCGCATATGCGACGGCGGTGACAGCCTCACGACCTCCCGCAGCCGGCGCCGGATCCGGTTGCGTTCGACCGCATTCCCGACCTTCTTGGTCACGGTGAATCCGACGCGCACCGGGCCGTCCTCGCGCCGTGGCCGCATCTGCAGAACGAACGTCGAGGAGGGGGCCTTGGCGCCGGCCGCGGCGGCCAGAAAGTCCGCGCGTTGTCTCAGCCGCTCCATGGCGATGCCGCGCGCTTTCGCACGGCCTAGGCGGTCAGCCGCTTGCGGCCGCGCGTGCGGCGGGCGCTGACGACCTTGCGGCCGCCGGTGGTCTTCATCCGCGCGCGATAGCCGTGACGGCGCTTTCGCACGAGTTTGCTGGGTTGATAGGTCCGCTTCACCACGGGATTGGTCTCCGTTCGCCGTCGCGTGCGGCTTATACGGAGCCCAGCCCAATGGGTCAATGCGATGCCGCGCGCGGTCGGACCGATCACATTTCGCCTCAAATATCAGTGAGATGGCTTCGTCGCGGCGGGTGCTGGTGTATAGATCGGCCGCCGCCGTCCCACCCACCGGAACTTGGCTCTTTTGTTCAGGATCGCCGCTGCGAGCATGCCCGCCGAACCCACGCCGGAAACGAGCCTCAAGACCGAGCTCAAGACCGAGTCCTTCCGGCTGCGCCGGCTGATCCCGCTCGCCGCAATCGCCGCGGTGGCGATCCTGGTGGTGGCGATGGGCTGGCACCGCGAATTGTCGCTGGAGAACCTGGTCCGCTATCGCACCGCGCTCGACGGCTTCGTGACGGCTTACGGCCTGGGCGCAATCGCAGCCTTCGTCGCGGTCTATATCGCGGTGGTGGCGCTCTCGATCCCCGGCGCGCTCTATCTCACGATCACCAGCGGCATCTTGTTCGGCACGGTCGCGGGGGCCGTCGCTTCGGTGATCGGCGCCACGGTCGGGGCGACGGTCATCTTCCTGATCGCGAAGACCGCGTTCGGGGAATACCTGTTGCGGCGGGCTGGCCCGATGGCGGCGCGGCTGGCCGAAGGGTTCCGCGAGAACGCGTTCAGCTACCTGTTGTTCCTGCGGATCGTTCCGTTTCCTTTTTTCCTCATCAATCTGGTTGCGGCGCTGGCCGGCGTGCGGCTCGGCACGTTCGTCGCCGCGACTGCGATCGGCATCGTGCCGGCGGCGTTCGCGCTGGCGTTCCTCGGCGCCGGGATCGACAGTGCGATCATGGCGCAGGAGGCCATGTATCGCTCATGTCTCGCGGCGGGCGGCACGAACTGCGCGCTCGATTTCAACCTCAAGGCGGCGATCACGCCGCAGCTGATCGGCGCGCTGGTGGTGCTCGGCTGCGCCGCGCTCATTCCGGTCGTCGTGAAGCGCGTTCGCGCGCGGCGCGCGGCGAGCCCTTCGGACTGACGCATGGCCGAGCAGCTCACGCCCGATCTCTGCATCATCGGCGCCGGCTCCGGCGGCCTGTCGGTCGCCGCCGCGGCCGCCGCGCTCGGCGTGCCGGTGGTGCTGATCGAGAAAGCCAAAATGGGCGGCGACTGCCTCAACGTCGGCTGCGTGCCGTCGAAGGCGCTGATCGCTTCGGCCAAGCGCGCCGAGGCGATGCGCTCGGCGGCCCCGTTCGGCATCAAGCCGCAGAAGCCGGGCGTCGAGTTCTACCAGGTCAACGACCACATCCAAGACGTGATCGCGGCAATCGTGCCGAACGATTCCCGGGAGCGCTTCACCGGGCTCGGCGTGCGGGTGATCGAGGGCGAGGCGCGCTTCACCGACGCGAAGACCGTCGCGGTCGGCGATCAATTCGAGATCAAGGCGCGGCGCTTCGTCATCGCGGCCGGCTCGCGGCCGGCGGTGCCGCCGATCCCCGGTCTCGACAACACGCCGTACCTCACCAACGAAACCGTGTTCGAGATGCGGGAGCGGCCGAAGCATCTCATCGTGATCGGCGCCGGCGCGATCGGGCTTGAGCTCGCGCAGGCGTTCCGCCGGCTCGGCTCGGACGTCACCGTGCTCGAGGCGGCGGCGCCGCTCGCCGGCGAGGACCCGGAGTGCGCCGCGGTCGTGCTCGACGCCCTCGCCCGCGAGGGCGTGACCGTCCGCTCCGACGTCACCGTCACGAAGGTGAAACGGGCGAGGAACAGAATAGAGGTGGAGTTGGAAGTCGCCGGATCTGACGGAAAGAAGACCATCGAAATGGTCGGAGGAAGCGATCTTCTGGTCGCCGCCGGGCGGCGGCCGGCCGTCGAAGGATTGGGCCTGGACGCTGCCGGCATCAATTTCAGCGGCTCCGGGATCCACGTCGACAAGCGCCTGCGCACCACCAACAAGAGCGTCTATGCCATTGGCGACGTTACCGGATCGGCGCATTTCACCCACGCCGCCAACCACCACGCCGGGCTGGTGATCCGCCACGCGCTGTTTCGTTTGCCGGTCAAGGTCGATCCCACCGCCATCCCGCGGGTGATCTTCACCGATCCCGAACTGGCGCATGTCGGACTGCCGGAAGATCAAGCCCGTCAACGGGTTAAGACCATCCGCGTGCTGCGCTGGCCGTATCACGAGAACGACCGCGCCCAGGCCGAACGCGAAACCTCCGGCCATATCAAGGTGATCACTGACAAGAACGGAAAAATCCTCGGCGCCACCATCGTCGGCGCCTGCGCCGGCGAATTGATCACCGCCTGGACGCTGGCGATCAGCCAGCGACTCAATATCCGCGCTTTCGCCGGAATTGTGGTGCCCTATCCGACGTTATCAGAGATCGGCAAGCGCGCCGCCATCAGCTTCTACACACCGCGTTTGTCGAGTCCCTGGGTGCGCCGCATCCTGGGCTTTTTGCAGCGGCTGGGCTGAGGGATGACCGACCACGCCACCAAGGCCGACGCACCGGACACCACGCGCACGCGCATGGGCCTGTCCGGCAAGCTGCTCGTCCTCACCATCCTGTTCGTGATGATCGCGGAAGTGCTGATCTACGTGCCGTCGATCGCCAACTTTCGCCTGAACTGGCTGAAGGACCGGCTCGCTGCCGCGCACACCGCCGCGCTGGTGCTGGAGCCGGGCTCCGACCGCGTCGTCCCGGACGCGCTGGTGCGCCGCGTGCTCGACTCGATCGGCGCCAAGGCCGTCGCGCTGAAGATGGGCAATCAGCGGCACCTGCTCGCGCTCTCCGAGAACCCGCCGATGGCGCAGCAGGAGGTCGACGTGCGCGACGTGTCGTCCTGGGCTGCGATCATGGGGGCATTCGAGACGATCTTCATGAGCCGCGACAAGGACGTGCTGCGCGCGGTGGGACCTGCGCCAATGGGCGGCGACTTCGTCGAGATCGTGCTGGAGATGGGGCCGTTGCGGAAGGCGATGCTGCGCTTCTCCGTCAACGTGCTGCTGCTGTCGCTGATCATTTCGGCGATCACCGCGGCGCTGGTCTATTTGGCGCTGCATTATCTCCTGGTGCGGCCGATGCGGCGCATCACTGCCAACATGATGGCGTTTCGCGCCGATCCGGAAAATCCGTCGCGCATCATCGCGCCATCGGCGCGGCAAGACGAGGTCGGCCTGGCCGAGCGCGAGCTCGCGTCGATGCAGGGCGACCTTGCATCGATGCTGCATCAGAAGAGCCGGCTCGCGGCGCTCGGCCTCGCGGTGTCCAAGATCAACCACGACCTGCGCAACCTGCTCGCCTCGGCGCAATTGTTCTCGGAAGGGCTGTCGCATCTGCCCGATCCGCGGGTGCAGCGCTTCGCGCCCAAGCTGATGCGCTCGCTGGAGCGCGCCATCGAGCTGTGCCAGTCGACGCTGTCCTACGGCCGCGCGCAGGAACCGCCGCCGGTCCGCAAGGTCATCGAGCTGGAGCCGCTGGTCGAGGAGGTGCGCGAGACGCTGGCGCTCGCCGACGCGGCGCAGATCGGGTGGATCGTCGCGATCGAGCGCGGCATGAAGGTCGATGCCGACCACGACCAGCTCCTGCGCGTGCTGCTCAACCTGACCCGCAACGCGCAGCAGGCGCTGGAGAGCGGCGCGCCGAACGATCCGCTGCGCGACCAGATCCGCATCACCGGACGCCGCGAGGGCGCGGTGGCGGTGATCGAGGTGTCGGACACCGGGCCGGGATTTCCGGTGATGGGACGCGAGCATCTGTTCGAGGCGTTCCAGGGCTCCAACCGCGCCGGCGGCACCGGCCTCGGCCTTGCCATCGCTGCCGAGCTGATCCGCGCCCACGGCGGCAACATCGGGCTGGTCGAGGGCACCATCGGCGCTACATTCCGCGTTACCATCCCGGACCGAGCGGTGGAGCTCGACGCCCACCGCAGCGCGCGGCGGGCGTGATCCGGGTTCTGTCATTCCGGGTTCGCCGCCACAGCGCGTTGCAGACGCGTAAATGGCTAAAGCGCCCCGGAATGACGAGGTTATGTCCCCGCGCTCACTCTTGCCAAACGGGGGTTCGACCCTATAGCTATCGGCGTTCCGCGCCTTGGCGCGGTTCCGCCGCATTTTCAACGGCATGCGCGCCCGTAGCTCAGCTGGATAGAGCACCAGACTACGAATCTGGGGGTCAGGAGTTCGAATCTCTTCGGGCGCGCCAATACTTAGCGTCGACTCGACAGCCTCATTTTGCAGTCCGTTTTGCAGAATCTGTTGCTATCACGTTCTCGAACTTTGCAATGGCACTCTCTGCCAGCTTGCTGGTGCGCGCCAAGTATTTGTCGAGGATGTCTTGGGCGCGTCGCAGGGTATGCCCAGTGATTGAAACGATCTCA
>JBEVIH010000115.1:0-28291 GCA_040510815.1 Xanthobacteraceae bacterium | reverse complement strand
GAGACCGCCGTGACCTCCGCCGCGCTGCCGGTGATGAAGCACTCGGAGAATTGCGTGAGCTCGTCCGGCATGATGCGCCGCTCGATCACCTCGATGCCGCGCTTCTTTGCAAGCTCGATCACCGTCTGCCGCGTGATGCCGGCGAGGAAGCAGTCGGCGATCGGGGTGTGGATCTTGCCGTCCTTGATGAAGAAGATGTTGGCGCCGGTGCATTCGGCGACGCGGCCCTGCCAGTCGAGCATCATGGCATCGGCATAGCCTTTGCGCTCGGCCTTGTGCTTGGAGATGGTGCAGATCATGTAGAGCCCCGCCGCCTTGGCGCGCACCGGCGCGGTCGCCGGGTCGGGCCGGCGGTAGTCGGCGAGATCGAGCCGGATGCCCTTGAGCCGCTGCACCGGATCGAAGTAGCTCGGCCACTGCCAGGTGGCGATGGCGAGGTGGATCTTGTTGTGCTGGGCCGAGACCCCCATCATCTCGGAGCCGCGCCAGGCGACCGGCCGCACATAGGCGTCCTGCTGCCCGTTCTTCTCCAGCACCAGGCGCTTGGCCGCATCGATCTCGGCGACCGAGTAGGGGATCTCGAAGTCGAGCACCTGCGCCGAGCGCTTGAGCCGCTCCGAATGCTCCGTGCACTTGAAGATTTCGCCGCCATAGGCGCGTTCGCCCTCGAACACGCAGCTGCCGTAGTGCAGGCCGTGGGAGAGCACATGCATGGTCGCATCGCCCCACTGGACGAGCTTGCCATCGTACCAGATGACGCCGTCGAGCCGGTCGTACGGTTTCTCCGCCATGGCACTTCCTCCTCGGACCTCTGTCGCGGTTGCCGGCGCCGGCGCGGTCGGCGGACTGGCGTCGCGGCGCTTTTGCGTCCCGGGCCAACTCCCGGTATGTTTTCGGCTGCCCATGAGAGCGTGCTTGCGCGTCCGGCGCAACGTCCGCTCAGGGGCAAGGCCGCCAGCACGATCCTTTCGTGCCGGTCGGCTATTGGATAACAATCTGATCGAAATATGTCAATATGGCTGACCTAACTGCCCCAGTCGGGACCAATCGGCCGTCGGCCGACGGGGAGCGCGCGTCGCGCCCGGGCGAGCCCAATTGGGACGTCATCGAGCTCCTGTTCTTCGCCTATCGCGACTTCATCGGCGATCCCGACGACGTGCTGGCGAAGTTCGGCTTCGGGCGCGCGCATCACCGTGTCCTGCACTTCGTCAACCGCAATCCGGGCATGAAGGTGGCGGAGCTGCTCGACATCCTCAAGATCACCAAGCAGTCGCTCGGCCGGGTGCTCAAACAGCTGATCGACCAGAGCTACGTGGTGCAGAAGGAAGGCGCCAACGATCGCCGCCAGCGCCTGCTCTACGTCACGCCGAAAGGCGAGGCGCTGGCGATGAAGCTGGCCGGGCTGCAGACTGCGCGGATCACGCGCGCGCTGTCCGAGCTCGGGCCGAATTCCCATGATGCGGCCTGCCGCTTCTTGGTCGCCATGATCAATGCCGACCACCGCGACAGCGTGCTGCGTTTCATCGCGAGGGCCGACCGCGCGCGACGCTCGCGCGGCTGAGCGTCTCGCAGGGATGCGGGCGATGAAGACCGACTCCGCCGCCGCGCTCGCCGACGACGCGCCGCACCTGCTGGTGGTCGACGATGACCGCCGCATCCGCGACCTGCTCTCGCGCTTCCTGCTGGGCGAGGGCTACCGCGTCACCACCGCCGATACCGCGGCCGACGCGCGCGCCAAGCTCGCCGGCCTGCGCTTCGATCTGCTCATTCTCGACGTGATGATGCCGGGCGAAACCGGCTTCGAGCTTGCCAAGGACCTGCGGGCGTCGTCCAGCGTGCCGATTGTAATGCTGACCGCCCGCGACGAGGCGGCGAGCCGTATCGAGGGGCTCACGCTCGGCGCCGACGACTACGTCGCCAAGCCGTTCGAGCCGCGCGAGCTCTCGCTGCGCATCGCCAACATCCTCAAGCGCGCGAGCCCCGCCACGACCCCGCCGGTCGAATCGGTGTGTTTCGGCGATTTCCGCTTCCACATCGCGCGCGGCGAGCTCAGGCGCGGCGACGAGATCATCCGTCTCACCGACCGCGAGCGCGACATGCTGCGGCTGTTGGCGGCGACGCCCGGCGAGACCGTGCCGCGGCTCGCGCTCGCCGGCAACGGCGGCTCGATCGGCGAGCGGGCGGTGGACGTGCAGGTCAATCGGCTGCGCCGCAAGATCGAGCATGATCCGGCCAATCCGCTTCTGGTGCAGACCGTCCGCGGGATCGGATACCGGCTGGTGACCGCGCCATGACCACGCTCGACGTCGGCATCGCTGCGCTGCGCACGGCGGCCGGCCGCCTCTACGAGGTCTACGACCGCTTCGGCGGCCTGCTCAAGAGCGTGATGCCGAAGGGGCTCTATGCGCGCGCGCTGCTGATCATCATCGCGCCCATGGTGGTGCTGCAGTCGGTGGTCGCCTACGTGTTCATGGAGCGGCACTGGAGCCGGGTCACCCAGCGGCTTTCCGCCGGAGTGGTGCAGGACATCGCGACGTTGATCGAGGTCTACAAGGTCTATCCGCAGGACGCCGGCGAGACCCAGATCAGGCGCATCGCCCAGGACAAGCTCGGTCTCACGGTCGACTTCCTGCCCGTCAACGACCTGCCGCCGCCGGGCCCGAAGCCGTTCTTCTCGATCGTCGATCAGGCGATCTCAGAAGAGCTCAGGAAGCAGATCGGCCGGCCGTTCTGGATCGACACGGTGGGACGCTCGGCGCTGGTCGAGATCCGCATCAAGCTCGACAACAACGTCATGCGGGTGTTCGCGCACCGCAGCGCCGCCTACGCGTCGAACTCCGAGATCGCGCTGATGTGGATGATCGGCACCGCGCTGGTGCTCATCGCCGTCGCGGTGCTGTTCCTGCGCAACCAGATCCGCCCGATCCTGCGGCTGGCCGACGCCGCCGAGAGCTTCGGCAAGGGACGCGAGGTCCCCGATTTCCGCCCGCGCGGCGCGCGCGAGGTGCGGCGCGCGGCGCAGGCCTTCATCGAGATGAAGAGCCGCATCGAGCGCGCCATCGAGCAGCGCACCGCCATGTTGGCCGGCGTCTCGCACGACCTGCGCACCATCCTCACCCGCTTCAAGCTCGAGCTTGCCTTGATCGGCGACAGCCCCGAGGTCGAGGCGATGAAGAAGGACGTCGACGAGATGGGCCGCATGCTGGAGGCCTATCTCGCCTTCGCGCGCGGCGATTCCGGCGAGCAATCGGCGGCGACCGACATGGGCGCCTTCCTCGACGAGCTCAAGACCGACGCCGAGCGCAACGGCCACCGCTCGAGCGTGGCGTTCCACGGCCATCCGATCGTCACGGTGCGGCCGGCGGCGTTCCGCCGCTGCCTCGGCAATCTGGTCTCCAACGCGGCGCGCCACGCGCCCTCGATCTCGATCACCGGCCACCGCGACCACCGCTGGCTGACCGTGACGGTGGACGACGACGGCCCCGGCATCCCGCCGCACTTGCGCGAGGAGGTGTTCAAGCCGTTCCTGCGGCTCGACGACGCCCGCAACCAGGACGAAGGCGGCACCGGGCTGGGGCTCGCCATCGCGCGCGACATCGCCCGCTCGCACGGCGGCGACATCACGCTGTCGGATTCGCCGCTCGGCGGGTTGCGGGCGACGGTGCGAGTGCCGGTGTGACAGGAATCAGGTGTCAGCAGTCAGGTATCAGTAATCAAAAGACGATTCTCTGATTACTGATGCCTGATCCCTGGTCAGGCGGCAACGGTTTCCCCGTCCGCATCGTCGCCTCTGCGGCGCCGCGGGCGACCGGCGCACGCCACCATGCGGAGTGCGCCGTCGAGCAAGCCCGAGCAGCGCTGGCCGCGCGCCAGCGCGCGGTCGAGCGCCGCCATGGTGCGGGCGAGCCCCGGATCGTCGTCGTTGACCCAGGTGCGCAGCACCGAGGCGAACAACAGCGCCATCCCTTGCGCCCGCATCATGCCCCTGGGGCCTGACGAGGAGATGTCGGCGGCGGCGAGCATCCATTGCTGCGAGCGCACGGCGAGCCCGTTGAGCGCCAGGGCGAGGCCCGGGTTGAAGCTCGCCGAGCGGATCAGCGAGCGGACGGCGGCCTTGTGCGGCGCCAATATCTCGATCCGGCGCATCAGCACGTCGAACAGCCGCTCGCGCGGCGGCTCCTCGCCCATGTCGGCGTCGCCGCCCGCCAGCACCGCGCGGTCGATCTCCTTCATGTGCGCGGCGAGGATCGCGATCGTCGAGCCGAACGCGTTGCGCAGCTCCGCGAGCGAGACCCCGGCGCCCTCGGCGATCTCGGCGAAGCCGATCTGCTCGATCGGCTTGTCGGCCAGCAGCGCCATGAACGCCGCGATGATGCGGTCGTGCTCGCTGCCGCCGCCGCGAGTTGCGGCGCCGGCTGCAGGCTTGGGAGGACGCGTCGGTTTGCGCGCCATGACTACGCTCCTGAACTACACTCACCAGCTCTCAGTGTAGGCCCGCAACGGCGGCGATTCCAGGGTGGCGGGATCGCGAATTCCTCAGCCGGCGAGCTCGCGCGAACGTTTGGTGGCGGCGGCGATCGCCCCGGTCATCAGCGGCTCGAGCCCGTCCTTGCCCATCAGCACGTCGAGCGCGGCCGCGGTGGTGCCGCCCGGCGAGGTCACGTTCTGCCGCAGGCTCGCGGCATCGAGCGGCGAGCGCTGCAGCAATTCGCCGGAGCCGGCGACCGTCGCGCGCGCGAGCGTGGCGGCGAGCGCTGGCGGCAGCCCGGCCGCGGCGCCGGCGCGTGCCATCGCCTCGGCGAGCAGGAACACATAGGCGGGCCCCGAGCCGGAGACCGCGGTCACCGCGTCCATCAGCGCCTCGTCCTCGACCCATTCGACCGCTCCGACCGCGGACAGGAGCGCGTGCACGAGCTCGCGCTGCGGCGGCGAGACCCGCGCATTGGCGACCGCCACCGTAATGCCGCGGCCGATCGCGGCCGGCGTATTGGGCATCGCCCGCACGAGGGCGGCGCGCGGCAGGGCGCCTTCGAGGAAGCGCAGCGTCCGCCCGGCCATGATCGAGACCGTGACGGTCGAGCCGCCCACGAAAGGCGCCAGCGCCGGCATCGCCTCGGGCGCGGTCTGCGGCTTGACCGCGACCACGATGGCCGCCGCCTCGCCGATGTCGCGTGGCGCCGGATTGAGGCGCAGGCCGTGCCCTGCAAGGGCGGCGATGTCGCTCGTGGGCTGCGGCTCGAGCACGGCGATCTTGTCGGCGGCGAGCCCGAGCGCCAGCCAGCCCTCCAGCAAGGCGCCGCCCATCTTGCCGGCGCCGACCAGCAGGAGGGTTCCGGAAAAGTCGGCGAGCGCGCCCTGTGCTTTCGGTTTGTCCATAGCACTCTCCGTCATTCCGGCCCAGCGAAGCGAGGGCCGGAATCCATAACCACCGGCCTGCGAATAAGGCACTGTCGCGCGAATGCGGCAAGTTCCGTGGTTAGGGATTCCGGGCTCGCGCCACCCAAGTCGGCTTTAGCCGACTTGGGCAGTCTAAACGCCGATCTCGGGTAAACCCGAGATCGGTGGCGCGCCTCGGAATGACGCGGAGACTGCGGGCCTACGCCTGCCCTTGCGTCTCGAACATGGCGGCGTCGAGCGCCTCGCGCGCCGGCTTGCCGGCCCAGACCACGAACTGGAACGCCGGGAAATAGCGCTCGCAGGCGTCGAGCGCGGTCCCGAGCAGCGCCTCGCATTGCCGGCTCGACGCCTCAACGCCGCCGGCCAGAACCAGCGCGTGGCGGTACATCACGATGCCGTCCTGGGTCCACAGGTCGAAATGGCCGACCCACATCTGCTCGTTGATCAGCGAGATCAGCTGCTGCACCTCGCCGCGGTTGCGCTCGGGCACCTTGAGCTCGAAGGCGCAGGCGAGATGCAGCGCCTCGATGTCGAACATCCAGGTGTAGGAGACCTGGTAGTCGGTCCATTTGCCGGTCACCAGGATGGTGATCTCGTCGTCGCCGGCGCGCTCGAATGACCAGCTGTTGGTCGTGGCAACCCGCTCGACCACGTCGAGCGGGTTGACACGAGATTGCTCGGAAAAGTCAGTGAGGGACATGCCCGTCTTCACCCCTGCCGCTCGGAATGGATGCGCACTCGACCGCACGCACTCCACGCCGCTGTTGACGCGGTCCCCGGTGGAGCTGCCCACTGCTCCGGGGCGAATCACTTGCGACTCGAATATAACCCCTTGATTCCAGCGGCTAAAGCGCAATTGGACGGGGCGGCGGTTAACGATTGGTGGATATCTGGTCGCGCGGAGTCGTTTCTCCACAACTTCGGAGCACGGCAGGCGACGACAGTGCATGGACGGTAAGACGATCCGTTCTGTTCTCAATCGAACAGACTGGAGACCGATTCCTCGGCCGCGGTGCGCCCGATCGCCTCGCCGATCAGGGTGGCGATCGACATCACCCGGATATTGCGGGCGACCTTCACCGCCTGGGTCGGCTGGATCGAGTCGGTGATCACCAGCTCCTTGAGCCGCGAGGCGGTGATGCGCGCGACCGCGCCGCCCGACAGCACGCCGTGCGTGATGTAGGCGTAGACGTCCTTGGCGCCCTGCTCCAGCAGCGCATCGGCGGCGTTCACCACCGTGCCGCCGGAATCGATGATGTCGTCGACCAGGATGCAGGTATAGCCCTCGACCTCGCCGATGATGTTCATGACCTCCGACTCGCCGGCGCGCTCGCGCCGCTTGTCGACGATGGCGAGCGGCGCGTTGATGCGCTTGGCAAGCCCGCGCGCGCGGCCGACGCCGCCGACGTCGGGCGAGATCACCATCACCTTGCTGACGTCGAAGCGCTCCCTGATGTCGCGCACCATCATCGGCGCGGCATAGAGGTTGTCGGTCGGGATGTCGAAGAAGCCCTGGATCTGGCCGGCGTGCAGGTCGAGCGTCATCACCCGGTCGGCGCCGGCGCGGGTGATCAGGTTGGCGACCAGCTTGGCCGAGATCGGCGTCCGCGGTCCCGGTTTGCGGTCCTGCCGGGCATAGCCGAAATAGGGAACCACCGCGGTGACGCGGCGCCCGGAGGCGCGGCGCAGCGCGTCGATGATGATGAGCAATTCCATCAGGTGGTCGTTGGCCGGATACGACGTCGACTGAATCACGAAAACGTCGCTGCCGCGCACGTTCTCCTGAATCTCGACGAAGATCTCCATGTCGGCGAAGCGTCGCACCACCGCCCTGGTGAGCGGGGTCTCGAGATAGGCGGCAATGGCGTCGGCGAGCGCGGGATTGGAGTTGCCGGCGACGATCTTGATCGCTCCGTTGTTGGTCCCGCGCGATCTCAGGTCGGCCGCCATCGCTCTCTCCTGCGGGCTGGTGCCCGCTCCGGCGGCGCCCTGATAACAAGGCAGCGCCGGGGCGGCAATACGGGCCGGGATTGTCCCACGCTTTCGGCGCGGCGACCTTGCGGGTCAATCGTTCGGCGCGAACGCAAACGCGGGACTGGAGGATGCGCCGGCCGGCGCCGGCCGGCCCTTCGGCAGCGGGACCTCGCCTGCCAGATCCGGCCGGGAATCGGCCGCAATCTCCGGCTGCGGCCCGCGCCGGAAAATCCGGAAGATTCCCGACGCCTCCGGGGTCCAATCGTCGAGCCACGCGAAGGTCGAGGACCGTCGCTGCGGCGCAGGCGTCTCGGCGATCGCAGGGCTCGATGGGCGCGCAGTGGCGATGAAGAGGGCAAGCTGCTGGATGCCGGATTGGGCGATTCGGCGCAGCGCCTGGTCGTCGGCGGCGGCCCATATCTCGGGCCCCGATGATCCGATCCGATCCTCGCCGCTCAGCCGGAATGCCCGTCGCTGGCCGTTGCCGTAGATGTCCCAGGCCCAGGCGATCGACGTCGCTCCGCCTTCCGCATTCACGGCGAGGTAGCCGCGCAGGCGGTAATCGGCCTGGCCGGCCGACAGCACCGTGATCTGACGGGCCTGGGCCTCGTCCTTGAGCACGCCTACAAACTTGTGGACAACGGCGGCTGGCGGCCCGTCGACCGACTCGAAGGCGACGGTGACGCGCTGGTCTTCGGCCAGATTTCCGATCTGCCCGATATTGGCGCAGGCCGCGGCTGTGAGGCCGAGCAGCAGGGCGCCGAGGCGCCCGCAGCGAGCAAGCATGCTCGTCTGCCGCGCTGCGGCCCGCCGGCCTGATCCGCTCTGCATCGACATCCCCGCAGCTCGACGGTGTTCTTGAGCATTATCGGCCACGCCCGACCAGGGCATGGACCGCCGAGTGTCCCCACTGGTGAATTAGTACCGCCGATTCCCCGCACGGTCTATGACCGAAAAGCCACAGCGCGGGTGAAGACTTCAATTGGTCAACGCAATCGCGTTGACCTGCCGGCCGTAGTCGGCCTCGCCCTGGTGGGTCGAGCGCCGATAGCTGAAGAAGCGCGTCGGGTCGGCGTAGGTGCAGTGCCCCAGATCCTCGATCCGGTCGATGCCGGCGGCCGCCAGGCGCGCCGCGATATAGCCGCCGAGGTCGAACAGCGCATGGTCCGCCCGTGCGGACGGCTTGAAGAAGCGCTCGTTGGCGGCGTCGGCGGCGGTGAAGCGCGCCACGAATTCGGGGCCGACCTCGTAATTCGGCTGGCGGATCGTCGGCCCGAGCGCGGCGGTGATGTGGGTGCGCTCGGCGCCGCATGCTTCCATCGCGGCGATCGTCGCCTCCAGCACGCCGGTGAGCGCGCCGCGCCAGCCCGCATGCGCGGCGCCGATCACGCGCGAGCGCGTGTCGGCGAACAGGACCGGCCCGCAATCGGCCGTGGTGACGCCGATCGCCAGGCCCGGCGTCCGGGTGACGATCGCATCGGCGCGCGGGCGATCGTTCGGCGGCCACGGCTTCTCGATCGTCACCACGTCCGGCGAATGAACCTGGTAGGCGGTGAGGAAACACTGCGGCCGCACGCCGAGCACGGCCGCCATGCGGGCGCGGTTCTCGGCGACGTTGGCGGGCGCGTCGTCGGAGCCCGGCCCGCCGTTGAGGCTGTGGTAGACGCCGCCCGACACGCCGCCGTCGCGCGTGAAGAAGGCGTGGCGGAGGCCGGCGAGAGCGGTGAGCGAGGTTGCTTGCAGCATGCGTCACAAGCTCACGTCTCGAGTCCCGGCAGCGAGTCGATCTGCGGATCGGATATCGCCATCGCCTTGATCAGCCGTCCCATGCCGGTGCGTTCTGCGCTGGTGAGGCGATCGAGCGCACTCTGCACCGCGTCGGCATAGTCGGGTGGCGCCGCCCCCTTGAGCGCCGCCGCCCGCTCCTCGATGCCGAGCCGGCGCAGGAACTCGCCCTGCTCGATCGGGCCGTGCACACGCGCACGCATCGCCTCGGCCGCCCGCGCCAGCGCCTGAAAGTCCACGTGCGCGGTGAGGTCGACCATCCCGGGCGTCGCCAGCGGATCGGCGAATTCGTGGCCGCCGACCGCCTGCAGCGTGTCGCCGATGGCGCTCTCGGCATGGCCGTAGTCGATGATCAGCGCGACGCCGCCGGCACGCACACGCCGGCCGATCTCGAGCGCCATCTGGTCCGCGCGCCATTCGAAGATCTCGCCGATCTTCGCCGCGCGCAGCCCGCGCGGCAGCAATTCGTCGAACAGCGGGATCGGGTCCCGGTGGATGCTGAAGTTGAGCTTGTCGTCCTCGCCGATCTTGACCACGCGCTCGTGCCAGCCGTCGGCGCACATCACCGCCTGGTGGACCGGCAGCGCGTCGAAGAACTCGTTGGCCAGCACGATCAGCGGGCCGTCCGGCACCTCCCCCAGCGCGGCATGCCACGAGACCGGCAGGTCGGCGGCGTCGAAGGCCTGCCGCTGCAGCCGTTCCAGCACCGGGTTGATCTCGACGAAATGCACGACCACCGCCGAGCGGAAGTCCGGCATCACCTTGGCGGCCCGCAGGGCGTCGAGCATCATGGTACCGCGGCCGGGCCCGAGCTCGACCAGGCGGACGTTCTCGGGCGACCCCATCGCCCGCCAAGCCGCCGCCGCCCACAGCCCGATCAGTTCGCCGAACATCTGGCTGATCTCGGGCGCCGTGGTGAAGTCGCCGGCGGCGCCGAGCGGGTCGCGGGTCGTGTAATAGCCCTGCTTGGGGTGGCTCAGGCACAGCGACATGTATTGCGCGACGGGCATCGGACCGGCCGTCTCGATGCGGCGGCGAATCTCCGCTTCGAGCGAGGGTGTGTCGTCGGGCATCAGGCGCGTCGTGCCAGCTCGTGTCGCATCGCCCAAGCCATAAAGGCGATGCCCGCCAGCATCAATGGCAGCGACAGCAGCATTCCCATCGTCAGCCCGCCCCACAGGAAGCCGAGCTGCGCGTCGGGCTCGCGGAATAGCTCGCAGATCAAGCGGGCGGCGCCGTAGCCGAGCGCGAACGCCCCGGTGATGAAGCCCGGCCGCTTGAGCGCGCCGGCGCGCATCAACGCCGCCAGCACCGCGAGCAGCACCAGCCCTTCCAGCAGCGCCTCGTAGAGCTGGCTCGGGTGGCGCGGCAGCGGGCCGCCGCTCGGAAATACCATCGCCCAGGGCACGTCGGTCGGCCGCCCCCACAGCTCGCCGTTGATGAAGTTGGCGACGCGGCCGAGAAAAATCCCGATCGGCGCGGCCGCGCAGGTCACGTCGCCGAGCGACAGGAACGAGATGCCGCGGTAGCGCGCGAACAGGACCACCGCCAGCACGCAGCCGAGAAAGCCGCCATGGAACGACATGCCGCCCTTCCAGAGCTGCAAGACCTCCCACGGATGGGCGGCGAAATAGCCCGGATTGTAGAACAGCACGTAGCCGGCCCGCCCGCCGACGATGATGCCCAGCGTCACCCACAGGATGAAGTCGTCGTAATCGGCGACCGTCAGCGGCGCCGGCCCGCCCCAGAGTTTCTCGGAACGGATGATGGCGCGGGCGTAGAGCCAGCCCAGCAGGATGCCGACGATATAGGCAAGCGCATACCAGCGGATGGCAACCGGCCCGACGCTGATCAGCACCGGGTCGAAGGTCGGGAACGGGATGACGTAAAGCGGCATCGGACGATTCGGATTGGTTCTGGCGATGCGGACAGGGGGTGTCCGCGAAGTCAAGCCTGGCCCGGCCAGCGGTTGGGTCTTGCGGCGGCTCCGCACGATCACCATTGTTGAGGCGTTCGTCTAGACCCGACCGGCCCGAGGCTTGCGATGACCCAGACCACCAACCGCTTCTTCGACGAGATCGCGCGGCTGATGAACGACGCCGCCGGCGTCGCCTCGGGCGTGCGGCGCGAGTTCGAGACCATGGTCCGCGCCCAGGCCGACCGCGTGTTGCGCGACCTCGACGTGGTCAAGCGCGAGGAGTTCGAGGCGGTCAAGGAGATGGCGCGATTGGCGCGCGAGGAGAACGAGGCCTTGAAGGCGCGCATCGCCGCGCTGGAGGCCCGACGAGGCTCCGGCGGCACCTCATAAGCGTTTGCGAGGACGGCATTTTTCAGCGCCGCGCGGGTCCGTGCGGCATCCTTGTTTTTCCGCAATCGGCCCGTTATAAGCGCGCCGGACCGCGACCCCGGACACCCCTGGAGGCATGCCGCGGTAGCTATGGGCCGCGCCGCCTTGTGTGGCGGCGGCTTCGTTTCAAGAGGAACCGCATCATGGCGACCGTCAAGCAGCTCAAGGCGACGGCGCGCGCGCGGGCCGGCAAGGGGGCCGCCCGTGCCGAGCGTCGCGCCGGCCGCGTCCCCGGCGTGGTCTACGGCGACAACCAGCCCCCGATCACGGTCTCGGTCGATCACGCCGAGCTCAAGCAGCGCATCTATGCGGGCCGGTTCCTCACCACCATCTACGAGCTCGACGTCGACGGCACCACGCATCGGGTGATCCCGCGCGATTTCCAGCTCGATCCGGTGAAGGACCTGCCGGTGCACGTGGATTTCATGCGGCTCGGCGTCGGCGCGAAAATCCGCGTGCGCATCCCGGTCCACGTCATGAACGCCGACCAGGCGCCCGGCGTGAAGCGCGGCGGCACGGTCAACATCGTCACCCACGCGGTCGAGGTGGTGTGCTCGCCCGAGGACATCCCGGAATCGATCGACGTCGACATTTCGGGTCTCGAGATCAACTATTCGAAGCACCTGAGCGACGTCACCTTGCCGGGCAACATACGGGTGGTCGGCAAGGTCGATCCGACGCTGGTCACCATCGTGCCGCCGTCGGGCTACGCCGAAGAAATGAAAGCGGCCGCCGAAGCCGCCGCTGCCGCCGCCGCTGCTGCGGCCGCTGCCGCCGAGGCCGGCGTGCCGGCCGAGGGCGCTCCCGGCGCGGTGCCGGGCGCCGCCCCAGGCGCGGCACCTGCCGCCGGCGCTCCTGCTCCCGGCGCCGCCGCCGCGGCTCCGGCACCGGAGAAGAAGTAAGGTCGCCTCCCTCGTGTTATCGCCCGCGCATGCGGGCGATCCAGTAACCGCCGGCGGTTCGAGAAGCGTGCCGTGCGTTGATCTCGTGATCGGAGTTGCTGGATGTCCGCCCTCTGCGGACGTGACGGCACGGACATTCCTCCATGCGGCTCTTCGTCGGGCTCGGCAATCCCGGTTCCCGCTACGCCGGCAACCGCCACAACATCGGTTTCATGGTGGTCGATGCGATCGCCAAGCGCCACGGCATCACGCCGTGGCGGCGGCGCTTCCATGGCGTGGCGGTGGAGGGGCCGCTCGGCGGCGAGCGCATACTGCTGCTGCTGCCGGGAACCTACATGAACGATTCCGGCCAGGCGGTGGCCGAGGCCGCGCATTTCTACAAGCTCGGCTTGCCGGAGATCGTGGTGTTTCACGACGAGATCGATCTGCCGCCCGGCAAGGTACGGGTGAAGACCGGCGGCGGTGTCGCCGGCCACAACGGGCTGCGCTCGATCTCGGCGCATATCGGCAACGATTACCGCCGCGTGCGCATCGGCGTCGGCCATCCCGGCGTCAAGGAGCTGGTGCACCCGCACGTGCTCTCCGACTTCGCCAAGAGCGAGCGGCCATGGGTCGAGGCTTTGTGCGGCATCATTGCCGACAACGCCGAGTTCCTGGCCAAGGGTCAGGACGCCACCTTCCAGAACAAGATCCACCTCGCCATGCAGGCAAAAGGTTTCCTCGATTCGAAGGAGGCGGATTCGGACGACTGATCGTCGCCACGGCCGCCAGTCAACAAGAGAGACTTCATGGGCTTCACCTGCGGCATCCTCGGGCTGTCCAATGTCGGCAAGTCGACGGTGTTCAACGCGCTGACCGCGACCGCGGCGGCGCAAGCATCGAGCTATCCGTTCAGCACCATCGAGCCCAATGTCGGCGAGGTGCTGGTGCCCGATCCGCGGCTCGACGTGCTCGCCAAGCTCGCCAAGTCGGCCAAGGTCAAGCCGACGCGGCTGAGCTTCGTCGACATCGCCGGCCTGGTGAGTGGCGCCTCCAGGGGTGAAGGCCTCGGCAACCAGTTCCTCGCCCACGTCCGCGAGGTCGACGCCATCGCCCACGTGGTGCGCTGTTTCGAGGACGCCAACGTGACCCACGTGTCCGGCGCCATCGACCCGGTGGCCGACATCGACACGATCGAGACCGAGCTGATGCTCGCCGACCTCGACAGCCTGGAGCGCCGCGTTGACGGCCTCGCCAAGAAGGCGAAGGGAACCGACAAGGACGCCGCCGAGGCCAAGGAGGCGCTCGATCTGGTCGACCGCGCGCTGGTGCTGCTGCGCGACGGCAAGCCGGCGCGCCTGGTCGAGCGCAAGCCGGAGGAGGAGAAGGCGTTTCACATGCTCGGCCTGTTGACCTCTCTGCCGGTGCTCTACGTGTGCAACGTCGATGAGGCGGCCGCCGCCACCGGCAACGATTACAGCCGCAAGGTCGAGGCACGCGCGCAGGAGGAAGGCGCGGCGTGCGTCATCATCTCGGCCAAGATCGAAGCCGAGATCGCGGTGCTGCCGGCGCACGAGCGCGCGGAGTATCTCGCCGCGATCGGGCTCAAGGAGCCGGGCCTCGACCGGCTGATCCGCGCCGGCTACGCGCTGCTCAATCTGATCACCTATTTCACCGCCGGCCCCAAGGAGGCGGCGGCCTGGACGGTCACGCGCGGCACCAAGGCGCCGCAGGCCGCGGCCGTCATCCATACCGATTTCGAGCGCGGCTTCATCCGCGCCGAGACCATCGCCTACGACGACTACGTGACCTTTGGCGGCGAAACCGGCGCGCAGCAGGCGGGCAAGATGCGCCTCGAGGGCAAGGCCTACACCGTCGCCGACGGCGACGTCATGCATTTCCGGTTTGCGACGTAACGGCTGTAGGAATGGGCAAAATCGCAAGCTCTGCCCGCGATGTGACGATGCGGCAGGCGATTTTGCCCACGCTGCCGGCCGCTGCGTTCGGAAACGGAATTTGCTGGCTTACATCTGCCCGCGCTGGCGGATGGCGCCGAGATGCTCATTGATGCGGAACATGATCAGCACGAACTCCGCGATGATGCGCGCGAAGATCACGCCGATCAGCACTCCGATCAGGCTGGCGAGGATATAGAAGATGCCGACCAACGGATGCACGGCCATCAGCGTAAGGCCGGTGATCATTCCCGACAGGCCGGCCAAGACCGAGATGCCGACCGCGAGCCAATAGAAGATCTTAATGATCGAAGGCGTGATGAAACGTTCCCACTGAAACAGGTCGCGAAGATCGAACATGAGTCCTCCTCTCGACGCCGGCGCGATGCGGATGTCCCCGGTTTGAATAGACCTGATTGCGGTTGCCCGCTCCTCTTCCGCCGCAGCGGACGGGACAGTGCACCGGCCGCCTGCGCCGGTCAATCGAGGCTTCGGCTTCGCGGGTTCTTGCGCTCCGGCGACGTGCGCGGCGGTTCGATTGTCGGCGCGCAACGACCGCCTGCCCAGGTTGACCGCGCCGGACGCCGCGTCTAGGGAACGTCGGTCGCAAATTCCGCAGGATCGCCGTGCCCCGCCGCTATTGGGAAGATTTCGCGCCCGGCCAAGTCGACGAATACGGCTCGCGGCTGGTCGGCCGCGAGGAGATCATCGCCTTCGCCGCCGAGTTCGATCCGCAGCCCATGCATCTCGACGAAGAGGCCGCCAGCGCGACCATGCTCGGCGGACTCGCGGCCTCCGGCTGGCACAGTTGCTGTATCCTGATGCGGATGATTTCCGACGGCTTCATCGGTGAGGCCGCCTTCATGGGCGCGCCCGGCGTCGAGGAGGTGCGCTGGCTGGCGCCGATCCGGCCCGGCCAGCGGATCAAAGCGCGCGCCACCGTGCTCGAGACACGAGCGTCGCGCAGCCGGCCGGACATGGGCTTCGTCAAGTTCCGGTTCGAGCTGATCGACGCCGCCGACACGGCGCTGATGACGCTGGTGGTGAGCCCGATGTTCGGTCGGCGCGCCGCGCAAGCGGCCGGGCAGGGGACGACCGGCTCATGAAGTTCTTTGACGACATCCGCGTCGGCGACATAGTCGAGGTTGGACGCCACACCTTCACGGCCGCGGCGATCAAGTCGTTTGCCACGCGCTTCGACCCGCAGCCCTTCCACCTCGACGAGGCCGCGGCCGAGCGTTCGCACTTCCGCCAGCTCTGCGCCTCCGGCTGGCACACCGCCTGTGTCTGGATGCGGCTGTTGATCGAGTGCCGCCGACGCGAGGACGAGGATCGGCGCGCGCGCGGCGAGCCGGTTGCCGCGCTCGGCGTCTCGCCTGGCTTCCGCGACCTGCAATGGCTCAAGCCGGTCTATGTCGGCGACACCGTCGCCTATTCGACCGAGGTGATCGAGATGCGGCCGCTTGCGAGCCGCCCGGGATGGGGGGTGGTGTCGTGGCGCAATACCGGCGTCAACCAGCGCGGCGAGCCGGTCATCTCCTTCATCAGCAGCGCCTTCGTCGCGCGCGAGTCCAAGGCAGGCGCGCCGTGAGCGTCGCCAGCGACAAGCTGGTCGATCAGGCGGCCGCCGACCTGGCAGTCAAGCGCGACGAGCGCCGCGCCGCCGGCGTCGCCTGCGGCGCGCATGCGCTGCACGACGGTTACACCGATCTCATCTACGTCATGCTGCCGATCTGGCAGAAGGAGTTCGGGCTCGGCTACGCGGAGCTCGGACTGCTGCGCGGGCTGTTCTCCGGCACCATGGCCGGTTTCCAGATCCCCGCCGCGCTGCTCGCCGAGCGGCTGGGGGCCGCGGCGGTGCTGGCGCTCGGCACCGCGCTCACCGGGGCCGGCTATTGCCTGGCCGGCGCCAGCGCGGGCTTCACCCTGCTGATGGTGGCGCTGTTCGTGGGCGGGCTCGGCGCCAGCACCCAGCATCCGCTCGCCTCCAGCCTGATGGCGCGGGCGTTCGCCGGCCCGCGCTCGATGAAGGCGCTCGGCACCTATAATTTCGTCGGCGACATCGGCAAGATGACGCTGCCGGCCGCCGCCTCGCTGCTGCTGGTGGTGATGGCGTGGCGGCCGGCGCTGGCGCTGCTCGGCGCGCTCGGGCTGGCGGCGGCGGTGGCGATCTTCTTGCTGACGCCGCGTTACGGCGCGGAGATTGCACCGGCGTCGGCCGAGAGCCGGCCGGCGGCGAGCGCGACCAGCGCCCGGTACCGCTTCGCGTTCCCGGTGCTGCTCTCGATCGGCATGCTCGACAGCGCGACCCGCATGGGGTTCCTGCTGTTCCTGCCGTTCGTGCTCACCGCCAAGGGCGCGAGCCTGCCGACCATCGGGCTGGCGCTGACGCTGGTGTTCGCCGGCGGCGCCGCCGGCAAGCTGGTCTGCGCCTTCATCGGAGCGCGCATCGGCGCCATCGCGACGGTATGGCTGACCGAGGGCCTCACCGCCGCGTTGATCGTGGCGCTGCTGCCGCTGTCGCTGGAGGCCGGGCTCGTCCTGTTGCCGATCATCGGGGTCGCGCTCAACGGCACCTCGTCGGTGCTGTACGGCTCGGTGCCCGATCTGGTCGCCGCCGAGCGCAGGTCGCGCGCGTTCAGCGTCTTCTACACCGGCACGATCGGCGCCGGCGCGCTGGCGCCGGCGATCTACGGTGTGATCGGCGACGCGGTCGGCGTACCGACCACCCTCCTCGTCGTTGCCGCCGTCGTGCTGCTCACCCTTCCGCTCTCCCTGGTGCTCAGGCCGGTGCTGGCGCGGCGCGCCGTTTGAGCCGGCGATCGCGAAGCCCGTCTCCGAAGCGACCCAGCAACGGGGTCGCTTGCCGCCCACGGACGCGGTTACCGTGACCGTCAACTGCCGCACCGCCACGAAAATGGCCCTGCGGAGCCATTTTTTGTTGTTTCTTGCCGCCCGAACTTTGAGGGAACGCCCGCGCCGGGTCGCACGTTGACTCTGGTTCCCGTCAGACTTGGAGAGGGAGGACCAGATGAGGCCCTATCTTCGTTTTGGCGCGCTGGCGCTTGCGCTCGCCCTCGCCGTCGGCCCCGCCGCCGCGCAGACCCGCGCGCCCGATGGGCTGCAACCGCCCGTCGGCGCCGTCAATCCGGCCAACCCGGCGCAATTGCAGCTCACTCCCGCGCAGAAGACCGCGATCCTCAATGCGGTCCGCGAGAAGAGCGCCAGCGTCCGCCCCTCGACCACCGGCTTTTCGGTCGCGGTCGGCGAG
Source organism: Xanthobacteraceae bacterium (assembly GCA_040510815.1). Lineage (GTDB taxonomy): Bacteria > Pseudomonadota > Alphaproteobacteria > Rhizobiales > Xanthobacteraceae > VAZQ01. Next base: position 10,681 of record JBEVIH010000115.1, on the reverse strand, counting down.
ATGGTGCCGCCGTCGATCGAGCTCTATCTCTTGCCCGACAACGCGTTGGCGGAAGTGCCCGAGGCCAAGGCGGTCAAATACACCGTCGTGCAAAATCAGGTGGTGCTGGTCGACCCGACCACGATGCGCATCATCGACGTGCTGCGGTAATCGACTTACTGCGCGTCCCGCGCCCACCGGCTCACCGCCGTCGGCAGGACGTCGAGATAGGGGCCCATGAAGAAGGCCTCGCCCGCGCCCTCGCCGAAATAGCGGTCATAGGCGGCGATCATCGCGCGCACGTGCGGCATGCAGGTCGACATCGAATCGACGATCAGGTCGCCCAGGTCGCTGCCCGGCTGGCGGAAGCGCGGGTCGGCCGCGACCGTGCGGGCGATGCATTCGGTCGTGGAGCGCAGCAGCGGCTGCACCGCCGCGCTCTTCTGCTGCGCGGACATCGGTACCGCAGCCTGCGGATCGATCATCGGGGCGGTTGCCACGCTGATCGCCAGGGCCGCCGCCGTAAGCGGTGCAAGAATCATTGGTTTTCCCTCTCCGGCAGCGGAATCTAACCGGATCGGGGGGCAACGGCACATTAAAAACGTCCAATTTCCCCGCCGGCGGCGGTGGAAATCGGCCGGGGTGTGGACTTCGAGTCACAGGGGAGGGGCCCGAGGACAGGGTGGGGCAGTCAAAATTGAGCATGGTGGGGCGCAGACGGTAAACGGCGCCGAAGGAACACCGGCCTCCCGTGCGGCGTTATCCAGCGCTTCAAGCAAATCAAGGCAAGGAGGCCCCCCATGACGTCGCCTTTCCGCCACGCCTGCCTCGCGCTGGTGTTTGCCGCGACGGCGGTGCCGGCGAGCGCCCAGACCTGGGTTTACGAGCCGGACACCCGCCCGCGCTACTACGAGCCCGATCCCGGCGCTCGCTACTACTATGAGCCGCGCGCCCGCTACTGGGAGCCGTACTACGGCGTGGATGCCCGGGCGCGGGTCTACGAGCCGGATGCCCGCGTGGTCGTCGGCAGCGGGGCGGCGCTCGCTTTGACGCCGATCCAGCGCACGACCATCTATCGCACCATCATTCCGCAGGGCCGCGGCAAGGGGCCGATCGTGCGCGAGCGGATCGTGACCGAAACGATTGCGCCGCCGGCGGTGGCGCGCGAACGGGTGGTGACCGAGCCTACCACGGTCGACTACACGGTCGGCTCGCGGGTGACCGATGCCTACGCGCTGGCGCCGATGCCGGCGCCGCTGGTGCGGACCGTGCCCGCGGTGCGCTCCTATCGCTACATGGTCATCAACAACCGGCTGCTGCTGGTCGATCCGGCGACCGGGATCGTGGTGGCCGACCTGACCGAATAGCGGGCGCTGATCCGGCCGGATTGCGCCGGCCGGGCTCGCGGTCGCCTCGGCGCGCCGGAACTCCGGCGTGCCGCCCGCGTTGATGTCGCGCGCGTCGAACGGCGCGCGACATCAGGAGGAGCCAGCCATGCGGAGCAATCTTTTGTGCAGCGCCGCGATCATCGCGACGCTGTTTGGTGCCGTCGCGGCCTCGGCGCAGGATACGCCGCCTGGCAATGCCGCGGGGCAGAACATCGGCAAGCCAAGCGACACCGCGCCGCGCGGTCCGCTGCCCGGCCCCAATGCGACGCCGCCGCAGGCGGCCGCGCAGCCGGCCGACGGCAGCAACAGCGTCCAGCCGGTGCCCGGCGCGATGCCCGGCAGCGACACGGTGCCTTCGACGCTGTCGGAGAAGAACGCTGCCGACGACAAGCTCATCACCGTCGCCTATACGTTCAAGAACCTCACCGACGAGCAGCGGCGCGCGATCTACCAGGCGCTCAAGGACCATCCGGTCCGCTCGGCGTTCAATGCCGACGTCGGCACCGAGCTGCCGCCGACGATGGAGCTGCAGGCGATGCCCGATGCGGTCGTCGCGCAGGTGCCGCAGACCAAGGGTTATCAATTCGCGGTGAGCGACAACCGGGTGCTGCTGGTGTCGCCGCCGACCCGCATCGTCGTCGGCGTGCTGCCCGACGCCAAGGGCCTGGAGACCACTGGCGGGCGGCATTCGCCGCAGCAGTGACGCCCCGAAATACCGCAAGCCGAGGAGGGTGGCGGCCCCCCGTCACCCTTCGGACGTCCGCCATCGATTGTCGCTTTAACCCAATTCGATTCAAAAAGCCGCGAGTTCGTAAAATTGTCCTGATCGAATTAACCGCAACTCAATGCGAGCGGAAGATCGTCGCCGCCGAGGGGCCCTGATTTGGAGGCGTCCCATGGAACGCCGACGATACCAGCGCACGCGCACGCTGAAATCCGCGCGCATCCTGTTGAATCACCATCACTCGGTGATCGACTGCACCGTTCGCAATCTGTCGCCGTCCGGCGCCTGCCTCAACGTCGCGAGCGCGCTGGGTATCCCGGAGCAGTTCGACGTGTTCTTCGAGGCGGATCGCTCGATCCGTGCCTGCCGGCTGGTCTGGCACAAGGAGAAGCAGGTCGGCGTCGAATTCGCCGAAGAAGAAGTCACCTATCTCCCGCGTCCGCTTGAAGCCTCTACCACGTCCGCTTGAAGCCGGCCCTTAGGCTCTTCGAGGTGTCGCCGGTCGCGGTCTCGCTGACCGAGCCGGTGACGCTGAGCGGACCGCCGAACAGCTTCTGCTCGGCGCTCAACGTGCGCAGCCATTTGTCGTCCGTGCTCGAGATCGCCGCGCCGAGCGAGAGGCTGGTGTCGGTCGGCAGGACGTTGAGCCGCAGCGCCTGATTGGTCGCCCAGCCCTGTGCTGCCGACGCCGCGGCGTCCGGATGCGTGCGCGTGACCGAATAGCCGTTCTGCAGGGTGACCGCGACGCGCTCGCCGAGCGGGACCGACCGGCTCAAGGTGGCGCCGAGCTTGCCCTGCTCCTGTGCTGGATCGAGCCGGGTCTCGATCGCGGTCTTGTCCCAGCCGAGCGGCGAATCGAGGCCGGGCGCGGTCACGTTCGCCCAGGCGACGCCGGTCGATTGGTCCGGGATGGCGCCGGCGATGAGCTCGCCGGGCTGGAACTCGGCCGCCGGAATCGACGGCTTGCGATAGTCGACGCCCACCTTGGCGTCCCAGCCGGTGCTCGGGCCCGGCCTGGCGAACGGGACCGTCGCCTTGCCGCCGCGCGGCTCCACGGCGGGCGTCGACAGGTCAAGCGGCTCGTCGCCGAGCTGCGGCACCGATTCGTCATCCATCTGCTGCTGCGGCTCCTCGGCCGTCGCATCGGTCGGCTCGGCGCGCGCGGCGCTCGCGCAGATGAGCGCGAGCAGCAGCGCGGACAGCGCGCGGGAGCGCAGCGTTATGGCGGGCCGCATGTCGTCGTTCCGGGAAGCCGCATTCGACTCGGTCACCGCCGATCCAACACGACGGCGTTGGTATTTTGTTGGCTGAAAGACGGCCGGCGCGTTGCTGCCATGAGGCGGGCGCTTCGGCAGCGACGGCGCCACGCGCTCCGCCCGTGCGCAACAGCGCGTCTACCCGATTTCGTTAGGGTTAATTGCGGCGCCGCAACCAACGCGTTGAAGAGTCTGAGTTTCACAAAATTGGCGCGGCTGCGGCCTGAGGCCTTTGCGCAACACCCGAGCGTGAAACGCACAGGCGAGGTCATGCGTTAACAGAGCGGGAGGGACCGGCCCATAGCCTTTGAGGCGGGAGCCTCAGGGGGAGAGTGTCATGCGGTCCTCGATGCGACGCTGCGCGATCGTGCTTGTGGCGCTGGGCTGCGCCGGGCTCGCGCTGGCGGCGCAGACCGGTCGGCACGCGGCGAGCCAAACGCCCGACGTCGCGGCCGACGAGACCACCGGCAGCTTGGGCCCGACCGGCGCCCGGCGGATGACGCAGCCGCTGCCGCTCACCGACGAGGAGCGCGCCCGCATCCATGCCCGGGTGATCCGGATGCCGAATGCGCCCACCGCCGACGTGCCGGCGCCCGCGCTGCTCGGCGCGCTGCCGGCGTTCGTGGCGCTGCAGGACCTGCCGGCCGGCACGGCGCAGGAGGTGCCGCTGGTCGAGGGCTACAAGTTCGTGAAGCTCGACGACCGCATCCTGCTGGTCAGCCCGGCCACCCGCGTGGTGGTGTCGGAGATCCCGCGCTACAAGCTCATGCTGCAGTGACGCGCAAGCGACAACAGACGACGGAACGATCCGTCGTCTGTCGTCCGTGTTCCGTCGTCTGTGCTTGTGCCGCTCAGCCGCCGCGGATGCTGGGAGCGTCCGGCACCTTCTTCCAGTGCGACAGGCTCTCGGCGATGATCTTGGTCGACTGCATCGCCGACTGGCTCAAGGTCGCGTACTGGACGATCTCGCGCTGCACGCGGGCGCCTTCGACGCTCAGCATCTCGCGCAGGCTCTGCAGCTCGGCGATCAGCCGGTCGATCTCCTGCACCGACGTCCCCGCCACCCGCTGCAGCAGCGAGCTGATGTTGTTGGCGACGAGGTCGCTGTCGGTCTCCGGATTCCGCCGCAGGCTGGTGATGTCCCGGCGCACGAACTCGCGGATTTCCCCTTCCACTTCCGAGGCGGGAGCCTGCTCGGCGTCTGCTGTTGCCGGCTCGCGCGACTTGATGACGGTCATGTCGAATACCCCCGTTTGCGCGCACGCCGCGCGCAGTCTCCACTGCGCCGATTGCGACACGGGAATGTGACCACTTCGCGGCCAAGGGGAACTGGTGGGGGGAAGTTTTCCCCAACGGATAACGGCGGATTATCGGCCATTTTCGCAGCTGCGACAGGCCTTTAGCCACCCGCCTTACCGGAGTACGGATGACGAACAGATGACGAAGGCCGCTGGCCCTGATCGGGCGTTCAGCGGCCTCCTGGTGCTCGGTCCGCGGTCCTGCGGACTCCGCTCGCTACTTCGCGGCGGCCTTGAGCTTGTCGTAGGAGAACACGAAGTCCTGCTTGTCGTACGGCTTGTGGCAGTTGAAGCAGGCGGTGAGGTTGGCGGCGGTATTGGGCGTCTTGTCGGCCTTGAACGCCTGGTACTCCCACTCGCCGTTGCGCACGTTCTCGGGATACTCGGTGCCCCAGCCGGCGCGCTTCTCCATCACCGTGTAGGCGATGATGTTGGTCTTGATGAAGCGCCCGTTGGCGTCCTTCTCGGGGTTGCCCTGGGCGTCGAGCTTGGCGGCGTACTGCACCAGCGTGAGCACCGTGCCGCTCGGCAGCGGCTCGCCCTTCTTGGCGGCCTCGAGCGCCGCCGCCGGCCCATAGAGCTCGCGGTATTGCTTGTTGTCGGCGCGGTCGATGGTCGCGTAGAGGACGCCCTGGGCGTAGTTCTCCGGAAACGCGATCTTGTCGCCGCCGGCGCGCGCCTCGATGGCGATCGCGAGCGCTGCGGCGCTGCCGGCGATGACTGCGAGTGTGACGTGAGTGCGAAGTGTCATGGGTTCTCCCTCCCGATGGCGCCGCGTCCCGTTCGGTGCGCCGGACAATCACCCGTTCGGCGCGCCGCCGAGCCGGCGGCTCAGGCAGGATAGTCTACTACCCGACTCCCGGTCATAAAATCGTGGTGATGCAAGCGCCGTTCGACCTCGCAAACCCGAGATCGGCTCCCAAAGCGCGCACGCCGGCCATGACCGACTTGCGTTGGGCTTGTCGCCTTCGCTTGCCTGCGTGGGCGCGTGCCCGCCGCTATCCCTTCTTCCCATATGGGTTGTAGCCGGGCTGGGCCTGGCCCTGCCCCGGGCTGAACGGCGAAGCCGGGGGAGGGGCGCCGCCCTTCTTTTTTTTGTTGTGCTCGGCCTTCGGCTTCTTCTTTTCCTTGTTGCTTCGCATTTGACCCTTCGCCATGGCGTTCCTCCTGCGCGGGGTTGGCGCGTTTTCCGTCGGCGCTCCCGGATGTCATGGAAAGCGCCTGGCCGCGCAGGTTACACCAATGACGTCGGGTTTGAAGCTCTACGCGAGTCTTGCCGGCGGGAATCATTGGGCTTTTTTGGGTTCGTTCCGCCAAAACGCGGCGAGGGCCCCGGCCGTTGGCCGTCCCGCTGCCGTCACGAAGGGCTCGATCGCGGTATCGCATGGCCGGGCCCAGGCCATGCCATCCGCGTTCATAATCCGGCATTGTAATCGTTGGATTTTCACCCATTGGCTTTGTTCCGCCAAAACGCCGGCCGCGCCGCGCCCGCCTGCTGCGTCCGTGCGGGGCGCCGTCGTTTGCGCTATGGATGCGCCGAACCCCCGCCCGACCGCCGGCCCGCCGCCATGTCACCCATCACCTTCGCGATCGGCGACATCCACGGCTGCCTGCGCAAGCTGCGGCGCGTGGTCAGGGCCTGCCTGGTCTATGCCGGCGACCGGCCGGCGCGCTGGGTCTTCCTCGGCGACTACCTCGATCGCGGGCCGCACAGCCGCGGCGTGGTAGAGTTCCTGATCCGCCGGCAGCGGGCGCGGCCGGACGCCGTGGTCTGCCTCAAGGGCAACCACGAGCAGCTGGCGATCGCCGCGCACGACAGCCCGAGCGCGATGCCGGCGTGGCTGGCGAACAGCGCCGCCGCCACGCAGCGCAGCTATTGGCGCAGCGGCGGCTGGATTTCCGAGCCGCACCTGTCCTGGCTGCGTGCCCTGCCGCTCTCGCACGACGACGGACTGCGCTTCTACGTGCACGCCGGCGTCGACCTCACCGTGCCGCTCGACCAGCAATCTCCCGACATCATGATGTGGATGCGCGAGCCGTTCCTGACCGACAGCGACCGCATCGATTGCGGCCGCTTCGTCGTGCACGGCCACACCCCGCTGCGCAGCGGCCAGCCCGAGCTGCGCCGCCACCGGCTCAACCTCGACACCGGCGCGGTGATCGGCGGCCCGCTCACCGCGGCGGCGTTCGACGACAGCCGCGCCGAGCCGCTGGGGTTCGTGACGGATCGGGAGGCGGGGTTGGGGTGGTGGGCGAAGCTGGTGGGGAGGAGCCGATCCCTCTTTGGTGGCACAAAATGAGGTAGAGTAGATCAGCGCTACCGGAGGGGACTGTGCGAACCTGGTCCACTCCCATTTTCCAACACGACAAGACCCGAACGGGAGGAAATAAAAATGTACAAGACCGTTTGCGCCGCCATCATCTTGCTGGCCGGCACCTTCGCGGCCTCCGCCCAGACCGGCGGCACGGCCGGCGCCCCGCCGCCCGAGGTCGTGAAAGACCTCGCCCCCACCGGCAAGCTGCGCGCCGCCATCAATCTCGGCAACTCGGTGCTGGCGCAGAAGGACGCGGCCAGCGGCGAGCCGAAGGGCGTCACCGTCGACCTCGCGCGCGAGCTCGGCAAGCGCGCCGGCGTGCCGGTCGAGCTGATCACCTTCGAGGCCGCCGGCAAGGTGTTCGAGGCGATCAAGGCGGGCGGAATCGACATCGCCTTCATCGCGATCGAGCCGGTGCGCGCCGCCGAGATCGAGTTCACCGCGCCCTACGTGCTGATCGAGGGCACCTACATGGTGCCGACGGATTCGCCGCTGAAGGCGATCGCCGACGTCGACCGCGCGGGCGTGCGCATCGCGGTCGGCCTCAACTCCGCCTACGACCTGTATCTGACCCGCACCATCAAGAACGCCACCATCGTGCGCGCGTCGACCGGCGGCGGCCGAGCGATGATCGACCTGTTTCTCGCCGACAAGCTCGAAGCCGCGGCCGGCGTGAAGCAGCCGCTGGTCGCCTACGCCAAGACCAATCCGAACGTGCGGGTGATGGACGGCCGCTTCATGGAGATCCGTCAAGCCATGGGCGTGCCGAAGGGCCGCGAGACCGCCGCGCGCTATGTGCGCGGCTTCGTGGAGGACATGAAGGCGTCGGGCTTCGTCGCCGACGCGCTCAAGCGCAGCAACCAGCCGGACGCCGCGGTGGCGCCGCCGGCGACCAACTGACCGCCGCCGCTCGACCGCGTTAGCCCGGTTGTCCGAGCGCGAATTTCCCGATACCACCAAGTCCCCGCGGCGCGAGCACGCTTAACACCGTTTGCGCCGCCATCATCCTTCATCGCCGGCTCGCTCGCGGCCTTCGCGCGGCGCACCGGCGACTTTCCCGGAGAGGCATCATCGTGAGCACCGTCCCGCCCGACGTCGTCAAGAACCTCGCTCCCACCGGCAAGCTGCGCGCCGCCATCAATCTCGGCAACCCGGTGCTGGCGCAGAAGGACCCGGCGGGCGGCGAGCCCAAGGGCGTCACCGCCGATCTCGCGCGCGAGCTCGCCAAGCGCGCCGGGGTGCCGCTCGAGTTCGTCACCTTCGACGCCGCCGGCAAGGTGTTCGACGCGCTCAAGACCGGGGCCTGGGACATCGCGTTCCTGGCGATCGAGCCGGTGCGCGCCGCCGAGATCGACTTCACCGCGCCCTATGTGATCATCGAAGGCGTCTACATGGTGCCGGTGGGCTCGGCGCTGAAGACGGTCGCCGACGTCGACCGCGCGGGCGTGCGCGTCGCCGTCAACAAGGCCTCCGCCTACGACCTGTTTCTCACCCGCACGCTCAAACATGCCCAGCTGGTGCGCGGCGAGTCGGGGGTCGATCTCTTCGTCGCCGACAAGCTCGAGGTCGCGGCCGGCGTGAAGCAGCCGATGGTCGCCTACGCCAAAACCAATCCGAACGTGCGGATCATGGACGGCCGCTTCATGGAGATCCGCCAGGCCATGGGCACGCCCAAGGGGCGCGACGCGGCGGCCCGCTACCTGCGCGGCTTCGTCGAGGAGATGAAGGCCTCGGGCTTCGTCGCCGACGCGCTCAAGCGCAGCAACCAGCCGGACGCCGCGGTGGCGCCGGCAGGTGGCTGAACGCCGCCGTCGATTGCCGCGGCGACGCCGGCGCAGTCAGCCCCTGGAGGTAATCGCCTCGGGCGCGAACGGATGGCGCTCGGGAGTCATGATCGTGCCGCAAGCACGCTGTATGCAGCGGGAGCGACCCTGCAACGGGGCGATCAAGCACCATAAGAGGAAACTATCATGAGCAAGATCCTGGTGACGGCCGCCGTGCTGGCCGTTCTATTGCCGATATCCGCGGTCGCGGCCGACGACCACGTGCTCGCGCGGCCCGACAGCCTCAAATGGTCGGCCGGCCCGCCGTCGCTGCCGCGCGGCGCGCAGATCGCGATCGTGAGCGGCGATCCGAGCAAGGAAGGCCTCTACGTGCTGCGGCTCAAGCTGCCGGCCGGCTTCAAGGTGCCGCCGCACATGCATCCGCAGGACGAGAACGTGACCGTGATCTCGGGCACCTTCAACATCGCGATGGGCGACAAGTTCGACGACAGCAAAGGCCCGCAGCTCAAGGCCGGCAGCTTCGCCAAGGCGCCGAAGGGAATGGCGCACTACGCCTGGTTCCCGGAGGAGACGGTCATCCAGATCCACGGGCTCGGACCGGCCGGCATCACCTACGTCAATCCGGCCGACGACCCGCGTAAGCAGTAGCGCGCTCCGCGAACGGGCCTGCGCGGCGGCGCTCGCCGCGCAGGCCGCTCGCTTTGCTCACCGTTTGCTTTTCTTCCGCGCCCGCCGCTGCTTCGGGCGTGGCTTGTACACCATGCCCTCGAGCTTCATGCCGTCCGGGTCGTTGAAGTACACCGCATAATAGGAGCCGTCGTAGTACTCGCCGGGCGGGTCGACGACCTTCATGCCGTTCTTTTCGAGAAAGGCGCCGAGCGCGTCCACGTCCTTGCGGCTCGACAGCTCGAACGCGTAGTGGTGGAAGCCGATGTCGCCCTTGCGGTGCTTGCGCTTCTTGCCGCGCGCGTCGGCCTCCGCGATCCAGAACAGCGTCTTGCCGTTGCTCCAGCCGGCCATGTCGGAATAGTCGTGCTTGAGCTTGAAGCCGAGGAAGCCGAGCAGCTTGCCGTAGAAGTCCTTCGAGCGCGCGAAGTCGCCGACGCTGAGCACGAGGTGATCGATGCCGACGACGCGTGGCATGGCGCTTTCCGCTACCGCCCCCTTGGCTTCCAGCCGCCGCGCATGCCGGCGCGGCCGGAGGTCGAGCGCGGGCCGGAGCGGTAGGGCTTGGACTCCGGTCCGGGGCCCATCTCGTCGAGCGTGGGCTTGCGGGGCCGCTCGCGGTCTTTGGCGCCCGGGCGGTGGGGAATGCTCTCATGGTGGAGCGCGATCCCCATCTCGTCGAGCGCGGGCTTGTGCACCCTGCTGCGCGCGCCCATGGGCTGGCCGCCGCGCCCGCCGACGCGCGAGATCGCCACCGCCTTGGCGGTCGGGTCGTCGATCACCGCCAGCTCGGTGGCGCGCAGCCGCTTGAGCTCGTCGCGCAGCCGCGCCGCCTCCTCGAAGTTCAGGTCGGCGGCGGCCTCGCGCATGCGCGTTTCCAGGTCGGCGATCACCGCCTCGAAATTGTGCCCGATGGTGGCGGCCTCCTCGAACTCGCCCGGATCGCCGAAACCGGTCGAGATCAGCACGTGGTCACGCTCGTACACCGACTCCAGGATATCGGCGATGCCCTTGCGCACGCTCTCGGGCGTGATGCCGTTCTCGGTGTTGAACGCCGTCTGCTTCTCGCGCCGCCGGTTGGTCTCGGCGATCGCGCGCTCCATCGAGCCGGTGACCTGATCGGCGTATAGGATCACCTTGCCGTCGACGTTGCGCGCCGCGCGCCCGATGGTCTGGATCAGCGACGTCTCGGAGCGCAAAAAACCTTCCTTGTCGGCGTCGAGAATGCCGACGAAGGCGCACTCGGGGATATCGAGGCCTTCGCGCAGCAG
>JBEVIH010000114.1:0-7706 GCA_040510815.1 Xanthobacteraceae bacterium | reverse complement strand
GGGCCACGGGACTCGGAGCGGTGCTTGGAATCCTGCCGGGCAACGGGGCGGTGCTGGCGCCGTTCGCTTCCTACACGCTGGAGAAGAAGCTGGCCAAGGATCCCTCGCGCTTCGGCAAGGGCGCCATCGAGGGCGTGGCCGGACCCGAGGCCGCCAACAACGCCGGCGCTCAGACCGCATTCATTCCGCTGCTGACGCTCGGCATCCCGCCCAACGCGGTGATGGCGCTGATGGTCGGCGCCATGACCATCCACGGCATCATCCCGGGTCCGCTGGTCATGACCAAGAGCCCGGATCTGTTCTGGGGCATGATCGCCTCGATGTGGATCGGCAACGTGATGCTGCTGATCATCAACCTGCCGCTGATCGGACTGTGGGTGCGCCTGCTCAAGGTGCCTTACCGGCTGATGTTCACAATCATCGTGCTGTTCTGCAGCATCGGCATCTACTCGATCAACAACAATCCCGCGGATGTGTATTTCACCGCCTTCTTCGGCTTCGTCGGATATGTGCTGATCAAGCTTGGGCTCGAGCCCGCCCCTATGCTGCTCGGCTTCGTGCTGGGACGGCTGATGGAGGAGAAGCTCCGCCAGGCGCTCGCCCTTTCTGAAGGGAGCTTCATGACCTTCATCGAGCGGCCGGTCTCCGCCGTTCTGCTCCTACTGGCATTGGTCGTGATCGTGATCGCGGTGCTGCCGGCGGTGCGGAAGGGCCGCGAGGAGGCGTTCCAGGAATAGGCCGCGGCTTCCGGCGTTGGTTTTATTGACCTGAATCAAGGCCCGGTCGTGCAACCGCAGCTAGGTCTTGGTCGTTGACCCGGTGGCCGCCCACCGGCTGCTGCATGATGAAACGAGAAAACAGTGACTTGGGAGAGATCGATGAAACGCCTTGTTGTCGCCGCCTGGGCGGCGCTGGTGCTGGCGGCGCCGTCCGCCTTGGCGCAGAACTACCCGACCCGTCCGGTTACCATCATCGTGCCGTTTGCCGCCGGCGGACCGACCGACATCATCGCCCGCATCGTCGGCGAGTATTTCTCGAAGACGCTGGGCCAGCAGTTCATCGTCGAGAACATCGCCGGCGCCGGCGGTACCACCGGCATAGCCCGCGGCGCCCAGGCCAAGCCCGACGGCTATACCATCATGATGGGCCATATGGGCACGCACGGCGCGGCGCCCGCCCTCTATCCCAATCTCAGATATGACCCGGTCAAAGGCTTCGAGCCGATCGGGATGGTGGCGGGCACGCCGATCCTGATCGTGGCGCGCAAGGATTTCCCGGCCAAGGACCTCAAGGAGTTCATCGCCAAGGCGAAAGATACCAGCACCCGGCTCAGCCAGGCGCATGCCGGTGTCGGCTCGGTGTCGTTCACCACCTGCACGCTGCTGACCTCGCAGCTCGGCGCCAAGCACCACCGCGTCGTGGCCTATCGCGGCACCGGACCGGCGCTCAACGACCTGGTCGGCGGGCAGGTCGACTATATGTGCGACCAGATCGTCAACCTGGTCGAGCAGGTGAAAGGCGGTGCCATCAAGGCTTATGCGATCGCGACCGCCGAGCGTTCTCCGGCGCTGCCGGACGTCCCGACCACCAAGGAAGCCGGGCTTCCGGAGTACGAGGTGAGCGCCTGGAACGCGCTGTTCGCGCCGAAAAACACCCCGAAAGACATCGTCACCAAGCTCAACCAGACGCTGGTGAAGGCGCTCGACGACCCGGCCACCCGCAAGCGGCTGCTCGATCTCGGCAGCGTCCTTCCGGAAGGCAACGAGCGCTCGCCCGAGGCCCTCGCCGAGCTGGTCAGGAAAGAGGTGGCGCGCTGGACCCCGATCCTCAAGGCCGCGGGTGCCGTCGGCACCCAGTAGCGGCGCTTTTCGTCAATCCGACACCGCCCGTGCGACGCCGCGGGCGGTGACGGCCGGGGCGAGCTCGGCGACATGCGGCCGAGCACGCATATTGGCAATCGCTCAAAAATCGGTCTTCCATTGTCCGGCCGGTCTCTGGGTGGCGGCGTCGGCGCTCTGGCACCGACCCGTCTTCGGACGTTGAGGTGAGCGCGCATGAGCGTCGCAGCGGAAGCCGGATCGCCGGACCGACCCGTCATCGAGACCGAACTGCAGGGTTACGAGCTGCTCAACGATCCACTGCTCAACAAGGGAACCGCGTTCAGCGAGCAGGAGCGGGAGATTTTCGGGCTGCACGGCCTGCTGCCGCCGAACGTCGCCAGCCTCGACGAGCAGGTCGGCCGCCGGCTGCAGGCGCTGCGCCAGTTGCCGACCGATCTCGCGCGCTACGTGTTTCTGCGCGGGCTGCAGGACAGCAACGAGGTCCTGTTCTATGCCCTGCTGGTGCGCAATCTGAGCGAAACGCTTCCCGTCGTGTACACCCCGGCCGTCGGGCTCGGCTGCCAGCGCTTCAGCCACGTCTTCCGCAAGCCGCGCGGCCTGTTCCTGAGCATCCCCCATCGCGAGCGCATCGGCAGCATCCTGGCCAACCCGCATTTCGATAATGTCGAGACGATCGTCGTCACCGACGGCGAGCGTATTCTCGGCCTCGGCGACCAGGGCGCCGGCGGCATGGGAATTCCGATCGGCAAGCTTGCGCTCTATACCGGCTGCGGCGGCCTGCATCCGGCAAGCACGCTGCCCATCATGCTCGATGTCGGGACCGACAATCCCGGCTGCCTGGCGGACCCGCTCTATATCGGATGGCATCACGCGCGCGTTCGCGGCGCTGCCTACGACGAGTTCGTGGAAGCCTTCGTGTCGGCGGTCATCGCGCGCTGGCCGCATGTCCTGTTGCAATGGGAGGATTTCGCCCGCGACAACGCCACCCGGCTGCTCGAGCGCTATCGCGACCGATTGTGCACCTTCAACGACGACATCCAGGGCACCGCCGCGGTCGCGACCGGAGCCCTGTTGGCGGCCGTCAATGTCACCGGCGTTCCATTCAAGGACCACCGCATCGCGGTGCTCGGCGCCGGCTCCGCCGGCTCGGGGATCAGCTCGCTCCTGCTTCGCGCCATGGTCGCCGCCGGACTGCCGGAGTCCGAGGCGCGGAAACGCTTCTTCCTGGTCGACCGCGAAGGCCTGCTGGTCGAAGGAATGCGCGGCATCCTGCCGTTCCAGGAGCGCTTCGTGCAGGCGCGATCGGCGGTGGCGGATTGGCGGCTGCAGCAGCCCGATCGGATCGATCTTCTCGACGTCGTGCGCAACGCGAAGCCGACCGTGCTGATCGGGGTGTCCGGCCAGCCCGGCGCATTCACCCAGGAGGTGGTGCGCACGATGGCGCAGCTCACCGAGCGGCCGGTGATCTTCCCGCTCTCCAACCCGACCTCGCGCAGCGAAGCGACGCCCGTCGATCTCATCGCCTGGACCGACGGGCGGGCGGTGATCGGCACCGGCAGCCCGTTTCCGCCGGTGCTGCGCAAGGGCCGCCCGCAGCCCGTGGACCAGACCAACAACGCCTACGTATTTCCCGGCCTCGGGCTGGGCGCGATCGCCGCCCAGGCGCGGCGCGTGAGCGACGGCATGCTGATGGCGGCGGCCCGCGCGCTCGCCGACGCCTCGCCGGCGCGGCACGATGCCGGCGCCAACCTGCTGCCGCCGGTCGATGACCTGCGCGCCGTGTCCTACCGCGTCGCGGTCGCGGTCGCGCTGGCGGCGCAAGCGGAAGGGCTCGCGCAAGCGACGAGCCGCGACGCGCTCGAGGCGCGCATCCAGGACAAGATGTGGACGCCGGTCTATCGGCCGTACCGGAGGCGAGCAGCGAATAGCGAATAGTAGCGAATAGAGAACCCCCGAATCGGTTCGCGCTATTCGCTATTCGCCATTCACTATTCGCGTAGGACTACGTGTCCCGCTTGCCCACGCCGCCGGCGATGGCGGCGAGCGCCGCCAGCCGATACACGACGATGCCGCCGCGTTCGAGCGCGATCAGGCCGCGCTTGGACCAGGTCCGCAGCTGCTTGTTGACGCTTTCCCGCGTCGATCCCAGCATCTGGCTGATCTCGCGTTGCGTGATCTTGAGCTTCGGGTCCCCGGCGCCGGCCTCGTGCTGGTCGGCGAGCTGCAGCAGGATGCGCGCCAGGCGCGTCGGAAGATCCAGGAACACCACTTCCTCGTAGTGCTCGCTGGCGATGCGCAGCCGCTCGCACAGCAGCGCGATCAGCTGCAGCGCCACGTTCGGCTCGCCGTGCACGAATGCCAGGAAATCCCGCCGCTCGATCACCGTCAGCTCGCAATCCGTCATCGCCATCGCATCGGCGGTGCGCGGCCGGCCGTCGAGCAGCGCGATCTCGCCGAAAATCTCGCCCGGATGCAGCAGGTTGAACATCGCCTCGCGGCCGTCGGGCGCCGGCACCGAGATCTTCACCGTGCCGGCGCTGACCGCGAACAGTTCGGTGCCGGGGTCGCCCTTGCTGAACAGCGTGGTTCCGGCCGCCACGCGCCGGGTCCGGGCATAGGACACCAGCTGCTCGAGCTGCTCGGGCTCGAGCGCGCCGAACACCGGATGGCCGCGCAGCAGCGCCAGTTCCGCGCTGCCCGCGCGCGGGCGCCGCGCCGATTGCGGAAGTGAAGGGGAGACCACCATCTTGGATGCCGAGCGCGAAAGCTTAGCCGAAGCGGGCGCCGGAGCGCCGCGGTTTCCGCGCCGGCGTCGTCAAATGCCGCCCGAGTATTTCCTCAGCCGCCGTCCCGATCAAGGTCATGACGGGATTATCGTAAGAAAACAATGATTTGGGAATAAGTTGCGGGGCTATGTGACCTATTTCATACAGGAAAATCCGGCCGGCAGGCTAAAGTCCTGCCCCCACAGAGGTGGGGAACCCTCGGGTTCCAGCGACCGTCCGGGACCGCTCGCGGGAATCGAGGAGCTTGCTCGATCTCCCCGCTCGCGGGCGCCTCGCTGGCCACGGCGCGTGGCACGACGTGATAGATTCGCGCTAGAATCTGTCGCGCACAACCGCCGTTCCCCCGACCGGCAACACGGGAATTCGCGGTTGGCGATCGCGTGCATCATGGAGAGGCTCGATTGCAGCAGGCCGGGAACGCCGCGGCGCGGTCGGCGGCCTCGTTCGCGCGAGCACAGGCAGTGGTTCCCATGAAGCGGCGCGAGTTCCTATCGTTCCTCGGCGGCGCGGCGGCGGCCCCCGCGATGCTTTGGCCGCAGGGCGTGCGCGCGCAGCAGCCGGCGCTGCCGGTGATCGCGTTCCTGCGCAGCGGTTCGGCCGAGGGCGCCGCCCACCTGGTGGCCGCGCTCCGCCAGGGCCTGCGCGAGGCCGGCCTCATCGAGGGCCAGAACGTCGCCATCGAATTCCACTGGGCGGACGATCGCCCCGACCGATTGTCGGCGCTCGCCGCCGGGCTCGCCCGCCGCCCGGTGTCGGTGATCATCGGCAGCGCCTCCACGGCGGCGCTGGCGGCGAAGGCGGCGACGTCCACGATCCCGATCGTGTTCGTGGCCGCCGGCGATCCGGTCGAGCATGGTCTGGTCAAAAGTCTCGCCCGCCCCGGCGGCAACGCCACCGGCGTGAGCTATCTGACCTCGGCGCGCGCGGCCAAGCGCGTGGAGTTCCTCCACGACCTGGTTCCGGCAATGACGATGGTTGCGGCGCTCGTGCATCCCGAGCAACCGAACCAGGAGCCGTTCCTGCGCGATCTGGAAGCGGGAGTCCGCGCCTTCGGGCTGCGCCGCCAGATCCTCAATGCGCGAACGGAGCGCGACGTCGACGACGCCTTCACCACTCTCGCCCAACAGAAGGCGCAGGCGCTGATCGTCGGCCCCGACACGCTGTTTACCCTCCACCGCGAGAAAATCATTGCGCTCGCGGCGCGCCACGCCTTGCCGGCGATCTACACCACCCGCGAGTTCGCCATCGCCGGCGGCCTGATGGTCTGGGGGACGAGCCTCACCGAGCAATATCGCCTGGCCGGCACCTATGCCGGCCGCGTCCTCAAGGGCGCCAAGCCGGCGGACCTGCCGGTCACGCAGCCGAGCAAGTTCGAGCTGATCATCAACCTCAAGACCGCGAAGGCGCTCGGCCTCGACGTGCCGGAGAAGTTGCTCGCGCTTGCCGACGAGGTGATCGAATGAGCCGGCGCCAATTTCTGTCGCTGCTCGGCGCCGCCCTCGTCTTGCCGCCGCGGCTCAGCGCGGCGCAGCAGGCGGCCCAGATCCGGCGCATCGGCATGCTCATCGGCTACGTCGAGAACGATCCGGAGACGCAGGCCCGGCTCGCGGCGTTCCGGCAAGGGCTCGACCACCTCGGCTGGAGGGAAGGCCGCAACGTGCACATCGACTACCGCTTTGCGCCCGCCAGCCCCGATCAGGCGCAGCTTTTCGCCAAAGAGCTGGTCGCCCTGCGGCCCGACGTCCTGGTCGGCAATTCGACGCCCGCCACCGCCGCGCTCCTGAATGTGACACGCACCATCCCGGTCGTGTTCGTGGGCGTGTCCGATCCGGTGGGCAGCGGTTTCGTCACGAGCATCGCACGGCCGGGCAGCAGCAGCACCGGCTTCACCAATTTCGAGCCGTCGCTGACCGGCAAGTGGCTCGAGCTGCTCAAGGAGATCGCGCCCGGCATCGCGCGCGCCGCCGTCATATTCAACCCCAAGACCGCCCCCGGCGGAGGGTCGTTTTTCCTCGACCCGTTCGAGTCGATTGCCCGCTCGCTCGCGGTGAAACCGATCGCGGCCAGCGTCAACGACGCCGCCGAGATCGAGAGCGCCGTGACGGCGGTTGCGCAGGAGCCCGGCGGCAGCCTGATCGTGATGCCGGACGCTTTTACCACCGTGCATCGTCAGCTGATCATTCTGCTGGCGGCGCGGCACGGATTGCCGGCAATCTACCCTTATCGCTACCAGGCGGTCGAAGGCGGCCTGATGTCATACGGTGTCGACACGGTCGATCTGCTGCGCCGCGCGGCGCCCTATGTCGATCGTATCCTCAAGGGCGAGAAGCCGGCCGATCTTCCCGTCCAGGCGCCGATCAAGTTCGAGTTCGTCGTCAACCTGCGGACCGCCAAGGTGCTTGGCCTCGGCGTGCCGCCGACGCTGATCGCCCGCGCCGACGAGGTGATCGAATGAGGCGTCGCCGGTTCATATCGCTCATCGGCGTCGCGGCCGTGGCATCGGCGCTGGCGCCGTTCACCGCCCACGCGCAGCCGTCCGGGCAGGTGCGCCGCGTCGGCGTGCTGATGGCGTCGGCGCAAAGGGATCCGGAAGCGCAGGCGCGGGTCCGGGCGCTCGAAGCCGGGCTGCGCGAGCTGGGCTGGGTGGAGGGGCGCAACCTTCGCCTCGATTACCGCTTCGTGCCCGACGCCGGCCGGCTGCGCGCCCAGGCGACCGAGCTTGTCGCCCTGGCTCCGGACCTGATCCTCGCCGTGGCGACGCCGGTGTTGGCCGGACTGCTGCCGGTGAGCGGCGCGCTGCCGATCGTGTTCGTGCAGGTGACCGATCCGGTCGGCGGCGGCTTCGTGCCGAACCTCGCCCGCCCTGGCGGCCGTATCACCGGCTTCACCACCTTCGAGTTCAGCATCGGCAGCAAGTGGCTGGAGGCGCTCAAGGAGATCGCGCCCGCCGTCAAGCGAGTCGCGGTCGTATTCAGTCCCGACACCGCGCCGTTCGCGCCCTTATTCTGGCAGCCGGTGGTGGCCGCCGCCGCCCGCTCGTTCGCGGTCGCGCCGATGCAAATGCCGGTGCGCGATGCGG
>JBEVIH010000113.1:0-20907 GCA_040510815.1 Xanthobacteraceae bacterium | reverse complement strand
GGAATGACGCCGAGAACCGG
Organism: Xanthobacteraceae bacterium; assembly: GCA_040510815.1. GTDB lineage: Bacteria > Pseudomonadota > Alphaproteobacteria > Rhizobiales > Xanthobacteraceae > VAZQ01. Next base: position 20,887 of record JBEVIH010000113.1, on the reverse strand, counting down.
ACGGCGAAAGCCGCTATAATCGCGCGACCCGATCAGGAGCCGACACATGAGTCAGCTTGCCAAGACGCGGCCGGCCAAGCCCGCGGCCGTCAAGGACGCCGCCTTCAACTGGGAAGACCCGCTCGACCTCGAAGGCGAGCTCTCGGAAGAAGAGCGCATGGTGCGCGACACCGCGCGCGGCTATGCCCAGGACAAGCTGTTCCCGCGCGTGCTCACGGCCTATCGCGAGGAGCGCCACGACCCCGAGATCGTGCGCGAGATGGGCGCACTCGGGCTCCTGGGCGCCACGGTCCCGGAGGAGTACGGCGGCGCCGGGCTGGGCTACGTCGCCTACGGGCTGATCGCGCGCGAGATCGAGCGCGTCGATTCCGGCTACCGCTCGACCATGTCGGTGCAGTCCTCGCTGGTGATGCACCCGATCTTCACCTATGGCAGCGAAGCGCAGCGCAAGAAGTATCTGCCCAAGCTCGCGACCGGCGAGATCGTCGGCTGCTTCGGCCTGACCGAGCCCGACCACGGCTCCGATCCCGGCTCGATGGCGACCCGCGCCGTCAAGGCGCCCAGCGGCTTCCGGCTCACCGGCAACAAGATGTGGATCACCAATTCGCCGGTCGCCGACGTGGCGGTGGTCTGGGCCAAGCTCGACGGCGTGATCCACGGCTTTCTGATCGAGCGCGGCGCCAAGGGTTTCTCGACCCCGAAGATCGAGGGCAAGCTCTCGCTGCGCGCTTCGATCACCGGCGAGATCGTGCTCGACGACGTGTTCGTGCCGGAAGAGAACCTGCTGCCGAACGTCAAGGGGCTGGCCGGCCCGTTCGGCTGCCTCAACGTGGCGCGTGCCGGCATTGCCTGGGGTGCCATGGGCGCCGCAGAGTTCTGCTGGCACCGGGCGCGGCAATACGTGCTCGACAGGAAGCAGTTCGGCCGGCCGCTCGCCGCCAATCAACTGGTGCAGAAGAAGCTCGCCGACATGCAGACCGAGATCACGCTCGGCCTGCACGCGGCGCTGCGGCTCGGGCGGCTGCTGGACGAGGGCAGGGCGGCGCCGCCCGCGGTCTCGCTGCTCAAGCGCAACAATTGCGGCAAGGCGCTCGAGATCGCGCGGCTCGCCCGCGACATGCACGGCGGCAACGGCATCGCCGACGAGTTCCACGTCATGCGGGTGATGTCGAACCTCGAGACCGTGAACACCTACGAGGGCACCCACGACATCCACGCGCTGATCCTCGGCCGCGCGCAGACCGGCATCCAGGCGTTTTTCTGACAGACCCCTCCGCCGTCATTCCGGCCGAGTGAGCGAAGCGAACGAGGGCCGGAATCCATAACCACAGTCCTTTCAATCGGGCAGGGTTGTTTCGAATGCCGCCCGCCCGGTGGTTATGGATTCCGGGCTCGCGGGCTTCGCCCGCGCCCCGGAATGACGCAAAGTCGCGATTGCTGATGGACCTCCCCGACATCCTCCTGCTCGTCGCCGCCGGCGTGATCGGCGGCATCATCTCGTCGATCGCCGGCGGCGCGGCGTTGTTCATCTTTCCGGCGCTGTTGGCGACCGGCCTGTCGCCGGTGGTGGCGACCGCGGTGAGCACCACGGCGCTCACGCCCAGCCTGTTCCTGGCCGCGCTCTACGACCGCGCCCAGCTGCCGCCACTCGATCGGTCGTTGCTCGGGATGATCGTCGTCTCGATGGTGGGCGGGCTCGCCGGAGCGGCGCTGCTGCTGCTCACGCCGGAGCGGATGTTCGCCGCGCTGGTGCCGCTGCTGCTCGGCTTTGCGACCGCGCTGTTCGCCTATGCCGGGCGGATCAGCACTTGGCTCACCGCCCGCGCCGCGCCCGGCGGCGGAGGCGGCGCGCGCCATTCGCTCGCCGCGCTGCTGGCGGTCTGCGTCTATGGCGGCTATTTCGGCGCCGGGGTCGGCGTGCTGATGCTCGGCGTGCTGTCGGTCGGCACCGGCGGCGACTATCGCTCCGCCAACGTCACCAAGAACCTGGTGTCGAGCCTCAACAGCCTCACCGCCGCGATCATCTTCGCGGCGCAGGGCGTGGTGGCCTGGCCGGCGACCCTGGTGATGATTGCCGGCACGCTCGCCGGTGCGCTCGTCGGCGCCAGATTGGCGCAGGTGATGCCGAACCAGGCCGCGCGCGGCGTCGTGGTCGTGGTTGGCGCGGTGCTGACCGCCGCGTTCGCCTGGCGCTATTGGTTCTAGCTCGTAGGATGGGTCAAGGCGCCTGACGGGCGATGCGGCCTGCAAAGGTCATTGCGCGCCGCGACCCATCGGCGGTGGTGCGGCAATGATGAACGGTGGGTCGCGTCGCGAAAGCGCTCGGCAAGAGCATGCAAGCCCGTCAGGCGACTTGACCCACCCTACTTCTTCGCCAGCTCGGCGAGCCGCTTCACCATCTCGCTGTCCGGATCGGCCAGCGCATCGACCACGGTGAAATGGTTGGTGCCGGGGATCGCCTGGTAGCGCGTCGCGGCGCCCTCCTTGCCCCAGGTCTGCGCGATGACCTCGCTCTGGCGCAGGAACTCGCTCGATTCGAGCCCCCCGACGACGGCGTCGAAGGCGCGGCCCTTGGGCGCCGGCCAGAACAGCGGCGAGACCTCGCGCGCGCTCGCCGCGTCGAGCCGCAGGTCCTGGTTCATCGTGACATCGAGCAGCGGAGTGAGATCGAACACCCCGGAGATCGAATAGGCGGCCGGCACGAAGTCGGGCGGGGTCTTCGGATAGAGCCCGTGCCAGTCGGTCGCCAGCATGGCGGCGGCGAGATGGCCGCCGGCGGAATGGCCGTACACCATCACGCGCTGGCCGGTGCGCTGCCAGAGGAACAGCAGCGCGTGCCGCATCTCCTCGATGATGTCGTCGATCGAGACCTGCGGGCAGAGATTGTAGCCGGCGACCGCAACCGTGACGCCGTGGGCATTGAGCCCGCGCGCCATGTGGCTGAACAGCGACGGATCGAGTGAGCGCCAATAGCCGCCGTGGATGAACAAAGCCAGCGGCGCCTTGCCGACTTTGCCAGGGGCGAACAGGTCGATGAACTGGCGCGGCGTCGAGCCATAGTTCAGCCCGAGCTCGGCGCGGCGCTCCTGCATCGCCTGCCGGCGGTAATCCTCGGCCTCGCGCGTCCAGCGCGCGAAAATCTCCGCGTGCTCCGGTACCCGCGCGCGGTTGTTGTACTCGGTCTCGTAGTCGATCGCCGCCATTCACGCCTCCCGATCCGCCAAGATTGGGCCAGCGCGGCGCGCTCGGCAAGGGCGCGCTTTGTCCCTGCCGCGAACCGCGTTATGAGAGGCCCATGAAGGTCGACGGCAGGGATACCCGCAGCATCTGGCTCGAGCCGGACGGCTGGTCGATCGGCACCATCGACCAGACCCTGCTGCCGCACCGGTTCGCGACCGTGCGGCTGGCGACGCTCGAGGACGCCGCGCGCGCGATCCGGTCGATGCAGGTGCGCGGCGCGCCGCTGATCGGTGCGGCGGCGGCCTACGGCGTCTGCCTGGCGCTCAAGGCCGACGCCTCCGACGAGGCGCTCGAGCGCGCCTGCGCGGTGCTGCAGGCGACGCGCCCGACCGCGATCAACCTCAAATGGGCGCTCGACGAGATGGTGGCGGCCGTGCGCAACCGCCCGCGCGCCGAGCGCCTCGCCGCCGCCTACCGGCGCGCCGCGGAGATCGCCGACGAGGACGTCGCCATCAACCAGGCGATCGGCCGCCACGGCGTCAAGCTGATCGAGGCGATCGCCGCCAGGAAGCCTAAGGGCGCGCCGGTCAACGTGCTCACCCATTGCAATGCCGGCTGGCTCGCCACCGTCGACGTCGGCACCGCGACCGCGCCGATCTACATGGCGCACGACAACGGCGTGGCGGTCCATGTCTGGGTCGACGAGACCCGCCCGCGCAACCAGGGCGCCGCGCTCACCGCCTGGGAGCTCGGCCACCACGGCGTGCCGCACACAGTGATCCCGGACAATACCGGCGGCCACCTGATGCAGCACGGCATGGTCGACATCGCGATCGTCGGCGCCGACCGGGTGACGGCGAACGGCGACGTCTGCAACAAGATCGGCACATACCTCAAGGCGCTGGCCGCCAAGGACAACGGCGTGCCGTTCTACGTGGGGCTGCCGTCGCCCAGCATCGACTTCTCGGTGTCCGACGGGCGGGCCGAAATTCCGATCGAGGAGCGCGCGGCCGACGAGGTCGCGACGGTGAGCGGCCGCACCGCCGACGGCCGGATCGAGACCGTGCGGATCGTGCCGGAGGGCTCGCCGGTCGCCAACTACGGCTTCGACGTCACGCCGGCGCGGCTCGTCACCGGGCTGATCACCGAGCGCGGGGTGATCGCGCCGACCCGCGCGGCGCTCGCCGGGGCTTTCGCGGAGCGCGCAACCGCGGCAGAATAAAGACTCAGCGTGTGTCCCGGACGCGGTGCAGCGCGAAGCGGTGCACCGCTGATCCGGGATCGTTCCAGACGCGGAATTCGCAACGGTCCCGGTTCTGCAGCGCACCACTTCGTGCTGCGCTGCGCCCGGGCGTCCAAGTTCGCCGTGGTACGACCAGCGTTCCGCTGCCGGGGATTCTGCATTCCATGAGCATCAGCTCGCTCGCCGCGTCGCTCCCCGTCGACGGCCGCCAATCGGCGACCGCGATGAAGATCGCCCGCGGCAGCACCCGGCTCCTGCATTCGCTCGGGTTCTCGGTGGTGAGCGAATTGCCGCTCGCCTCCGGCCGGCGCGCCGACCTGGTGGCGCTCGGCGCCGGCGGCGAGATCTGGATCGTCGAGATCAAGTCGTCGATCGCCGATCTCCGCGCCGACCAGAAATGGATCGACTACCGGCTGCACTGCGACCGGCTGTTCTTCGCCACCACGCTCGAGGTGCCGTGCGAGATCTTCCCGCCCGACACCGGGCTGATCGTGGCGGACGCCTTCGGCGCGGAGATCGTCTGCGAGGCGCCGGAGCATCGCCTGCACGCTGCCACCCGCCGCAGCATGACGCTCGGCTTCGCGCGCGCGGCGGCGCTCCGGCTCGCGTCGCTCGCCGATCCGGAAGGGCCTTACGATCTCGACGTCTAGTCGGCGACGATGATGCGCCGGTCGGGCACCAAGCCCTTGAGCAGCCGGGCGATGTAGTGCTGGACGACGTCTTCGGGCGTGCCGTCCTTGCCCCAGACCGTCACCTTCGGATCGAGGCGGCCCGAACGTCCCGTCCAGCTGACCAGATATTCCGACACCAGGCCGAATTTCTTGGTGACTTCCAATCGCTCGAATATGGCGTTTTGGTTCGGATGCATCAGTGAAAGCTCCCAGTCTAACCGGACCGCTAACGCCGAGCGGTGAAAATTGTTTCATGCCTATTTTTTAGGCGCGGCGGACCGGCCGCAGCGATTCGCGCCGCCGGCAATCCGCAGGTCGTCACTGTATTACTTGAGGAAGCGGCTTACTTCGGCGCGCGCTTGGCCAGGATCCGCTGCAAGGTGCGCCGGTGCATGTTGAGGCGGCGCGCGGTCTCCGAGACGTTGCGGCCGCACAGCTCGTAGATGCGCTGGATATGCTCCCAGCGCACCCGGTCGGCGGACATTGGATTTTCCGGCGGCTCGGGCTTGCGGCCTTCGAGCGCGAGCAGCGCCGCCACCACGTCGTCGGCGTCGACCGGCTTGGACAGATAGTCGACGGCGCCGAGCTTCACGGCGTTCACCGCGGTCGCGATGTTGCCGTAGCCGGTGAGGATGATGGCGCGGGCGTCGGGACGCCGGCGCTTGAGCGCCGAGATCACGTCGAGGCCGTTGCCGTCGTCGAGCCGCATGTCGACGACCGCGAAAGCGGGCGAGGCGGTCTCGAGCTGGGTGAGGCCCTCGGCCACCGATTCGGCAGTGGTGACGGTGAAGCCGCGGCTCTCCATCGCGCGTGCCAGCCGCTGCAGAAACGATTTGTCGTCCTCGACGATCAGCAGCGAGCGATCGCCGGGTACGGCCGCAAGATCGGCCATGGCCAGTCATGCCTCCAGCAACGCCGGGCCGACGAACCGGCGAAAATCAATAAAAAGCCCGCAAGGCTCATACATTCTAGGAACGCCTTCCGACAATCACAAGTAATAAACTCCCCGTGTCTGTCGGGCAAAGAACAGAGTATTTTCATCGTAAATTTTCGCCGGCCGTTCAGGACGCGAATTCTACGCGTTGCTCGAAATCGCTGCGCTCCCAGCGCACCCGCACCACGGCGCCGCGCTCCGGAAACGCCCGGTTCTCGAAATCGAGCGTGGCGCCCGAGCGCTCCAGCAGCGTCTTGGCGATGAAGAAGCCGAGCCCGAGCCCGCTCGCCTCGAGCCCGCCGGCGGCGTCGGCGTCGGCACCGGTCGGCTGCCGGCGCCGGCTGGTGACGTAGGGCTCGCCGATCCGCTCCATGATCTCGGGCGCGAAGCCCGAGCCGTCGTCGCTGATGGTGACGGCGACGTCGTCGCCGGTCCACGAGGCCGCCACCTCGACCCGCTCGCGGGCGAAGTCGACGGCGTTCTCGAGCAGGTTGCCGAGCCCGTAGAGGATCGCCGGATTACGCCCGCCGACCGGCTCGGCAGCGTCGCCCGGCGACAGCGCGACCTCGATGGCGACCCCGAAGTTGCGGTGCGGCGCCACCACTTCCTCGATCAGGGCGGAGAGCTTCATGCGGTCGAAGGGATCGCCGCTCGACGACAGCTCGGTGAGCTTGGCCAGGATGTCGCGGCAGCGCTTGGCCTGCTCGTTGAGCAGGCGCACGTCGTCGGCATGCTCGGTCCCCGGCTTGATCGCGAGCTGGAGATCCTTGGCGATCACCGTGATGGTGGAGAGCGGCGTGCCGAGCTCGTGGGCGGCGGCCGCCGCCAGGCCGTCGAGCTGGGAGAGATGCTGCTCGCGCGCCAGCACCAGCTCGGTCGCCGCCAGCGCGTCGGCGAGCTGGCGGGCCTCCTCGGTGATCTGCCAGGCGTGCAGGCCGATGAAGCCGATCGCCAGCAGGATCGCGAGCCAGACCCCCATCACGTAGATCGCCGGCAAGGTGAGCGGCGGCTCGGTGTCCCAGGGCAGCGGCTCGTGCACGAAAACCAGCGCGGTGGCGCAGGCGATCGCAAAGCCGCCGAGCACCAGCGTCATGCGCGGCGGCAGCGCCGGCGCCGACAGCAGCACCGGACCGAGCAGCAGGAACGCGAACGGGTTCTGCAGTCCGCCGGTGAAGTACAGCAGCACCGCGAGCTCGGCGATGTCGAAGGCCAGCAGCCACGCCGCCCGGTCGGGCTCCAGCCGCTGCGTCATCGGGAAGCGCACGCGCAGCGCCACGTTGAGCCAGGCGGCGAGCGCGATCACCGCCAGGCAGGCCCAGATCGGCAGCTCGTAGTCGAGCCCGACATAGACCACCAGCACCGCGGTGGTCTGCCCGATCAGCGCCAGCCAGCGCAGGCGCACCAGCGTGTCGAGGCGCACGCTGCGCCCGGTCGGTCGGGCTTCCCTGGCGGACTGGTCGGCCATGGCGCGAATGTAATCCCTCGCGGCCGGCGCTGGAACGTGGCCGATGGTCCGCCCGCGATGGGGCTTGCGTCCGGGAGCGCGCGAGGTCACATCTGCGGGACATGTTCGAGCCGTCCGAGCCCCGATCCGCCCCCCGCGTGCACGCCATCGCCGTCGACCAGCTGGTGAAGGTCTACAAGACCACGCGCGCGGTCGACGGCATCTCGTTCGCGCTCGAGCAGGGCTCGATCACCGGGCTCCTGGGCGGCAACGGCGCCGGCAAGACCACCACGATCGCGATGATCATGGGGCTCGTCATGCCCACCTCCGGCACCGTCAAGGTGCTGGGCGCCGAGATGCCGCGCGAGCGCTACCAGGTGCTGCACAAGATGAATTTCGAGAGCCCCTATGTGGACATGCCGCACCGGCTCACGGTCCGGCAGAACCTCAAGGTGTTCGGGCGCCTCTACGCGGTCGAGGATCTCAACGGCCGGATCGCCGAGTTGGCGGAACAGCTCGACCTGACTGAGTTTCTTGACCGCCCGACCGGCAAGCTCTCGGCCGGGCAGAAGACCCGCGTGGCGCTCGCCAAGGCGCTGGTCAATTCCCCGCAGATGCTGCTGCTCGACGAGCCGACCGCCTCGCTCGATCCCGACACCGCCGACTGGGTGCGCGGGCGGCTCGAGCGCTTCCGCCAGGAGCGCGGCGCCACCGTGCTGCTCGCCTCCCACAACATGGCCGAGGTCGAGCGGCTGTGCGAGCGGGTCATCATGATGAAGCGCGGGCGCATCGAGGACGACGACACGCCGCGGCAGCTGATCACCCGCTACGGCCGCGAGACGCTGGAAGAGGTCTTTCTCGATATCGCCCGCGGCCGCGGCGAAGCGCGCGAGGCGGCGCAATGAGCGCGGTCTCCACCAGCGCGCTGACCCTGTCGCCGCACCGCATCGGCGCCATGGTGCTGCGCTATCTCTATCTCCTGCGCTCGTCCTGGACGCGGCTCCTGGAGCTGATCTACTGGCCGGCGGTGCAGCTGTTCGTCTGGGGCTTCCTGCAGTTCTACATCGCGCAGAATTCCGGGTTCTTCGCCCGCGCCGCCGGGGTGTTCATCGCCGCCGTGCTGATGTGGGACGTGCTGTTTCGCGGCCAGCTCGGCTTTTCGGTGTCGTTCCTCGAGGAGATGTGGTCGCGCAACCTCAGCAACCTGATGATCAGCCCGTTGCGCCCGATCGAGTTCGTCTGCGCGCTGATGATCATGAGCATCATCCGGCTCGCCATCGGCATGGTGCCGGTCACGCTGCTGGCGATCGCGTTCTTCGATTTCAACGTCTACAGCATGGGCTTCGCGCTGGCGGCGTTCTTTATGAACCTGATCTTGACCAGCTGGGCGGTCGGCATCGTCGTGGCGGGCGTGCTGCTGCGCAACGGCATGGGCGCCGAAAGCCTGGCCTGGACGCTGATGTTCGTGCTGATGCCGCTCACCTGCGTCTACTATCCGGTCAGCGTGCTGCCGGACTGGCTGCAGGCGTTCGCCTGGGCCTTGCCGCCGACCTATGTGTTCGAGGGCATGCGCGCCCTGGTCATGCAGCACGTGTTCCGGGCCGATCTGATGGTTGCGGCCTTCGCGCTCAACGTCGCCTATTTCGCCGCCGGCGTGGTCGTGTTCCTGCAGCTGCTCAAGAGCGCCCGCCGGGCCGGCTCGCTGCTGCAGACCGGGGAATGAACCCGGCGCCCGGTTCCCGCGACTGTGTCATGGCAGCCGTGCTGCGGCGCAAAAGCTACAATGGCCGCCAAAACGTTATGTCCCCGCGTAAACCGATGGAAAACAATCTCTGTTATGTTGACTGTATGACAGAAAAGCGACAAAATGCTGCAACGCAACAAAGAACTCAGTAGGGCCGGGGCAATGGCGATTGGTGAATTCGGCGGCGCACCCGCCGCGCCGGGCGAGGCTGGCCCGATGCTGGCGGCGCCGTATTATTGGCTCTACGAGATGAGCCACGCCGCGCTCGAGCCGGCCCGTGCCTGGTCCGACGCCACCCGACTGTTCTTCCGCAACCCGGCCAATCCGCTCGCCCATACGCCGTTCGGCAAGACGATGGCGGCGGCGAGCGAATTGTTCGAGCGTTCGACCCGTCGCTACGGCAAGCCCGATTGGAACATCACCTCGACCAACGTCGTCGGCGAGCAGGTGCCGGTGCATGTGGCCACGATCTGGGAGCGGCCGTTCTGCCGGCTGCTGCATTTCCAGCGTAGCTTCGAGCGTCTGCCGCATCGCCCGCAACCGCGTCTCCTGATCGTAGCGCCGATGTCCGGCCACTATCCGACGCTGCTGCGCGGCACCGTCGAGGCCTTCCTGCCCAACCACGACGTCTACATCACCGAGTGGATCGACGCGCGCATGGTGCCGGTCTCCGAGGGCCGTTTCGACCTCGACGATTACATCGACTACCTGATCTCGATGCTGCACCTGCTGGGCGGCGACACCCACATCATTGCGGTGTGCCAGCCTTCGGTGCCGGTCATGGCCGCGGTCGCCCGCATGGAGGCGGAGAACGACCCCTATGTGCCGCATTCCATGGTGCTGATGGGCGGCCCGATCGACACCCGGGTCAATCCGACCGCGGTGAATGCGCTCGCCGAGGCGCGGGGCACCGACTGGTTCCGCCGCAACGTGATCACCAAGGTGCCGTTCCCGAACCCGGGCTTCATGCGCGACGTCTATCCGGGCTTCCTGCAGCTGCACGGCTTCGTCAGCATGAATCTCGACCGCCATATCGAGGCTCACCGCAATCTGTTCCTGAACCTGGTCAAGGGCGACGGCGATTCCGCGCAGAAGCACCGCGAGTTCTACGACGAGTATCTGGCGGTGATGGATCTCGCTGCCGAGTTCTACCTGCAGACCGTCGAGACCGTGTTCGTGCGCCACGCGCTGCCGAAAGGCGAGATGACCCATCGCGGGGTGCCCATCGATCCGGCGAAGATCCGCCGCGTCGCCCTGCTGACGATCGAGGGCGAGCACGACGACATTTCCGGCGTCGGCCAGACCGAGGCTGCGCATAAGCTGTGCGTCAACATCCCGGCCGATCGCAAGGCGCATTGGCTGCAGCCGGGCGTCGGTCATTACGGCGTGTTCAACGGCTCGCGCTTCCGCGCCGAGATCGCGCCGCGCATCGCTGACTTCGTGCTGTCGAACAACGGCAATGTGCGGCGTGCCGCCGGCAAGCGCCCGAGCGGTGCTGCGGCCGCGCCGAAGACCAATGGCGCCGTGCCCAAGCCCGCGATGGCAGCCGGCACCGCGGCCGAGGGGTTCGCCGCCCCGCGCAGCCGGTCCTCGAACCCGGCTGCTTAATCCGTTTTTCGACTGTGAAATACAGGCAAGCCGCATCCCGCCGCGGTTTTGCTGTGATTCGTCGTTCGGTCGCCCGCCACGATCGTGTTAACGACTTGATTTGTTGATGGATTTTGCCCTTCGTCGAGGGTCGCTCAGGCGTGCCTCGCGAGCCGCCGACGGTGGGGCGATCGCAACAAACTCTGAAATCCGATTCAAGTCTTGTGAGCCCCAAGCTATTGTAGTGCGACCGCCCGCGCGGCCCTGATTCTTGGGGAAGAGCTTTATTTGTTCGCCACGATGCTGCGCCCTCTTGCGACTATGGCAGTATTTCGCCCGGGGCTGTTTCTGGGTGGACCTATGTCGCTGCGCGCGTTGCTCTATCGCCGTCCGAGCGAGCCTTCGACGATTCAGGTCGTGTTCGATCGATCGATCTATCTGGTGCGCATCCGACGGCACCGGCAGGCGCGTCGCTACACGCTGCGCATCGACGCCGCCTCGCGCGAGGTGGTTCTCACCATGCCGCCGCGCGGCAGCATCAAGGAAGCCAAGGACTTCGCGCAGAAGCACGGCGGCTGGATCGCCGCCCGCCTCAAGCGGCTGCCGGAAGCCGCGCCGTTCGCGCACGGCGCCGAGGTTCCGCTGCGCGGCGCCACCCACCGCATCGTGCATCGCCGTGGCGAGCGCGGCACGGTGTGGACCGAGACCGACGCTCACGGCGAGCGGCTGTTGTGCGTCGCCGGCGAGCCGCCGCACGTCGACCGCCGTATCAGCGACTACCTCAAGCGCGAGGCGGCGCGCGATCTCGCCGCCGCCAGCCGGCTCTACGCCGACGAGCTCGGCGTTTCGGTCAAGCGCGTCGCCGTGCGCGACCAGTCGAGCCGCTGGGGCTCGTGCTCCAACACCGGCGTGCTGTCCTTCTCCTGGCGGCTGATCCTGGCACCGCCCTATGTGCTCGACTACCTGGCCGCGCACGAGGTCGCGCATCTGGTCGAGCTCAATCATTCGCCGCGGTTCTGGCGCTTGGTCGGGAAGCTCTACCCGAACCTCGACCGCGCCAAGGCCTGGCTCGACGTCAACGGCACCGACCTGCACCGCTACGGGCTCGCCGGCCGCCGTCCCGACGCCGGCCGCCTCTGACCTCGCCAAGCCCCGGATTCGCCTTCCGTTAATCCTGCGCATTTTTGCCCCCTTGACTTCGTTTCCGCTCCTTCTGATATTTCTGTTATGACCGAAATTACCGAAAAAGCCGCAAAGCTGCCCGAGGCGATCGAACGCTTCGTCCTGCATTGGGGCGATCTGGGCGGGCAGTGGGGCGTCAGCCGCTCGGTCAGTCAGATCCACGCCCTGCTGTATCTCTCCGAGCGGCCGCTCACGGCCGAGGAGATCGCCGCGTCGCTCGGCCTTGCGCGCTCGAACGTCTCCACCTCGATCCGCGAGCTCATGGCCCGCAACCTGATCCGGCGGGTGCCGGTCAAGGGCGACCGGCGCGAGCATTTCGAGGCCGAGACCGATCTCTGGGAGATCGCGATGCGGATCGCGGCGGTCCGCAAGGAACGCGAGATCGACCCGGCGGTCGAGGCGCTGCGGGCCTGCGTGGCCGAGGCCGAGGGCGATCGCAAGCTGCATCCGGTCGCCGGCAAGCGGCTCAGCGACATGCTGGCTTTCGTCGAGGAGCTGGATCGCTGGTACGGGCAGATGCTCGGCGTGCCGAAGCCGACGCTGGCGAGGCTTGTGCGCCTCGGCACCCGCATCGTCAGCCTCCTGCCGCTCGGCAAGCCGAAGTAGCCGTGGGAGCCAACCATGCTCGCACCAGCCGTTGCGTTCGAGGTCCCGGAAAGCCCGGCGCCTGGGCACAAGCCTGAGCCGCAGTCCAAAACGGAGCTGGGCGATGTCCGCTTCCGCGCGCTGATGAGCGAGGCGGAATGGGCCTCGCTGCCGCGCGCGATCCGCCGCCGCTTCAGCAAGCGCCTCGCCGGCGGCCAGACCATCGTCTATGCCGGCGAGATCCTCGAGTCGTGGACGAGCCGGACCGGGTGGTGGCTCGCGCAAGCGGCGCGGCTCATCGGCGGCCCGTTGCCGCTGACGTCCAATGCCCATGTGCCGAGCGTGGTGACGGTGACCGAGGACATGGCCAGCGGCGGCCAGATCTGGACGCGGCTTTATGCGCGCCGGAAGGGCTTCCCGCAGGTGATCCATTCGGCCAAACGCTTCGCCGGCCCGACCGGGCTGGAGGAATATGTCGGCCGCGGCGTCGGCATGACGCTGACCGTCTATGCCCGCGACGGCGCGCTGATCTTCCGCAGCAAGGACTATTTCCTGCAGCTGTTCGGCCGGCGCTTCTTTCTGCCGGCGTGGCTCTCGCCCGGCACCCTCTACGTCACCCACGCCGAGGTTGCCGACGGCAAGTTCAGCTTCACCCTGCAGATCTTCCATCCGCGTCTGGGCCTGCTCATGCGCCAGATGGCGTTGTTCCGGGAGATTGAACCATGACCTCCCCAGTGCTCTGGAGCCTGATCGTCGTCCAGCTCGCGCTCGGCCTGTTCGACATCGTCTACCACCACGAGCTGACCGAGCGCCTGCCTTGGCGGCGCTCGCAGCGCCATGAAATGAGGTTGCACGGCGTCCGCAACCTCGCCTATGCGGCGCTGTTCCTCACGCTCGGCCTCACCCAGCCGCACGGCGTCTGGGCGATGCTGGTGATCGCCGTGCTGGTGGGCGAGCTCGTCGTCACGCTGATGGACTTCGTCGAGGAGGATGTCAGCCGCAAGCTGCCGGCGACCGAGCGCGTCACCCACACGCTGCTGGCCATCAACTACGGCGCCATCCTGGCGCTGCTCGTTCCGGTCCTGGCCGGCTGGGCGGGTGAGCCGAGCGCAATCGTCCCGGCCTGGTACGGCATCGGCAGCGTGCTCGCTCCGCTGGCGGCGCTGGGCGTGATCGTCTTCGGCCTGCGCGATTTTTTCGCCGCGCGCCGCGCCGAGCGGCTGGTCTTCGGCGATGCGGCCGAGCTGGTGAGCGCGCTGCCTGGTCGGCAGCGGGTGCTGATCACCGGCGCGACCGGCTTCATCGGGCCGCGGCTGGTCGAGGCGCTGGTGAGCGCCGGCCACGAGGTCACCGTGCTGGCGCGCGATCCCGCCAAGGCCGCGGGCCTGCGGCCGCCGGTCCGGCTGGTCACCAGCCTCGACCAGATCGCCAGCGACACCGCGATCGACACCGTCATCAATTTCGCCGGCGAGCCGATCGCCAACGGGCTGTGGACGCGGAGGAAGCGCCGCCGGATCCTGGCATCGCGGCTGCGGATGACGCGCGCCGTCGTCCGCCTGATCGCGCGCCTGGAGCGGCGTCCCGGCGTCCTGATCAGCGCCTCCGCCATCGGCTGGTACGGCAACTGGCAGGACGAGTCGCTCACCGAGTTCGACGGCGGCAAGCGCTGCTTCGGCCATCGCATCTGCGAGGCCTGGGAATGCGCGGCGCGAAAGGCGGAACGCTTGGGCACGCGGGTGGTGCGCCTGCGCATCGGCCTGGTGCTCGCCACCGACGGCGGCATGCTCGGCAACCTGCTGCCGCCGTTCGAGTTCGGCCTCGGCGGCCCGATCGGCTCCGGCCAGCAGTGGATGTCGTGGATCGAGCGCGACGATCTGATCCGGCTGGTCGCGCACATCATCGCCACGCCGCAGCTCACGGGCGCCGTCAACGGAACCGCGCCAGCGCCGGTGCGCAATGCAACCTTCGCGCAGGAGCTCGGCCGCGCTCTGCATCGTCCGGCGCTGTTGCGCATGCCGGCGTCCTTGCTGCATCACCTGGCGGGCGATTTTGCCGATGAGCTCTTGCTCGGCGGGCGGCGCGTATTGCCGGACAAGGCCGAGGCCAGCGGATTCAAGTTCCGGCACGAGACGTTGCCGAGCGCGCTCTCCGCAATCTTCGGCGGCAAGACCGGACGCGAGCGCGCGAGCGACCTCGGTGGTGGGCTCGTGGGCGCTGAAATTCAGACGATGGAAAACGGACGGCGGCGGACTGATGTGCGGCTGAGCGCTTGAAGGAAACCGCCGTCGATCGCCGTCGGCCTGCGGTTCAACGGCGCCCGAAAATCCGGTCGAGGAACCAGCCGTCGAGCCCGCGGTCGATCGGCTGCGGTCTACCCGCTTGATTGCCACCGATCGGGGCCGGCGGCGTCGGAGCGCCGAACGGCGGGAAGGCCGACGCCAGCGACGGTGCGCCCGACAGGCCAGGCAATCCGGCGACCGGCACGCCCTGGTGGGCGCTTCTCATGATCCGGCTCCAGATTTCCACCGGCAGGCCGCCGCCGGTCGCCTTTCTGGTGGGCGAGGAATCGTCGTTGCCGAGCCAGACGCCGGTGACCAGGTGCGCGGTGTAGCCGATGAACCAGGCATCGCGGAAATCTTGGCTCGTGCCGGTCTTGCCGGCGGCGGTCCAGCCGGCAAGCTGCGCTTTCTGCGCGGTGCCGATGGTCAGCGTCTCGCGCATCATCGCGTTCATCATGGCGACGTAGCGCGCCTCGATGATCTGTCCGAGCTCTTGCGACGAGCGCACGTACAAGGCCTTGCCGGCGCTGGTGCGCACGCGCTCGATCACGTGCGGGGTGATGGCGTCGCCGCCATTGGCGAACGGCGCATAGGCGGAGACGAGCTCGATCAGCGAGACTTCGGAGGTGCCGAGCGCCAGCGAGGGGTTGGCCTCGAGCTTGGAGGCGATGCCGAGCCGATAGGCGGTCTTGGCGACCGCGACCGGCCCGAACTCGAGCGTGAGCCGCACCGACACGGTGTTGAGCGAGAGCGCCAGCGCCTGCGTCAGCTTGACCGGCCCGTGATAGTCGCGCGTGTAGTTCTCCGGCTTCCAGCCTTTGAGGGCGATCGGCTTGTCGTCGCGCACGCTGTCGGGCGTAAGCCCGCGCTCGATCGCGGTGAGATAGACGAACGGCTTGAACGCCGAGCCGGGCTGGCGCTTGGCGGCGACCGCCCGGTTGTACTGGCTTTCGGCGTAGTTCTTGCCGCCGACCAGCGCCCGCACCGCGCCGCTCGGCGTCATTGCGACGATCGCGCCCTGCTGGACGTCGAGCCTTGCGCCTTTGAGCGCGAGCTCGTCGACCAGCGCCTTCTCGGCCGTCGCCTGCAGCAGCGGATCGATCGAGGTCTCCACCACGAGATCCTGCTCGACGCGGCCGACGAGGTCGTCGAGCACGTCCATGATCCAGTCGGCGACGTAGTTGACCGAGCCGGCGCCGATGGGCTTGATCGCGCGCGCCGGCTGCGCCAGCGCGCTGGTCGCCATCGTCTCGGTGACGAAGCCGAGCTCGGCCATGGCGGTCAGCACCGCCTGCGCGCGGCGCTCGGCGCCGTTCGGGTTGCGGCTGGGCGCCAGCCGCGACGGCGACTTGACCAAGCCCGCAAGCATTGCGGCTTCGGCGATCTTCACCTGGCGCGCCGACTTGCCGAAATAGCGCTGCGCCGCCGCCTCCACGCCATAGGCGCCGGAGCCGAAATAGACGCGGTTGAGATAGAGCTCGAGGATCTCGTTCTTGCTGAACTTGCGCTCGAGCCACAACGCCAGCACCAGTTCCTGCAGCTTGCGGAAGAAGGTGCGCTCCTGCGTCAGAAAGAGGTTCTTGGCGAGCTGCTGGGTGATCGTCGATCCGCCCTGCGAGACGCCGCGGCGGACGACGTTGGCGAGCGCCGCGCGCGCGAGGCCGATCGGGTCGACGCCGTAATGGCTGTAGAAGCGGCGGTCCTCGATGGCGATGAAGGCCTTCGGCAGATAGGGCGGCAGCGCCTTGATCGGCACATCGGTGCCGGCCATCTCGCCGCGGGTCGCCAGGATTTTGCCGTCGAGCCCCACGATCTCGATCTTGGGCGGGCGCTTGGGCACTTCGAGCGATTGGATCGGCGGCAGCGTGGAGCCGACCCACGCCATGGTGCCGGCGGCGGTGATCACCGCCCACAGGCCGAGCACCAGCGTCCAATAGATCAACCGAGACACCGGCGAGCGGCAGCGTCCGCCGCCGCGTCCGCCGCGCTTGCGCCGGCGGCGGGACGCCGGCCGATCGCTGGGGCGCGGGCGTTGCGGGGTCGAGCTGTCGTCGTTCGCCGCACCCGGTTCGGCTTGCGCGCGGCCGCCGCCGCTGGCCCGCAGATCGAGGTCGGAATCGGCTTCGAAAACAGGCTCGTCGCGTGCCCCGACTTTTCGCCGTCCCGACCCCATGCCCGTCCGTCCCGCGGATTGCCCCGCGGCAACGTAGAGAGGGGGGTTTAAGGGCCGGTTACCGGCCCGGCCGACGGCGGTAGCGCTACCCGGCGGCCGCGCTGCGGGCCGGTTTCGCCGCCGTTTCGGCGGACGGCAACAGCAGCCCCATCAGCGCGCGCTTGATGGTCGCCTGCCGCGTGGCCGAGGTGATCTTCGCGCCGAACAGATCGGTGACGTAGAACACGTCGACCGCGCGCTCGCCGAAGGTCGCGACATGCGCCGACGCGATGTTGAGATTGAGTTTGGACAAGGTTGCGGTCAGCTCGAACAACAGGCCCGGCCGGTCGAGGCCGGTGACCTCGAGCATGGTGTAGCGGTTCGACCATTGATTGTTGATCGTCACGTCCGGCTCGACCGCGAACGCCTTGATCCGGCCCTTCGCCGCCGCGCGCTTGGCGACCACGTCCGGCAGCCGCAAATCGCCGCGCAGCGCCTTCTCGATCGAATCGGTGATTCGCGCCGCCCGCCGCGCCTCGTCCTCGTCGTGCTCGAACTCGCGCGACACCGCGATGGTGTCGAGCGCTCGCCCGTCGGTGGTGGTGAAGATCTGCGCGTCCACGATGTTGGCGCCGGCGACCGCGCAGGCGCCAGCCAAGGTCGAGAGCAGCCACGGATGGTCGGGCGCCAGCACGGTGAGCTCGGTCACCCCGCGCGCGGCCGGGAACGAGACCATCGTGGCGAGCGATTTCTTTGCCTCGCCGGCGGCGCGCATGAAGCGGGCATGGGTGAGCTTCTGCGGCAGGTCGACCTTGAGCCAATAGGCCGGATAGTGCAGGCCGACATAGGCGTCGATCTCCTGCGGCGTCCAATCCTTGAGCTCGGCCTTGAATTCGGCCTGCGCCATGGCGACGCGCTGCGCGCGATTGACCTCCGAGAAGCCGCCGGTGAGCACCGGCTCGGTCTCATAGTAGAGCGAGCGGATGAGCTGCGCCTTCCAGCCGTTCCACACGCCCGGCCCGACCGCCTTGATATCGGCGGTAGTGAGGATGGTGAGCAGCTTCATGCGCTCGACCGACTGCACCACTGCGGTGAAGTTCTCGATCGTCATCCGGTCCGAGAGGTCGCGCGACTGCGCCACCGTCGACATGACGAGGTGGACCTCGACCAGCCAGGCGACGGTCTCGGTCTCGGCCGGCGAGAAGCCGAGCCGCGGGCAGAAGCTGCGCGCCAGCCGCGCGCCGGCGATCGAATGGTCCTCGATGCGGCCCTTGGCGATGTCATGCAGAAACAGCGCGACGTAGAGCAATGTCCGGTGCTGCGGCTGGATCGTGCGCATCAGGTCGGTGGCGAACGGCGTGTCGGCGCTGCGACCGGCCTCGATGTCGGACAGGATGCCGATGCAGCGCAAGAGATGCTCGTCCACCGTATAGTGGTGGTACATGTTGAACTGCATCATCGCGACGATGCGGCCGAAGGCCGGCACGAACTGGCCGAGCACGCCGGCCTCGTTCATCCTGCGCAGCACCGTCTCGGCGTCGTTCTTGGAGGTGAGGATCTCAATGAACAGGCGGTTCGCCTCCTCGTTCTCGCGCAGCCTCTCGTCGATGAGCTTGAGCGAGCGGGTGGCGACATGCATCGCGTCGGGGTGCAGCGCCAGATTGTACTTCTGCGCGAGATGGAAGATGCGGATCAGGTTGACCGGATCGCGCTTGAAGACGTCGTCGTCGTGCACGTTGATGCGATTGTAGTCGACGACGAAATCGTCGGTCTCGCTCAGGCTGCGCCGCGCCCGCGGCCGGAACTTTGCCATCAGGCGGCTGAGCACCGGCATCGCCTTGGCCTGGCTGTCCTCGAGCTTGGCGCAGAGGATGGCGGTGAGGTCGCCGACGTCCTTGGCGATCAAAAAGTAATGCTTCATGAAGCGCTCGACGTCGCGCAGCCCGGGATGCTCGGTGTAGCCGAGCCGGACCGCGATCTCGCGCTGGATGTCGAATGAGAGCCGCTCCTCGGCCCGCCCGGTGACGAAGTGCATGTGGCAGCGCACCGCCCACAGGAAGTCGCCGCAGCGGCGGAAGCGGCGGTATTCGCGCGGGTCGTAGACGCCGTGCTCGATCAGCTCCTCGCGCTCGCTCACGCGGTAGACGTATTTGGCGATCCAGTAGAGCGTATGCAGGTCGCGCAGCCCGCCCTTGCCGTCCTTCACGTTCGGCTCGACCAGGTAGCGCGACTGTCCGGCACGACGGTGGCGCTCCTCGCGCTCGGCGAGCTTGGCGGCGACGAACTCGGCGCCGGTGCCCTGCACCACGTCCTTGTCGAACCGGGCGACCAGCTCGTCGTACAGCTTGCGGTCGCCGAGCAGAAAGCGCGCCTCGAGCAAGGCCGTGCGGATGGTCATGTCCGCCTTGGCTTGGCGGATGCACTCGTTGACCGTGCGGGTGGCGTGGCCGACCTTGAGCCCCATGTCCCAGAGGCAATACAGCAGCGCCTCGGCGACGGATTCGCCCCACGCCGTCTGCTTGTAGGGCAGCAGGAACAGGAGGTCGATGTCGGAACCCGGCGCCAGAACGCCGCGGCCGTAGCCGCCGGTGGCGATGATCGCCATCCGTTCGGCCTCCGACGGGTTCTGCGAGGGATAAAGGTGGCGGATCGCGAACTCGAAGAGCACGCGGATGATCTCGTCGAGCATGAAGCACAGCCGTTCGGCGCAGCGCCGACCGTGGCGGTCCTTGATCAGCAGGCGCTCGGCGGCGGCGCGCCCCTCGACCAGGGCGGTCTTGAGCCGACGCGAGACCGCCAGACGCAGCTCGCGCTCATTACCGGCGTGGACATCGACCAGACCCTCGAGCTCGGCCGCGACGGCGCCGGCATCGATGACTTCGGTCGCGCGCGAGGCTTGATCGGTCGGCGTCAGCATGGCGCCATCGGGATAGCGGAGCGCACGCGGTGTGTCACCGTGGGGTTTCGCAGGGTTGCCGGCGTGGCCGGCGGAGCGTGAGCAGGGAGAAGGCCCGACTTGAAATCATATTCTACGATCTATCGAATGAACAGGACGTATTTTCTCATTGACGGTTTGCTTCCGGGTTTCTAAGGAATAAATATAGCGCCGATTTGAGCAAGCAGCTTGCGGGCGCTCAACAAATGCAGCTAAAGCGCGGGGCCCGCCCCTCGCCAGGCTGACGGCGGGCAAAAATCCCGCCTTCATCAACGAGACCTTGCCGCGAGCGAACGCGGGCCGAGGTCGAACGATTGGAGGTCGCCATGACCGTGTCTTCACGCCGTTCGCTGTTCGCCGCAGCCCTCCTGGCCGGGCTCGTGCCGAGCGCGAGCGTGTTCGCCGCCGACAAGCCCAAGGAGATCTACGTCGATTGGGCGACCTACAATCCGGTGTCGATGCTGCTCAAGGACAAGGGCTTTCTCGAGAAGGAATTCGCCAAGGACGGCATCAAGGTGGTCTGGGTGAAGACCGTCTCGTCGAGCAACGCCTTGCAGTTCCTCAATGCCGGCTCGATCAATTTCGGCTCGACCGCGGGCTCCGCCGCCCTGGTCGCCAAGATCAACGGCAACCCGATCAAGTCGGTCTATGTCTATTCGCGGCCGGAATGGACCGCGCTGGTCACCGGCAAGGACAGCAAGATCAGCAAGGTCGCCGACCTCAAGGGCAAGAAGGTCGCGATGGTGCGCGGCACCGACCCGCACATCTTCACGGTGCGTGCGCTGCTCGCGGCCGGCCTCACCGACAAGGACGTCACTCCGGTGCTGGTGCAGCAGCACGCCGACGGCGGCACCGCGCTGTTGCGCGGCGACGTCGACGCCTGGGCCGGCCTCGACCCGATGATGGCGCAGCACGAGGTGCTGGACGGCGCGCGGCTGTTCTATCGCAAGC
>JBEVIH010000112.1:0-27592 GCA_040510815.1 Xanthobacteraceae bacterium | reverse complement strand
GTTGAAGATCGAAGCAAGCCCGCTCGGGATATGGGTCTGGCCCCAGAAGATCAGCGTGAAAGGAATCACGTTGTTGAGCAGCCCGAGCACCGCGAAGGCCGGCCACGCCCGTGTCAGCGAAACAAGACCGGCGCGGCCGGCCAGGACGGCGAGGAGCTCCGCCGCGATGCCGACCCGGCCGAGCGCCAAGGTGAGCGGCGGCAGTTCGTCGACCGCGACCTTGGCGAAGAAGAACGAGCCGCCCCACAGAATCGAGAGGAAGACGAGCAGGAGCCAGTCGGTCGCCGACAGGGACAGGCGCGCAGGCATTGCTCTATGTCCGTTGTTCTCGACGCGCCTGCCACCCGTTTCCGGAGGCCGGCGCGTCGGTCCGTTAACCTCGCGTTTACGCTCAGGATACGTTAACCGGCGCCGCCTATGCTGGCGTCGTGTGAGTACGCCATGGCCGGCATCACGACCAAAAAATTCGGCTGGTACCGACACGGATCAACAAGCTGGTCTAGGCGCAATCCGCGCCATGAGTTGGAGTAGCCTGCAAAATGGATATCGGCGCGCTTGCATCGGCGATGATCGCGGCCCGTGTCGGAGAAGTGCAGCTCGCCGTCGCCGCCAGGCTGCTGCGCATGGATGCGCAGGCCGCGGGCACGGCCGCCAAGCTCATCGACGCGGCGGAAGCGAACGCCGACCGGCTGGCGAATGTCGCGGCCGGGATCGGAGCCAATCTCGACGTCACCATCTGACGCCGCAAACTATCGCGCGCAACCGCCTGGACCGATCGCATCAACGGTGCGTTCGATCTTACGATCGAAGCGGCGCTCGACCGCGTGGAGGCCGCATCCAAGGCCCAGACTGTAAGCTCGCCCGCATCCGCATGGAAAAACAAGACGCCGCCGGTCACGGTCTATGCCGGCGCGTCGACCATCGATCTCGAGAACGACACGGTCACGCTCGGCGACGGAACGACGCTCGATATCCACACCGGTCTGAAAGTCGACGTGACGGCCTGATCCGGACTTGGGCTGGCGATCACGACGCCCGGCCGAGTGCAGCCGAGATGAGCTTTACCGCGTCTTCGCTCGCCCAGTCGGCCGGACCCGCCAGGGTGCCGATCTCGCAGCCCGAGGGATCGATCAGCAGCGTGGTCGGCATGCCGGCGGCGCGGCCGGCGACCTTGAGGTCCTGGAACACCTTGGCGCTCGGATCGGCATAGTAGGCGAGCCGGCCGATGCCGACCTCCTTGAGCCAGGTGCGCGGCTTGTCGGGATCGCGGGTGTCGATATTCACGGTCACCACCTCGAAGGCGGGTCCGCCGAGCTTGGCTTCGAGCGCGTCGAGCGCCGGCATTTCCTTGCGGCAGGGCACGCACCAGGTGGCCCACAAGTTGAACAGCACGGTGCGGCCGCGCCAATCGGCCAAGTGCCGCTGCGCCCCGCCGGCGTCGCGAAAGGCGACGTCGGGCACGCGCAACGGGGTCTCGGCGACCGCCAGCGCCGCCACCTCGCCGCGCGCAAGCGGTGCGATACGCTTGGCAAGCTCCACCGCCGGCCGGCAGGCGGCGTCGCCCGCATTGCGCAGGAAGGTCCCGATCCCGTATACCGCGGCGAGCCCGACGGCGATGCCGGCGATGCCGCCGGCCACCACCACGGCAAGCCGCCTCTTGGCCTGCGCTCGGTCCTCGGGTCCGGTCATGATCGGCGACACCTCGGTAGACGTGCCATGAGCAACAAGATGTGGGGCGGACGCTTCAGCGCCAGCCCCGACGCGGTCATGGAGGAGATCAACGCCTCCATCGACTTCGACCGGCACCTCTTCCGCCAGGATATCGCCGCAAGCAAGGCCCACGCCGCGATGCTGGGGAAGCAGGGGATCATCACGGCCGACGATGCCGGCAAGATCGCTCACGGTCTAGACACGATCCTGTCAGAGATCGAGAGCGGCAAGTTCAAGTTCAAACGGGCGCTCGAGGACATCCACATGAACGTGGAAAGCCGGCTCGCCGAGCTGATCGGGCCGGCGGCGGGACGGCTGCACACCGCGCGCTCGCGCAACGACCAGGTGGCGACCGATTTCCGGCTCTGGATCCGCAGCACGATCGACTCGATCGACGCGGCGCTCGCCGGCTATCAGCGCGCGCTTGCCGAGAAGGCGCGCGAGCACGCCGCCACCGTGATGCCGGGCTTTACCCACCTGCAGACCGCGCAGCCGGTGACCTTCGGCCACCATCTGCTCGCCTACGTGGAGATGGCGGCGCGCGACCGCGGCCGCTTCCAGGATGCGCGGGGGAGGGCGAACGAATCCCCGCTCGGCGCGGCGGCGCTCGCCGGCACGGCCTTCCCGGTCGACCGCGCCATGACCGCCAAGGCGCTCGGCTTCGCGCGGCCGATGGCGAACTCGCTCGATGCCGTCTCCGACCGCGACTTCGTCCTCGAGACGCTGTCCGCCGCCGCGATCACGGCCGTGCACCTGTCGCGTTTCGCCGAGGAGATCGTGATCTGGTGCTCGCCGCTCGTCGGCCTGATCTCGCTCTCCGACCGGTTCACCACCGGCTCCTCGATCATGCCGCAGAAGCGCAATCCGGACGCCGCCGAGCTGGTGCGCGCCAAGACCGGGCGCGTCATCGGCGCGCTCGAAGCGCTGCTGATCGTGATGAAGGGGCTGCCGCTCGCCTACCAGAAGGACATGCAGGAGGACAAGGAAGGAACGATCGACGCGCTCGCTGCGCTGGGCCTCTCGATTGCCGCCATGACCGGGATGGTGCGCGACATGACCCCAGACGTCGGCCGCATGCGCGAGGCGGCGGCCGAGGGCTATTCGACCGCGACCGATCTCGCCGACTGGCTGGTGCGGACGCTGAAGCTGCCGTTCCGCGAAGCCCACCATGTGACGGGTCGGATCGTCGCCAAGGCGGCGGCGGAGAAGGTTCCGCTAGACCGGCTGCCGCTTGCGGCCATGCAGGCGGTCGAGAAGCGCATCAGCAAAGATGTTTTCGCCGTGCTCTCGGTCGACGATTCGGTGAAGAGCCGCGTCAGCCAGGGCGGAACGGCGCCGAAGAACGTGCGGCGGGAAGCCGACCGATGGCTCAAGCTGCTCGGCAAGGGGGGTAAGTGAATATTCCTCCCCGCCGACGGAAACCGGACCATTTGGCCATGCTGTCGCCGCTTCCGCGTGATCTGGTAGGATGCCTTCGTTTCGGGAGGGGTTTCGGGTAATGCGCTCGGCCAACCGCAATCTGCTCAGGATCGCCGCGATCGGCGCGCTGGTCGCCGCCCTCGGCTTGGCCGGCTGCGGGCGCAAGGGCGGGCTCGATCCGCCGCCGTCGGGTGCGATCATTACGCAGGATCCCGCTGTCGCGGGCGGGCCGGAACCGGGGATCGGGTCCGACGGCCGGCCGGTCGCGCCGCGCGGGGCAAGCCGACCCACCCCCATCGACTGGCTCATCGACTGAGCCCGCGCCGGACCCGCCATGCACCACTTTGCCTATCGCAACGGCGTGCTCCACGCCGAGGCGGTCAACCTCGTCGATCTCGCGCAAGCGGTCGGCACCCCGTTCTATTGCTACTCGACCGCGACGCTCGCGCGTCACTATAGGGTGTTCGCGGACGCCTTTGCGGATGTGCCCGCGCTCGTCTGCTACTCCCTCAAGGCGAACTCCAACCAGGCAGTGGTCAAGACGCTCGCCGCGCTCGGCGCCGGCGCGGACGTAGTCTCGGAAGGCGAGCTCAAGCGGGCGCGGGCGGCGGGAATCCCGCCGGACAAGATCATGTTCTCCGGCATCGGCAAGACGGCGCGAGAGCTCGCCGCCGCGGTCGATGAACGCGTCCTTTGCGTCAACGTCGAGTCCGAGGCCGAGCTCGAACTGTTGTCCTCGATCGCTGCCGGCAAGGGCCGCGAGGTTTGCATCTCGGTACGCGTCAATCCGGACGTCGACGCCAGGACCCATGCCAAGATCGCGACCGGCAAGGCCGAGAACAAGTTCGGCATTCCGATCAGCCGCGCCCGCGACGTGTATGCCCGCGCGGCGAAGCTTCCGGGCCTCAAGGTGACCGGCGTCGACATGCATATCGGCAGCCAGATCACCGAGCTCGAGCCGTTCGACGATGCCTTCGCGCTGCTGTCCGATTTCGTGCGGGCGCTGCGCGCCGACGGCCACGCCATCTCTCACGTCGATCTGGGCGGCGGGCTCGGCATCCCCTACCGCGAGGACAACGAGCCGCCGCCGCATCCGGAGGCCTATGCGGCGATCGTCAAGCGCGCGACACGCGACCTCGGCTGCACGCTGATCTTCGAGCCCGGCCGCCTCATCGTCGGCAATGCCGGCATCCTGGTGACGCGCGTCCTCTACCTCAAGCGCGGCGAGGCCAAGACCTTCGTCATCGTCGATGCGGGAATGAACGATCTCATCCGCCCGACCCTCTACGAGGCGCACCACGACATTCGTCCGGTGCGGGAGCCGCGCGCGGGCGCACGGCGCGTGGTCGCCGACGTGGTCGGGCCGGTCTGCGAATCCGGCGATTTCCTGGCGCTCGACCGCGACATGCCGGAGCCGCAACCCAGCGATCTCCTCGCCGTCATGTCGGCGGGCGCCTATGGGGCGGTGCTGGCGGGCACCTACAACACCCGCGCGCTGATCGCGGAAGTGCTTGTTCGGGAAGGTGAATGGGCGCTGGTGCGGCCGCGCCTGGAGGTCGCCGAGCTGATCGCGCTCGATCGCCTGCCGCCCTGGCTCTGATCCGACCGAACCTTATCCCGGGTGCCGTCGTTTTGATCAGCAGGCGCCTTCCTTTTGCCTGCCGTGACGGCTCTACTCGTGTTAGGATGCAAAATCGGGCAGATTCTCTAGACCGGAGATAGACTTGAGCAACAGTCCGTCCGACATCACAGAGGGCCGGGGGCGCCGGGACGACGGGGGTAACTCTGACACCGTGCTGTCGCAGGCGCTGGGACGGGCGCGCTGGTCCATCTTCTGGGAACGGCTGTGGCCCGGCTTGGCGTCGATCGCGACGGTGATCGGCCTGTTCCTTGCCCTGTCGTGGCTGGGGCTCTGGCTCTGGCTGCCGCCGATCGGACGGGCGGTCGGACTCGGCGTGTTTTTCCTGCTCACGGCTGCGGCCTTCTCCCCGCTGCTGATGCTGCGCCTGCCCACCAGGAATGACGGGCTGCGGCGGCTCGACCGCAATTCCGCGCTGCCGCACCGGCCGGCCACCACGATCGCCGATGAGCTTGCTGGTTCGAGCAGCGATTCCTATGCGGTCGCGCTCTGGCGCGCCCACATCGAGCGGGCATTGCGGGCAGCGACGGCGCTCAAGGCCGGCATGCCGGCGCCGCGCCTAGCGCGGCGCGATCCATTCGCGTTGCGCGCGCTGGTGGCGGTTCTGGTGGTCGCGACGTTCTTTGCCGCCGGCGGCGACCGGACCAAGCGCATCGCTGCGGCCTTCGATTGGCAAGGCGTGATGGCGCCGGCCAATTTCCGCATCGACGCCTGGGTGTCGCCGCCGACCTATACCGGCCGGCCGCCGGTGATCCTCCAGGGCCTGCGCCCGGGCGAGCCGGTGCAGACCGTCGCCAACCTCTCGGTTCCGGCCGGCAGCACGCTGATCATCCGCGCTACCGGCATCCATCTCGATGTGGTCGCGAGCGGCGGGCTGAGCGAGCCGAAATCCGGCGCGCAAACGGTGACCGGCAAAGGCACCGAGGAGCGTCAGTTCGTGATCAACGAGGCCGGCGCGGTCACCGTGCGCGGCGCCTCGTCGCGCGACGTGACCTGGCAATTCACCGCCATTCCCGACAAGCCGCCGACCATTGCGCTCGCCAAGGACCCGGAGGATCAGGCGCGCGGCGCCTTGCTCCTGGCCTACAAGCTCGAGGATGATTACGGCGTGATCGGCGCTCAGGCGACCTTCACGCTGCATCAGTTCGAAGGCACCAATGGACAGCCGCCGCGCGCGCTCTTCGACGCGCCCGACTTCCCGCTGGGGCTGCCGCAGGCGCGCACCAAGAACGGCGTCGGCCAGACCACCAAGGATTTGACCGAGCATCCGTGGGCCGGCGTCGACGTGGCGATGACGCTCGTCGCCCGCGACGAGGCCGGCAACCAAGGCAAGAGCGAGCCGTTCGAATTCCGCCTGCCGGAGCGACCGTTCACCAAGCCGATCGCCCGCTCGCTGATCGAGCAGCGCCGGTCGCTGGCGCTCGATGCCGACGCGCAGGCGCAAGTGCTCAACGCGCTCGACGCGCTCACGCTGGCGCCCGACCGCTTCAAGATGGAGACCAACGTCTATCTGGGCCTGCGCTCGATCTTCTGGCAGCTAGCGGGCGCCAAGAGCGACGATCAGTTGCGCGACGTCGTCGCGCGCATGTGGGACATGGCGGTCAATCTCGAGGACGGCAATGTCTCCGATGCCGAGCAGGCACTGCGCGCGGCGCAGGAGGCGCTGCGCCAGGCGCTGGAGCGCGGTGCCAGCGACGAGGAGATCAAGCGCCTCACCGACCAGTTGCGCGCCGCGCTCGACAAGTTCCTGCAGGCGCTCGCCGAGCAGTTGCGCAAGAACCCGCAGCAGCTCGCCCGGCCGCTCGATCCCAATGCGCGCACGCTCCGTCCGCAAGATCTCAAGAACATGATCGACCGGCTGGAGCAGATGGCGCGCTCCGGCGCCAAGGACGCGGCGCGGCGGATGCTGCAGGAGCTGCAATCGATGCTCGACAACCTGCAGATGGCCCGACCCGGGCAACAGATGGACGGCGACGGCGACGACGACATGATGTCGGCGCTCGACGAGCTCGGCGACATGATCCGCAAGCAGCAGCAGTTGCGCGACCGCACCTTCCAGCAAGGCCAGGACATGCGGCGCGACCGCCAGCGCGGGCAGCGCGGCCAGCAGGGGCAGCAGGGGCAGCAGGGCCAACAGGGTCAGCAAGGCGGCGACCAGATGGGCGAGCTGCGCGAGAACCAGCAGGCATTGCGCGACCAGCTCAAGAAGCTGATGGAGGAGTTGCGCAAGCGCGGCTTCGGCCAGGGCCAGCAAGGTCAGCAAGGGCAGCAAGGGCAGGGCGAGATGGACCAGCTCGGCCGCGCCGGCGAGGCCATGGGCGACGCCGAAGGCAAGCTCGGCCAGGGCAACGCCGACGGCGCGGTCGACTCCCAGGGCCGCGCGCTCGAGGCGTTGCGGCGCGGAGCGCAGAACCTCGCGCAGTCGATGCAGCAGCAGGGCATGATGGGCCCCGGTCCGTACGGGCAACCCGGCCGGCTGGGACCGCCGCGCGCGCAGCAGGAGACCGATCCGCTCGGCCGGCCGTTGCGCGGGCGCGACTACGGCGACGACACCACCGTGAAGGTGCCGGGCGAGATCGACGTGCAGCGCGCCCGCCGTATCCTCGAGGAGCTGCGCCGCCGTTTCGGCGAGAATTTCCGCCCGCAGCTCGAGCTCGAATATATCGAGCGGCTGCTGAGGGATTTTTACTAGCGCCTCTCGCGAGCCCGGTTCAGCCCGCGGGGCCGAGCCGTTATCAACCTAATTCGCCCGCGCGGCGCCCGCGATGAGCGCGCCGTTGACCGCCGAACGGATCGTGGCGAGCGAGAACGGCTTGGCGATCACATCGTGGATCAGCGCGTCGAGCCCATGCGCGCGCTCGCGCTGGTCGGCGAAACCCGTCATCAGCATGATCGTGACCGCGGGATGGTCGCGCGCCGCGGCCAGCGCCAGCGCGATGCCGTCCATGACCGGCATGCGGATGTCGGTCAGCAAGAGCTCGAACGCTCCCCGCTCGCGCGTCAACACATCGAGCGCCTCGGCCCCGTCGTTCGCGGTCGTCACCGTGTGGCCGTCCTGTATCAGCGCACGTGCAATGAAGCTGCGCAGCGCTTCCTCGTCCTCGGCGATCAGAATGCGTGCCATCAGACCCTCACTCTCGTTCACTGAATGCCGGCGACCCGGTCGCGGCGGTTGAAGAAACGCACCAGCACGTCATGCGCCTCCGGCGGCGGCGAAGCGAGTTGGGATCGGAACGCCAGCGTCTCGCCGGGCGCAAGCACGCTGCGGCTCGGCAGCGCGGTCCAGGCATAGATCTCCTGGCCGCTCCGGTTGCGAACCGAGAACCGCAGTCTCGGCACCTCGGCCCCCCGTTCGTTGGCGCTCACGATGGTGCCCTCGACCACGAGCACCGGCACGCCATCCTGGGCCTCGGTCGCGCTCGCGACATTGGCGAAGGCGAGGCCGCGCAAATTGACCGGGAGGCCGATCGCCGCATAGAGCGAGGCGGTCTGCGGCACGAACCGTACCACATCGGCGCGCCAACCGATCAGCGCAGCATTGAGCGCCACCAGCGCCAACAAGGCGGTCGGCAGCCCGGGCAGGGGCCAATGGGCGCGCCGGCGCGCTGCCCGGCGCTGCAGGCGGCGGGCGGCGAAAGTCTCGATATCGTCGCCGACGATGGCGTCCGCGGGGAGCGGCGCGCTGTACCGCTCGACCAGCGCGGGGGCAGGGGCATCGGTAACGGGTTCTTGCGGCTGCGGAAGCTCGTGCTCGTGGCCTTCGGCAGCGACGGAAGGCGCCTCCTCGGCCGGGCCCGCGTCCCCCGCCAGTGGCGCCTCTGCCGGTATGTGCTCGGCTTCGTCGGTGTCGGCCGCCGGCGGGCTCTCCTCGGGCGCCGTGCCGGCGGCCGGCGGCAGCGCCCCGGGCTCGCCGAGATCGGCCGCCGAACCCGGCGTGGAGGTTGGCGCCGCCTCGTCCAGATAGGTCCGTGCAGCGTCGGAGAGCGCCTCGGGGGCGCTGGCAAACCAGACCGTGCGACAGCGCACGCAACGCACCGACCGTCCGGCCGCTCCCAGCGAGGACGGCTCGACGCGGTAGGAGGTCGCGCAGTTCGGGCAGACGATCAGCATCGGCGAATCGAGTCGAAAAGGCCTCAGGATGCACCGTAGCCCGCGTCCGTTAACGAATCGGAAACCATCGGAAGGGCCATTAGTCGGGGTTGCCCGCCGGCGCGGTGGGACTTTTCCGAACCCTGCGTGCTTGCCGCTGCTATAAGGCTGGACGCAAACGGCGGGCGGGCGGCATGCCGGCTCGGCCGGGTGGGGCGGCGACCTCGGCGGGGACGCAGGTGGTCCGATTCGAAAACGTAGGTCTGCGCTATGGCCTCGGACCCGAGGTCCTGCGAGACGTCTCCTTCCGGCTGGAACCGCATTCGTTCCAGTTCCTCACCGGGCCGTCGGGCGCCGGGAAGACCTCCTTGCTGCGGCTCTTGTTCCTCTCGCTGCGGCCGACGCGCGGGCTGATCACGCTGTTCGGTCACGACATTGCCCTGCTGAGCAGGGACGCCCTGTCGACCTTGCGGCGGCGCATCGGCATCGTGTTCCAGGATTTCCGGCTGCTCGACCACATGACGACCTACGAGAATGTCGCCCTCCCGTTCCGGGTGATCGGGCGCGAGGAGGACACCTTCCGCGACGAGGTCGTGGAGCTGCTGCATTGGGTCGGGCTCGGCGAGCGCATGTGGGCGTTGCCGCCGGTGCTCTCCGGCGGCGAGAAGCAGCGCGCCGCCATCGCCCGCGCGGTGATCGCGCGGCCGCAACTCCTGCTCGCCGACGAACCGACCGGCAATGTCGATCCCAATCTGGCGCGGCGCCTGCTGCGGCTGTTCGTCGAGCTCAACAAATCAGGCACCTCGGTCGTGATCGCGACCCACGACATTGCGTTGATGGACCAGTTCGACGCGCGCCGGCTGGTGCTGCACGAGGGCCGTCTGCATGTCTATGATTGACGCGACCATGGCACAGGACGAGCAAGCCTCGCGTGATGCGGCTGCGCCGCCGGCGGCCAACCCGCTGCCGCGCATCGAAACGCCGATCGTGCCGCGGACCACGATCTCTGGTCGCGCGCTGGTCGCGGTCGTCGCGATCATGACTTTCCTCGCCTCGCTCACCACCGGCGCGGTCCTGCTGGTGCGCGCGGCGACGAGCGATTGGCAGGCCGACGTGGCGCGCGAGGTCACCATCCAGATCCGCCCGGCGGCAGGTCGCGACATCGAGGCGGATATCGCCAAGGCGGTCGCCATCGCCCGCGCGCTCCCCGGTGTGGCCGAGGTCCGGCCTTATTCCAAGGAGGAGTCCGGCCGCCTGCTCGAGCCGTGGCTGGGCAGCGGCCTGCAACTCGACGATCTGCCGGTCCCGCGCATCATCGTGGTGCGGATCGCGTCGGGCGCCGTGCCCGATCTGGCGCAATTGCGCAAGGCGCTGAGCGAGCAGGTGCCGGGTGCGAGCCTCGACGACCATCGCGGCTTCGTCGAGCGCATGCGGGCGATGGCCGGCGCGACGATGATCGGCGGCATCGGCGTGCTCGCGCTCGTCATCGTCGCCACCATCCTCTCGGTCACGTTCGCGACGCGCGCCGCCATGGCGACCAACCGGCCGGTGATCGAGGTGCTGCATTTCATCGGTGCCAGGAACAACTTCATCACCTCGCACTTCCAGCGTCATTTCCTGCAGCTCGGACTGAAGGGCGGCGCGATCGGCGGTGGCGGCGCGATGGCGTTGTTCGCCCTCGCCGAGCTGTCGAGCGGCGGGTCGGCGGGCGCAGCCGGCGGGGACCAGATCGCTGCCCTGTTCGGCACGCTCTCGATCGGGGTGCTGGGCTATGTCGCGATCCTCGGGCAGGTCGTGCTGATCGCCGCCGTCACCGCCGCAACCTCGCGCCATACGGTCAACCGCACGATCGAAACGATTCGTTAACTTCGCTGCCTCCGCAACGCCGAAATTTTGGGTTATGATTCAGGAGGGTTGGACTGGAGATGCCGAAAGTCGGATCGAGCACCGATGACGGCGCCGGCGGGGTGCCCCGCCCGGCGGAGCCGGCTGCGCGGGCCTCCGGCCGGCTGCTGCGGCGCCTCGGCTGGTCGGCCCTGGTGGCCGGCGTCGCCGCGGTCGGGCTGCTGGGCTTCGGATTCCTGTGGTTCGTCTGGCGCGTGCCCGCCGACGAAGTCGCGCTCAACCGCAACGCGGACGGCATCGTCGCGCTCACCGGCGGGGCTTCGCGCGTCGCCGACGCGATGGAGCTGATGGCCGCCGGGCGCGGCAAGCGGCTGTTGATCAGCGGTGCCTATCGGACCACCACACCCGGCGAAATCTCGCGGCTCAATCCGGTCTACGCCCGCGTGGCGGGCTGCTGCGTCGACTTCGACAATTCGCTCAACACGCTCGGCAATGCGATCGAGACCAGGCGCTGGGCCGAAAGGTGGGGCTTCCGCTCGCTGATCGTGGTGACCTCGAACTACCACATGCCGCGCGCGCTGGCCGAACTCGCGCACCAGCTCCCCGGCGTCGCGCTGGTTCCTTTCCCCGTCGTCACCGACAAGCAGCGCGCCGAGCCCTGGTGGACGAACGGCGCCATCGCGAGACTCATGTTCTCCGAATACGTGAAATACGTGTTCGCCAGGCTTCGAATGGGAGTCACGTCCGCGGACGGCGTCAACGAAGCCCGGCAAGCGCGCGCCCCTAGCTGACCTCGGAGCCGCCGAGTAATATTGCGCTTCTGCATGTCGCAGGTCAGCAGGTCCAGTTTCGTGCTCGTCACCGTCCGCTCCGTCCTGTTCAACGTCCTGTTCTACCTGAACCTGTTCGTTCATTTCATCGCCGCGTTGCCGACGTTGGTGCTGCCGCGCCGGGCGATCATCGAGGTCGCCCGATTCTGGGCGCGCACCAATCTCTGGCTGCTGCGCCTGGTGTGTGGCGTCAAGGCTGAGTTCCGCGGCCTCTCCAGGATTCCGCCGGGACCGCTGCTCGTCGCCTCCAAGCACCAATCGCTATGGGAGACGTTCGCGCTGCTGCTGTTGCTGCCGGATCCCGCCTACATCATGAAGCGCGAGCTGATGTGGATTCCATTCTTCGGCTGGTATGCGCGGAAGGCCGGCATGATCCCGGTCGATCGCGGCAAGGGCTCGCAGGCGCTGGCGGACATGAATGCCTGCGTGCGCCGCGAGCTCGCACGTAACCGCCAGATCATCATTTTTCCCGAAGGCACGCGCCGGCCGCCGGGCGCGGAGCCTCGCTACAAGTACGGGGTCGTGCACCTCTATTCCGAGGCCGCCGTTCCCTGCCTGCCGATCGCACTCAATTCCGGCCTGTTCTGGCCGCGCCGATCGATCCGCCGCAATCCCGGCACCATCCGGGCCGAGGTGCTCGATCCGATTCCACCGGGTCTCGACAAGGACGGCTTCTTCGCGCGCCTGCAGCAGGCCATCGAGCCGGCGACCGCCCGGCTGGTGAGCGAGGGCGAAGCGGAGCTCGCCAGGAACCGGGTCAACGACGCCTCTTCGCTTGCTCCGTCAGCCTGAAGCCGCCGATGCATGCGCCTCGTGCGCGCCCTTGAGCCGCTCCGCCAGCAGGTGCAGCGCGGTCTCGCGATAGCCGAGCTGCTCGAGCGCGGCGACCGTGGCGATCACATAGTCGCGGTTGGCGCCCGATTGGCCGTGGCCCTGGCGCACGTGGTGCAATTGCTGCTCCAGCGTGAGCCGTCCGGCATATTGCGCGTGGCCGCGGTCGACCGTGTAGCAGAGCGCCGGCACGCGCCGTTCCGGCTCGCTCTTGAGCCAGACCGCCCGCACGCTTTCGCGATAGACGGCGGTGACCTGCTCGCGCGCGCGCAAATAGGCGACGGTGCGGGAGCGCTCGGCCGCTGCCACGCGGTAGGCGATGCCGCGGCAGGTGCCGCCCTGGTCGAGGCCGAGCACCAGGCCGGGCCGTTCCGGCGTGCCGCGGTGGACGAAGGAATAAATGCAAAGGGCGCGATGGGCGCCGATCAGCCGGGCCTCAAGCCGCTCCAGATAGGGAAAGCCCGGCCGCCACATCAGCGACCCATAGCCGAACACCCACAGGTCTTCGGCGGCGTGTTCGATGCTCGGATCCATGGGCGGATTGGACAGGCAGTTTCGGGTGTGGCCGGCAGGGGGCTCGCCTAACAGGCCGCGCGAGGTCGCGCAATGATATGGGCGCCGGCCGCAGGGATCGGAACACTCCGGAGTTACCTCCGAAACGCCGCAATCGGCGGGTCTTGGAAGGGGAGCCACGGCCGCGGCGGCAGGAGCGCCACGCATGTCCTATACCGCCCACCATCCCGCGCTTGTCTCCCGTCGCCGGCGCTGGCCGTTGGTCCTGATCGCCGTCATCGTGGTCCTCCTCATTGCCGGTTGGACCGCGCTCTGGTTCTACGCCGCCGCGAGGGCGAGGACGGAGATCGCCGCGTGGCGCGAGCGTGAGTTTCAGGCCGGCCGCTTCTACGACTGCGCATCGGAGTTGATTGGCGGCTTTCCGTTCCGCATCGAGTGGCGTTGCGCCGGTGCCCGCCTCGAGTTCCAGGGCACGCCGATGCTGGAGTTGAAACTGCCGGTCATTCTGGCCGCGGTGCAGCTTTATGATCCGACGCTCCTGATCAGCGAGTTCACCGGACCGCTCGATATTTCCGATCCGGGACGTCCGCCGAATTACGTGCTCAATTGGAACCTCGGTCAGGCCAGCGTGCGCGGCCTGCCGAGCTCGCTCGAACGCGGATCGCTCGTGCTCGACGTTCCGACCGCCCGCGATCCCCGCCTGGTCGGCAGCGACACGATCTTTCGCGGGCAGCGCGTCGAGCTGCATGGCCGGCTCGCTTCCGGCTCCACGCGCGACAATCCGATGGTCGAGGCCGTTCTGAGGGTCGCTGCCGGGGTCGCTCCCCACCTTCATCCGGCCACGACCAAGCCGACCGATGCCGACATCGCGGCGGTGGTTCACGGCGTGACCGATGCCTCGCCCAGATCGTGGCCGCAACGGTTCAAGGAATGGCAGGAACGGGGCGGGCACGTCGACATCAGCAAGGCGCGCATCCAGCAAGACGACGTGATCGCGGTCGGCGCCGGCACGCTCAAGCTCACCCCGAACGGCAATCTCGACGGCACCCTGCAGGTGTCGGTGGTGGGGCTCGACAAGGTCCTGAAGGTGTTCGAGATCGACCGCATCATGTCGGAGGGGCAGATCGGCTCGACGCTGGGCGCGCTCGATCGGCTGATTCCGGGGTTGGGCGACATTGCGCGCCAGAACGCGCCCAGCCTGATCGCGTCGATCGGCGAGCGCACCGTCCTGGAAGGCAAGCCGGCAGTCGCCTTCCTGCTCCGTTTCGTCGACGGCGTGGTTTTCCTCGGTCCAATCCAGGTCGGCCGCGTGGCGGCGCTCTTCTGAGGAGGGAACAAGGCCGGGCGGCGAAGCGTTCAAGTTGCGGCGTGGAATGACTGATGGAGGCAACCATGCAGACTGACACGACCGTGCCGCCGGCAACCACCGCGCAAACCGACCCCTTGGCGCGCCAGTCCCACAGTTTGATCGCGAGCGATCGGGTCGAGGGCACCCCGGTTCGCCGCTCCAGCGGCGAGAAGATCGGGACCATCGAGCGCCTGATGGTCGACAAGCTCAGCGGCAACGTCGCTTACGCGGTGCTGAGTTTCGGGGGCTTCCTGGGCATTGCTCAAAAGCATCTGCCCATCCCCTGGCAACGGCTGAAATACGACCCGTTGCTCGGCGCCTATCACCTCGACCTGACCGACGAGGAGCTGAACCGCGCGCCATCGTTCGCGGCGGACAGCGAGTTCGATTGGGGTGACCGCAGCCGCGAGGTCGATATCCACAATTACTATCGGGTGGCGCCTTATTGGGGCGCATATTAGCTAGCCGCCACCAACGCCGACATCGCCGATGAAACCTGCGCCCGCGAACGCGGGCGCAGGAAGCGCCGTCATTTGTCATCCACCGCGTAGGGCCGCGGCAGCGGCTCGTGCGGCAGATCGGGATGCGGGCGGCCGAAGTCGGGGGCCGGCGAATCCTGGCCGATCTCGACGATGCCGCGGCGGATCGCCCGCGTGCGGGTGAACTGGTCGAACAGCGCGTCGCCGTCGCCGCGCCGGATCGCGCGGGTGAGCATCGAGAGATCCTCGTTGAAGCGGCCGAGCATTTCCAGCACGGCGTCTTTGTTGTGCAGAAAGACATCGCGCCACATCGTCGGATCGGAGGCGGCGATGCGGGTGAAGTCGCGGAAGCCGCCGGCGGAGAATTGCAGCACCTCGGAGCGCGTGACCTGACTCAATTCGTCGGCGGTACCGACGATCGTGTAGGCGATGAGATGCGGCAGGTGGCTGGTGATGCCCAGCACCAGGTCGTGATGCTCGGCCGACATGGTTTCCACGTTGGCGCCAAGGAGCCGCCAGAACGCGGCGAGGCGCTCGACGGCGTCCTGGTCGGCCTGCGGCGGGGGCGTCAGGATGCACCAACGACCGACGAACAGCTCGGCAAAACCGGCGTCCGGCCCGGAATGCTCGGTGCCGGCGACCGGATGGGCGGGCACGAAATGCACGCCGGCGGGCAGATGGGGCGCCATCTCGCGCAGCACCGAACCCTTCACCGAGCCGACGTCGGACACGATCGCTCCCGATTTGAGATGCGGGCCGATTTCCCGCGCGACCGCGCCGCAGGCGCCGACCGGGATGCAGACGATGGCAAGGTCGGCACCCTCGACCGCTGCCGCATTGGTCTCGACCACCTGGTCGGCGAGGCCGAGCTCCGCGATACGGCGGCGGGTGGCGGCGGAGCGGGCGGTGGCGACGATCGAGCGCACCGCGCCCTGCGTGCGCGCGGCCCGCGCGATAGAGGAGCCGATAAGGCCGACGCCGATCAATGCCAGGCGGTTGAAGAGGGGCGGCGCGCTCATTTGCGGCCCACGAACTCCGCGAGCGCCGCCACCACCAGCCGGTTCGCCTCCTCGGTGCCGACCGTCATGCGCAGCGCGTTCGGCAATTTGTACGCTTTCGCGCTTCGCAGAATCAGCCCGCGCCGGGTGAGGAAGGCGTCGGCATCTTCGGCCGCCTTGGCGCTCGGAAAGTGGATCAGCACGAAATTGGCGATGCTCGGGGTCACTTCGAGCCCGAGCTTGCGGATTTCCGCCAGCAGCCAAGCAAGCCACTTCTCGTTATGCGCGCGACCGAACTCCACGTGCGCCGTGTCGGCGATGGCTGCGATGCCGGCCGCCTGCGCCGCCAAATTGACGTTGAACGGGCCGCGGATGCGGTTGATCGCATCGACCACGTGCTCCGGTCCGTAGAGCCAGCCCAGCCGCAGCGCCGCCAGCCCGTAGATCTTGGAGAACGTCCGGCACATCACCACGTTGTCGGAGGTGGCGACGAGCTCTATGCCGGCCTCGTAGTCGTTCCGGCGCACGTATTCCGCATAGGCGGCGTCGAGCACCAGCAGCACAGGCGGCGGCAGGCCGCGATGCAGCCGCTTGATCTCGTCGAACGGCACATAGGTGCCGGTCGGGTTGTTGGGATTGGCGAGGAACACGACCTTGGTGCGTTCGCTCACCGCCGCCAGCATTGCATCGACGTCGGCGGTGTAATTCTTCTCCGCCGCCACGATCGGCGTGGCGCCGGACCCGAGCGTCGCGATCGGATAGACCAGGAAGGCGTGGGTGGTATGGATGGCCTCGTCGCCGTCGGACAGATAGGCGTCGGCGATGAGGTTGAGCAAGTCGTCGGAGCCGGCCCCGCACACGATCCGGCCGGGATCGAGCCCGAACGCGCGGCCGATCGCCTCGCGCAGCTCGGTCGAGGCGCCGTCGGGATAGTCCTCGAGATGGTCGGCGACCGCCTTGTAGGCGGCGATCGCCTTCGGGCTCGGGCCGAGCGGCGATTCGTTGGAGGAAAGCTTGATCACCCGCGCCACGCCGGGCGCCGTGCTCTTGCCCGGCACGTACGGATCTATGGTGAGCACGCCGGGACGCGGTTGCGGACGCTTCAGGGCCGACATTTCGACACTCCGGAAAGGTCACCGGCCGGTCGGGACCGGCCGCGCGCCTTTGGCGGAGACCCTATAGCGGGTCGCGTGGCTCCCGACGAGGCCCGAGGCGCGCACCGACGCGCCGGCATTGACCAGCGCGCCGATGACCGCGTCGATGCTGCCCCCTTGCGGCACCGAGATGAGCAGTGCGGCGCCGTCGAAGGCGCGGTCCGGCACCGCGATGACGTCGGCGAGCGCCTCGAGCGCCTGCGCCGTCGTCGTGCTCCAGCCCGCCACCCGCACGCTCCACACCTCCACCTCACGCACCATGGCGTCCGGCGCCGCCCGCGACACGACGAAGACCGGCACCGCGGCCGGGTGGTCGAGGCGATCGACGAAGGGGAGCCGCGCGATGATCTTCGGCGCCGAATCGAATTCGAGCGCGCTCCACCAGGCCCCCACGCCGGTCATCGCGAACGCGGGCACCAGCCCCAGGTCGCCCTTGGAATCGGAGACCGCCGCCACCACGCTGGCGGCGCCCATGTGCGGAATGAACGGCACCGTGAAGCCGAAATGGAAGCGCGCAGAATCGCGCACCGCGGCGTCGCCCGCGGACAGGTCGGCATGGACCGAGAACGGCGCCTGCACATAGGTGAACGTCGCAATGATGACCCGCCAAATGCTCTCGACGGTGTCGAGCGGCAGGATGCCGCCATGCCGGTCTACCAGCCGCCGCATCATCTCGGCTTCGCGCGCCGGGCGGAACGCCGAGCCGGTCTCCTGCGTCTGCTTCACGGCGATCAGGCGATCGATGATCTCGCCGCGGTCCATCAGCAGGCGGTGCATGCCCTCATCGATGCGGTCGATCTCGCGCCGCAAATCCGCGAGCGACGGTGTTTCGGAACGGGACGTTTTGGCCATGGCACACGCCGGTGAAACGCGGCCAATTGATAGGGGGCGGACGGCGCGAAAGCAAAGAAAACGTTGACAGCGCCGCCACGCGGCCTATCTAGAGCGCCGCCCAAGACCACAAATGCCATGCCCCGCGAAAGCGGGGCATCCAGTATCAAGGGCGGATTCGATTTGACCTCGGCGGTGCCCTACAATCAGACCAGTGGTGACCGGATCGCCGGCTCCCGCCTTCGCGGGGACAGGTCTCGCCGGCAATGACGAGTTGAGACGGCGGTACAGACGATGGTGGAAGTCGAATTGCGTCTCGTGCCTGATCCCGCCGACCGCGTGCGCGAGGCGGACGCTCCGCATTCACCCGTCGTCCGGTTCGGGCTCGACAAGCCGTTGCGGCTCGACGCCGGCATCGATCTGGCGCCGTTCCAGATTGCCTATCAGACCTATGGCACGCTCAACGCCGCGCGCAGCAATGCGGTGCTGATCTGCCACGCGCTCACCGGCGACCAGCACGTCGCCAATGTCCACCCGGTCACGCACAAGGCGGGCTGGTGGGAGACCATGGTCGGGCCCCGGCGTCCGATCGATACCGAGCGTTATTTCGTGATCTGCCCGAACGTGGTCGGCGCCTGCATGGGGACCACCGGACCCGCCTCCACCAATCCGCAGACCGGCATGCCTTGGGGCCTCGATTTTCCGGTCATCACGGTTCGCGACATGGTGCGCGCGCAGGCGATGCTGCTCGACCATCTCGGCATCGACTCGCTGTTCACGGTCGCCGGCGGCTCGCTCGGCGGCATGCAGGTGCTGCAATGGGCCGCGAGCTATCCCCATCGGGTATTCTCGGCGCTGCCGATCGCGACCTCGACCCGCCACTCGGCGCAGAACATCGCCTTCCACGAGGTCGGCCGCCAGGCGGTGATGGCCGATCCTGAATGGCGCCACGGGCGCTATTTCGCCGAAGGCACCAATCCGCGGCGCGGCCTCGCGGTCGCGCGCATGGGCGCTCACATCACCTATCTCTCGGACGCGGCGTTGCATCGCAAGTTCGGCCGCAAGTTTCAGGACCGCGAGAACCCGACCTTCTCATTCGACGCCGATTTCCAGGTGGAGAGCTATCTGCGCCACCAGGGCATCACCTTCGTGGAGCGGTTCGACGCCAATTCCTATCTCTATCTGACCCGCGCGATGGACTATTTCGACATCGCGGCGGACTACGACGGCGTGCTCGCCAACGCCTTCAAGAATACGCCGACGCGGTTCTGCGTGGTCTCCTTCACCTCGGACTGGCTGTTTCCGACCTCGGATTCGCGCGCCATCGTGCATGCGCTCAATGCCGGCGGCGCGCGCGTCTCGTTCGCCGAGATCGTCACCGACAAGGGTCATGACGCCTTCCTGCTCGAGGAGCCTGAGCTGTTCGAGATCGTGCGCGGGTTCCTGGAAGGCGCCGCCAGGGCGCGCGGCCTGTCGCCGGCGCGGGAATCATGATGCTAAAGCGTCTCAAACGCGATCTCACCATGGCCGAGGCGGTGCGCGCGCCGGGCGGCGCGCGTGTCGACCTGATCCTGGTCGCCGAGATGGTCCGGCACGGCGCCAAGGTGCTGGACGTCGGCTGCGGTGACGGCGAGCTGTTGCGGCTGTTGGCGGAGCGGCGCGGGGTCGATGGGCGCGGCATCGAGCTCTCGCGCGAGGGCGTCAACGAATGCGTCGCCAAGGGACTGGCGGTGATCCAGGGCGACGCCGACACCGATCTTGCCGACTATCCGGACGACGCCTTCGACTACGTGATCCTGTCGCAGACGCTGCAGGCGACGCGCCAACCGCGGGTCGTGCTCGAGCACATGCTGCGGATCGGCCGCCACGCCATCGTGTCGTTTCCGAATTTCGGCCATTGGAAGATCCGGCTGCAGATCGTGTTCGGCGGCCACATGCCGCGCACCGACAATCTGCCCTATGCGTGGTGGGATTCGCCCAACATCCACTTCTGCACCATCAAGGACTTCCGCCAGCTCTGCGGCGTGGCCGGCGCCAAGATGGAGCGAGCAGTGGCGCTCAACGCCTGGGGCCGGGCGTTGCGTCTCAATGCGCCGTGGTGGTTCTGGAACCTGCTCGGCGAGCAGGCGGTGTTCCTGCTCAGCCGGCGAGGCTGAGCCTCCCGCCGCCTCGCGACCGACCTGATCACAAAAACAGAACCCTAAAAAACAGAACCCCAAGCCGGCTCGCGCCTGCCTGGGGTCCGTTAGGCTGTTCTTACCGGACGATGTCGGGGGGCTGGGGAATCGCCCGGCACGCCTAATAGCTGTCAGATGGTGAGCCCGGCGGCACGTTCAAGCGCTGCGCACACTCAGGGAATTTTTCCAAGCGTCGCTTGCAAACCGCGGCGGCGCTACCTACGCGGCCAGCCTTGCCGGGCGAGCGCGATCACCTCCGGCCGGTATTCGAAATGCATGCTGTCGAAGTGATACCACTTGGCGCCCCAGATGAAGCCGTGACGCTCGAAGATGTCGCCGATGGCGGCGGGAACGCGGTTCTTCCAGATGATCTTGCCGTCCTTGCCCTTCGACCATTCCCAGTAGTCGGCGAACTTGCTGTTGACGTCGATCGCGGCGCCGAAGGCATGCACCGAGAGTCGGTTCGTGTTGGCGATCGGGCGGCAATTATAGGTGCCGGCGGACGGCACCAGATACTGGGTCATGCTGCCGGGCAGCGTTTCAAGCTCCTTGACCACCTCGGCAAGCCGTTGGTTGATGCCGTTGACCGTAGTCACCGAGACGGTGCCGCCGCGGCGGCCCGGCATCCACGCTACGGGCTTGAGGCGTCCGCTCACCTCGCCCTTGCGGCAATCGCCGTACATCTTGAGGAAAAACGGCTCGTTGCGGATGCGGCCGGGATCCTCGTTGACCGCAGGGACTTTGATCTCGGTGCCGAGCGGATAGGGGATGGCGAACTGGTCCTTGATGTCGGGACTGCCGATGAGCTCGTCGAAGCTCTTGCCGGTGCGGCCGTCCGAGATCGTCATGCGGGTGCCGTCTTTCCAGATCACGTCCTTCTGGTCGTAGCCG
Source organism: Xanthobacteraceae bacterium (assembly GCA_040510815.1). GTDB lineage: Bacteria > Pseudomonadota > Alphaproteobacteria > Rhizobiales > Xanthobacteraceae > VAZQ01. Next base: position 6,838 of record JBEVIH010000112.1, on the reverse strand, counting down.
GCGAGGCGATCGGGATAGGCGGCAATCAGCGCATCGAGCGCCGGGTCGGCTAGCGCGGGCGCCGCGCAGAGCCCGATCACGCCCAGGGCAATCGCACATGTTCTCGCAGCCATGCTGCCTCCGTGTTCGAGCTTGGGATCAGCCGATCACCTGATCCCCGACCGCGATCTCTCCGGCCTTCACGACCTCGCCGTAGACCCCGCAATCGGCGTGGCCGAAGCTCCGCATCAGCGTCGCGGGAACCGAGAGATCGCGGATACCGGTATCGGGGTCCACGTTGGTGGCGGCGCAGCGCACGATGCGTTTGACGATCCTGAGCCGTGCCCCCGATCCGATCGCGACCTCCCGTCCGACGAGATCGAACTCGCGCCAGGCCGGCCAGCCGGCGACGTAGAGATTGCCGCGGAAGCGCAGCGGGTGGACCGGCGCTCCCACGGCTGTTTCGACCGCGGCCACCGAACCGAGATTGATGATCGAGAGCACCTTGCGGGCGACGTCGGAGAAGCTGAAACCGGGAGCGTGCAGTACCTTGGGCGGCCCGCGCAGCTCGTCGGCACAGAAGCCGGCGAGGAAGCGCTCGATCGCCGTGCGCCCCGCGGGCGTGCGCAGGTCACCGCGGGCAGCCTCGCGGCCTGCCGCCTCGATGACAAGGGTGTGGCTGGCCTGGTCGAAGCCGGTCCGCAGCATCGCCAACCGCTCGTTGCGCATGAGCATGAGGTAGCGCTGCTTCGGCATATAGCGGGGCGCCGCCGGGTCGAAGCCCGAGGGCCCATTCTCGACCGCATAGATGCGGTCGCCCGCGACCGTGCCGCCGACGGCAAGCTCGGCCCGCTGCAGCGGCTCTGCGCTCAGCCCCTTCACCGGGTAGCGGTAGATGAATTGGAGCTTCGCGGCCTCGCCCATGGCCGGCTTTTGTTAACCGCTGCGCGGTTCGCTGCCTAGAGTGGGCGAAATTGCGAGTGGAACCCTCTTCCGTCCCGGCGGCCGAATTCCCACATCAGGGAAGGCGGATGCCTCAGGGGTCTGCCGCAGTTAATCTACCCCCATGACGATGTTTCTCACGCGCCGCAAGGGCGGAGGGATAGGCCGAGGGAAAGACGATGGATTTCGAGAAGTACACGGACCGCGCCCGCGGGTTCGTTCAATCCGCGCAGTCATTGGCTCTGCGCGAGGGCCATCAGCAATTCGCCCCCGAGCATCTGCTCAAGGTCCTGCTCGACGACCCGGAAGGGCTGGCGGCGGGGCTGATCGACCGCTCCGGCGGGCGTTCGCGCGAGGCGCTGGCGGCGGTCGAGGCCGCGCTGGCGAAGCTTCCAAAGGTGTCCGGGGCCGGGGCCGGCCAGGTCTACCTGGCGCCCGCGATGGCGCGCGTCTTCGACCAGGCCCAGAAGGTCGCCGAGAAGGCCGGCGACAGCTTCGTCACGGTCGAGCGGCTGCTGCTTGCGCTCGCGCTCGACAAGGACAGCGAGGCCGGAAAGATTCTCGCCCGCGCCGGCGTCACGCCGCAGAACCTCAACGCCGCCATCGAAGCGCTCCGCAAGGGCCGCACCGCCGACAGCGCCACCGCCGAGAATGCCTATGACGCGCTCAAGAAATACGCCCGCGACCTCACCCAGGCGGCGCGCGACGGCAAGATCGACCCGGTGATCGGCCGCGACGAGGAGATCCGCCGCACCATCCAGGTGCTCTCGCGCCGCACCAAGAACAATCCCGTCCTGATCGGCGAGCCCGGCGTCGGCAAGACCGCGATCGTCGAGGGGCTCGCCCAGCGCATCGTCAACGGCGACGTGCCCGAAAGCCTGAAGGACAAGAAGCTCTTGGCGCTCGACATGGGCGCCTTGATCGCCGGCGCCAAATATCGCGGCGAGTTCGAGCAGCGCCTCAAGGCGGTGCTGCAGGAGGTGACGTCGTCGGACGGCGGGATCGTCCTGTTCATCGACGAGATGCACACCCTGGTCGGCGCCGGCAAGGCCGACGGCGCCATGGACGCCTCCAACCTGCTCAAGCCGGCGCTGGCGCGCGGCGAGCTGCATTGCGTCGGCGCTACCACGCTCGACGAGTACAAGAAGCACGTCGAGAAGGACGCTGCGCTCGCGCGGCGCTTCCAGCCGGTCTACGTCAACGAGCCGACGGTCGAGGACACGATCTCGATCCTGCGCGGCCTCAAGGAGAAATACGAGGCGCATCACGGCGTGCGCATCACCGACGCGGCCCTGGTGGCCGCCGCGACGCTGTCCCATCGCTACATCGCCGACCGCTTTCTTCCCGACAAGGCGATCGACCTGGTCGACGAGGCAGCCGCGCGTCTCAAGATGCAGGTCGACTCCAAGCCCGAGGACCTCGACTCGATCGACCGCGAGATCGTGCGGCTGAAGATCGAGCAGGAGGCGCTCAAGAAGGAGCACGATCCGGGCTCGAAGGAGCGCCTGAAAAATCTCGCAAAGGAGCTTGCTGGCCTGGAGAAGCGCTCGGCCGATCTGACCGCGCGCTGGAAGGCGGAGAAGGACAAGCTCTCCGACGCCCAGAAGCTCAAGACCGAGCTTGATCACCTGCGCGTGGAGCTCGCCAACGCTCAGCGCAAGGGCGAGTACCAGCGCGCCGGGGAGCTGGCCTACGGCCGCATCCCCGAGCTCGAGAAGAAACTCAAGAGCCTCGAGGCCGCCGAAGGCAAGGGCGCCATGGTCGAGGAGGCGGTGACCGCCGACCACATCGCGCAGGTGGTCTCGCGCTGGACCGGGGTGCCGGTCGACCGGATGCTGGAGGGTGAGCGGGAGAAGCTCCTGCGCATGGAGGAGAGCATCGCCAAGCGCGTCATCGGCCAAGCCGAAGCCGTCAAGGCGGTCTCGACCGCGGTGCGTCGCGCCCGCGCCGGCTTGCAGGACCCGCACCGGCCGATCGGCTCGTTCATGTTCTTGGGTCCCACCGGCGTCGGCAAGACCGAGCTCACCAAGGCGCTGGCGGAATTCCTGTTCGACGACGAGACGGCGCTCATCCGCATCGACATGTCCGAATACATGGAGAAGCATTCGGTGGCGCGGCTGATCGGCGCGCCGCCCGGCTATGTCGGCTATGAGGAGGGCGGCGCGCTCACCGAAGCCGTGCGAAGGCGGCCCTATCAGGTCGTGCTCTTCGACGAGATCGAGAAGGCGCACCCGGACGTGTTCAACGTGCTGCTGCAGGTGCTCGACGACGGCAGGCTCACCGACGGCCAGGGCCACACCGTCGACTTCCGCAACACCTTGATCGTGATGACTTCCAATCTCGGCGCCGAGTTCCTGGTGAACCAGCCGGAAGGCCAGGACACCGACGCGGTCAAGGATGAGGTCATGACGGTCGTGCGGGCGAGCTTCCGGCCCGAGTTCCTCAACCGCGTCGACGAGATCATCCTGTTCCACCGGCTCAAGAAGAGCGAGATGGGCAAGATCGTCGACATTCAGATGACGCGGCTCGGCAAGCTGCTCGAGGACCGCAAGATCAGGATCGTGCTCGAGCCTTCGGCGCGCGACTGGCTCGCCGAGAAAGGCTGGGATCCGGCCTACGGGGCGCGGCCGCTCAAGCGGGTGATCCAGAAGTCGGTGCAGGACCCGCTCGCCGAGCAGATCCTGGCGGGCACCGTGAAGGATGGCGACAAGGTCGTGATCTCGGCCGGCAAGCAGGGGCTGACCTTCAACGGCAAGCTCGCGGCGGCGGCTTAACGGGCCGGGTTTCCGGCTTCGATGTCAGCGGCGCGGCGGCGCGCCGTCGGCATAGCGCGACGGCGAGCCGCGGGTGATGATATCGTCGACCTTGGTGCGCTCCTGCTCGAAGCCGGCGAGCAACGTGCCTTCGAGCACGCGGCCGCGCGGCAGCTTGATCTTCATCGGGTCGACGAAGCGGCCGTTGATTAGGATTTCGTAGTGCAGATGGGCGCCGGTCGACAGGCCGGTCGAGCCGACATAGCCGATCACCTGGCCCTGGCGCACCTTCTTGCCCGGCTCCATGCCGCGCGCGAACGCCGACATGTGACCGTAGGCGGTCTCGTAGCCGTTGGCATGGCGGATGCGGATGTACTTGCCGTAGCCGCCTTCCCAGCCGGCGGTCACGATGGTGCCGTTGCCGGAGGCGAAGATCGGCGTTCCCATCGCGGCTCCCCAGTCGATGCCGGTATGCATCTTCATGTAGCCGAGGATGGGATGATTGCGCGAGCCGAAGCCCGATCGCACCATGCCGTCCGCCAGCGGCTTGCGCACCAGGAACTTTTTCGCGCTCTTGCCGCTCTCGTCGTAGTAGTCGACCACGTTGTCGTCGCCGGTCTGGTGGCGATAGAACTTCCTGGTCTCCCCGCCGGTGGTGAGCGAAGCGAACAAGACGTCGCTCTTCTCGTTGCTGTTTTCGTCCTGGCCGGAGAACAGGATCTCGAACGAATCGCCGGGCTGAACCTTGCGCTGGAAATCGACGTCGTACGAGTAGATGCGGATGAGATCGTCGATCACCGGGCGCGGCACCTGGTTGCGCAGCGCGGTCTCGTAGATGCTGTGGTAGAGCCGCACGCCCTTGCCGTCGTCCTCATCATCGTCGTTGGCCGCGACCGTGGTGTTGGCGCTGCGCACGTCGACGGCGACGTACTTGCCCTTGTCCGACCACGCCACCATGGCGTCGATGCTGGCATCGGTGGCGATGATGACGCGAACCGGCTGCAGCCGCTTGCCGCCGCTTGCCGGCGCCAGCAGAACGCGCAGCTTGTAGCCGTCGCGTGGGCTGGTGTCCTTGCCGCGGCCGAACGCCGTCGCGATCGCCTTGATCTCATCGGCGGTGGCGCCGAGCTCGCGCAGCACCGCCGCGACCGAGTCGCCCTTCTTGAGCAGGATGGTGCGCTCGCCCCAGGCATTGCCGCCGGTCGCCTGCGTGGTGGTGGTCTTCGGCAGCAGGGTGATGTTTTCCGGCACGATGCGCGGCTCGAAGCCCGCATAGGGATCGCTTTGCCGCTCGGGGGCGTAGGCCATCGGTGGAATCGAGCCGGTAATTAGCCCCGGCTTCTGGCCGGCATTGCCGCCCCAGTTGGCGGCCTCGCGCACGCGGGCGAGGATCTCGTCGAGCCCGGTTGCTGCGGCAATCTTCGCCCGCGGCAACACCGTCGCGAGGTCGCGGGTGACGAACGACACTTCGGCGTCGGGTTCGGCGCCGGCGGCATCGTCGGCGGCCACCGCCGCGTCGCCGGCCTGCGCGAGCATCTTGAGCGCGTTGAAGGGAGGGATGTTGGCGGAGAGCTCGCTCGTCGAAAGCGAAAGGTTGCCCGCGACCCTTATGACGACGCGCGCGCGCACGACCTCGCGGTTGCCGGCGCTGCGGACCGTGGTCGAGAACGGGATGGTCTGCCGGGTCGAGGTGAGCTCGCCGGGCGGCGGCAGGCGGTCGGCCTTGCGGGTCGCGTTGGCCAGGCGCTCGCCGGCGCTGCTGACCGCGCGCAGCGCGGCTTCCACGCGCTCCGGCACCGTGGCGAAATTGGTTTCGCCGTCGAGCGCTGCGAAAACGGCGCCGCCCATGAGAGCTGCGCCGCAAAGACCGGTCAGGATGGTGCCGCTGAACCACTGCACCGAGACGCGGCGGCGGTCGACCAGGCCGCTGTTCTCGCCGTCGACCGACAGCGGCGCCTCGTTGCCGAGATCGATGTGCTCGGCCTCCAGGCGATACCCGCCGCGTCGTTTGCCCTGATCCAAGACCAGCGTCCCCCTCCGCCCGCGAGCACGGACGGTCCACCGCGACAGCGAAGGTGCCAAATGCGACCGGGACGACGGGCGCTGACGTGAGCCACGGCATCACGCCGCAGCGTTCACGGTCCATCAACGACCGCGTCCGATCTCATGGCCTATGGTGGGTTTGACGCCGGCGCATCACGGAACCTGTGATGCTGGCGTGACTCCCCCCGAAGTGACACCTCCCACAACGTCGACAAGAGGGGCGGAGGAATGTGGCCGCAGTACGGCGTCTGCGGCGCTTTCCACCTCGGCTAAGCCCGCTGAATTGCTTGCAAAGATAGCTGTTGCCCGGCGGCACCGAACGGTAGATTCAGGCCCCCGGGAGGTGTTGACATTTGAGGGTAGGAAAGCCTATATACTGGTCAATTCGGCACGCCGCCGCCTCGGCGCGACGGCGCGTCTTCGAAGCTCCTCACTGATATTCGGTGACAAGGCTTCCGATCGTGGTCGGGAGCCCTCAGGCTTCGACGGCCTCCCGGCTATCGGGAGGTGGGACCGCCATGGTCCCGGGCTGTTTGACAGGTGAATAGGAAGAAAGAGAAACGTGGACGGCGGAGTCCTTGCGGGCCGCTTCCTCGATCGGGAACCTGTCTTCGGACCGGCTTTCGAAAAGGGCGGCGGCCGACGAGACTTCGGCGGTACACGTTTCAGGTCAACACCATTTCGTGCAGGCGGTGGTCGTTCACGCGGTGCAAGCCGCGTGCATGGGCATGCGCGCACGAAAACAGGTGGGACCTCGTCAAACGTGAAGTGACCAGCCGAGATCAGATCTCACTTAAACTTGAGAGTTTGATCCTGGCTCAGAGCGAACGCTGGCGGCAGGCCTAAAACATGCAAGTCGAGCGCCGTAGCAATACGGAGCGGCAGACGGGTGAGTAACACGTGGGAACGTACCCTTTGGTTCGGAACAACCCAGGGAAACTTGGGCTAATACCGGATAAGTCCGCAAGGAGAAAGATTTATCGCCGAAGGATCGGCCCGCGTCTGATTAGCTTGTTGGTGAGGTAACGGCTCACCAAGGCGACGATCAGTAGCTGGTCTGAGAGGATGATCAGCCACACTGGGACTGAGACACGGCCCAGACTCCTACGGGAGGCAGCAGT
>JBEVIH010000111.1:0-16063 GCA_040510815.1 Xanthobacteraceae bacterium | reverse complement strand
GTGTGTGTTTGCGTAGAGTGAGACCCGCCGCAAGGACGGGGGTTGAGATGGGGGGAGGTCTGCGGCGGCCCAGTGGGCCATTTCAGGTGATTTGCGTATTGGTCGCGGTGGCGCTTGCCGTAGCCTTTTCCATCTCACCTCTCAACGTGCAATGTGAGCAGTGCGACGTCCGCTTCCACAGCGGCGTCGATCTCGACATCGCCCGCTCGATCGAGACGGGTGGCATCCACGACAAGATCGTCGACACCGCGAGGCTGCCCGACGATGAGCTGCGTCTGCCTCCGCTCGCGAGCGGGAGGGACGTATGAGTTCTCCGATCCAGGGCAACGACACGCCCGACGATCCTCTGCTGTATGCACCGCGCTGGGTGCGCGAGGGGCCGCCGCCGCAAGGGACGCGGCGCACCGCCGACATCGCCAGGCTGACCGGCGCGCCGCCGATGGCGCCGGACGCGGCCGGGTTCACGAGCTCGCCGCCGATGGCGCCCGGGCGCGGCGGCTTCAACATCGAGCCGCCGCCGGCGCGGCCGTTCGAGGGCGACGTCGCCATCAAGGAGCTCAGGCGCCAGCTGTCGATCGATCCCAACGTGGTGCCGCAGCCGCCGCTGCGGCTGCGACATCGTTCGCCGCCGCAGTGGCTCGGCGCGCTCTCGCTGGTCATGCTGGCGGCAATCGGCGCGGTCGGCCTCGCCTTGCTCACCCTTCCGGTCGGGGATTTCACCGGCGCGGCCCCCAAGAGCGGTCGCAGCTTGGCCGGGACAGCCGTGCCGCTGCTCGATGAGCTGACCAGGCCGTCAACGCCTCTGCCGCGGCTCGTGGTCGAAAGCCAGCGTGCCTTCGCCAATGAGCCGCTGCCGCTCGGGGTTGCGCTCAACGGCGCCTCCGGCGGTGAAATGCTCATCCTGGTCGGCCTCGCCGCCGGCACCAAGCTGTCGGTGGGCACGCCGCGCGGCTCGACCGGATGGCAGGTGTCGGCGCGCGAATTGGGCGGGACATTCGCCTACGCGCCGAAGGATTTCGTCGGCGTCATGGACGCGGCGATCGACCTGCGCTCGGCCAACGACCGGCTGATGGACAGCCAAGTGGTCCGGCTGGAATGGATCTGGAAAAAACCCGACATGGCCGCGGCGCTGGCAGCGCGGCGCGATTCTCTTGCGCCGGCCTCGCCGGCGCCATCGCTCGATCCCGAGGAGCTCGCGATCCTGATCAAGCGCGGGCACGATTTTCTCAAGGCCGGCGACATCCCGTCGGCGCGCCTGGTGTTGCGGCGCGCGGCCACTGCCGGCAGCGCGCAGGCGGCCCTGGCACTCGGCGGAACGTACGACGGCATGCTGCTGGCGGAGCTGGGCGCGCTTGGTTTTGCTTCGGACGCGCCGCAGGCGCGGGTCTGGTACCAGCGCGCCTTGGAGCTCGGATCGAGCGAGGCATCGCGCCGACTCGACCGCCTGGCGGACGTGGAGAGGTGAAGCCCAACCATGCCGCGCGCCGCCGGCCGGGCCGGCCCTCGCGGCAGCGGCGCGCGCGGCGGCCCCAAACGTGCCGGCTCAGGCGCGCGGAGTATCGTTCTCGACGGCGTCCGCAGCCCGCCCGGGATTAGCGCATGTTCGTTGTCGGCGAGCCGGCCGCCACGTCGCCGGAACCTGCGTTCGTCCCCCGCCAGCGCGCGTAACGCCACGGCAGGTACCAGCGCTGGCCGGGCGTCAGCGCGGTGGGCACCACATCGATCCCCGACGTCCCCCAGGGATGGCAGCGGCAGAGCCGCGCCAACGTCATCCAGCCGCCGGCCCATAACCCGAAGCGGTTGATCGCCTCGTCCGCATAGGACGAACAGGTCGGCAGGTGGCGGCAATGGAACCCGACCAGCGCCGCGAACGTGTAGCGATAGGCCGCGATCAGCCCGCGACCGGCCAGCCGGGGCGCTTGCCCGATGCGGCTCAGAACGAAATTCGCGCGATTTGACAGGCCCATCGGACAAGTTCCATCGGCGCCAGCATCATCTTGGCATCTCCGGGGCGGGACCGTGATTTCCATATCCACATTCATCATGCGGCAAAAATAGGCGACGCGAGCCGCTTTTTCAGACTAGACCCGAATCTCCGTCGCCATTAAAACGGGCACATAAGCTGTGGGACACCGGACGCTCCGCAACGGCGCCTGACAAGAAGCGCCAGCCGAAGCGCCCATGAGATGAGGGTCACGATGCTCCGACTTGTCTGGGCCGGACTCGCGCTCGCGTGCAGCGCCGCGCAAGCGCTCGCGGGATCGCCGCCCGCTGCGGCGGATTCCGCCAGCGCGCCGATGCGTTTCGAATGGCGGCACGAGGGGCCGGCCGAGGCATGCGGGTCGAACTGCCGGGTCTGGATTTCGGCGGTCGGCTACCTGACCAGCGACACGCCGCGCGAATTCGAGGCGTTCGCGCAAAAGAAAGACGTTCGCGGCGCGGTGCTGGTGCTCGATTCCGACGGCGGCTCGGTGCTCGGCACGATCGCGCTCGGCCGCATCATCCGCCGCTTCGAGATGATCACCACCGTGGGCAAGACCACGCCGCTGCCGCCGGCCGCGGCGGGCGACCAGCGCGCGCGGCTCGCCCCCGAAGCCACCTGCGAGTCGATGTGCGCCTTCCTGCTGCTCGCCGGCTCGCGCCGCTACGTGCCGCCGCAGGCGCACGTGCTGGTGCACCAGATCTGGCTCGGCAAGAAGCGCAAGAATGCCCTCGACTCGAGCTATACCGCCGAGGAGCTCAACCTCGTGCAGCGCGACATCGGGCGGCTCGCGCAATACACGATCGAGATGGGCGGCGGGATCGAGCTGATCGAGACCGCGTTGCGGGTGCCGCCCTGGGAGCCCTTGTATGCGCTCTCCAGCGAAGAGATCAGGCGCATGCGGCTCAATACGGTCGAGGCCCTGTTCGAGCAGGACGCGCCGAAGACGTCCTCCAATCCGCCGGCGACCACACTGACGACGGTCGGTCATCAAGGCTCCGGCCGCGATTGAGCGATTGCCGCGGGCACGACGAGCCGTGCCCGCGCCACCCTACGGCGTGCGCCGGCAGCGGTACTGGCTGAACAGCCTGGCAGAGTCCACGCGGGTCTTGTCCCACTCGGTCACGCTCTGGGCGTAGTCCGAGTTGGGACAGTGGCCGACATGCGCTTTCACGCGCCCGGCGAAGGCGATGATGGTCTCGAGCGTGATGCAATAGGGCGGCCGGTCGGCCGACGACACGACGTCCAGGCGCGGCAGCTCGGCTTGATCCTTGGCCAGCACGGCGGCCTCGGAGGCGCAATCGGCGGCCGCCGCGGCGCTGGCGATCAAGGCCGCGCCGACGGCAGCAAGCAACGCACGCATCCCCACACTCATTCGCAGCGTTCCTCCGGCCCGCTCCGCGAGCGGGGAGGCGCAATCATTCCGCCGCGACGGCGTTCCTTCGCTTGGCCTCGATCTGGCCGATCGCATCCGCCACCGCGTCGAATGTCAGCATCGTCGAAGCGTGGCGCGCCTTGTAGTCGCGCACCGGCTCGAGCACGGCGACGTCGGCCCATTTGCCCTGCGGCGGCGCGCCGTTCTCCTTCAGCATGCGGCGCACCGTCTCGCGCAGGCTGCGCAATTCGTCGGCCTTGGCGCCGATCACGTGACGCGCCATGATCGAGGACGACGCCTGCCCGAGCGCGCACGCCTTCACCTCGTGGGCAAAGTCGGTAACGGTGTCGCCGTCCATTTTTAGGTCGACGGTGACGGTCGAGCCGCACAGCTTGGAATGGGCGGTGGCGCTGGCGTCGGCTTGGCTGAGCCGTCCCAGGCGGGGGATGTTGCCGGCCAGCTCCAGGATCCGGCTGTTGTAGACCTCGTTCAGCATGGCGCTCGTTATCGGTTAATAGGCCCGGCAACTTGATTGCGCGGCCGGTTGCAACGAATATATAGGGACTGGCCCGCCGGGGCGAGCAGGAGACAGGTCACCCGGCGGGAAGGCTTCGCCGCAAAGGACGGAGCCATGTAAAAAGGGAATGCGGCGTCCGGTCGCCGCGCATGGGTCAACTCTCCCAACGCGCGTATGACTGATGCGGCCGCCCCGGTGACACCCCCGGCCGTTCGGCCGGTCGAACGGAGAGACCGCGATGGATGCCGTCGTCAAGCCTTGGCCCAAATCATCCTCGGCCGAGAAGCCCGCCTTGTCCGATCACGTGCGCGCGGCCCCGCAGCCGGTCGTGCCGAAGCCTTCGCGCGAGGACGCGGTGGCGGCGGTGCGCACGCTCATTGCCTTTGCGGGCGATGACCCCGACCGCGAGGGCCTGCGCGACACCCCCCGGCGGGTGATCGACGCGTACGAGGAAATCTACCGCGGCTATCGCGAATCTCCGGTCGAGGTGCTCGAGCGCACCTTCAGCGAGATCGGCCGCTACGACGATTTCGTGCTGGTGCGCGACATCGCCTTCAACTCCCATTGCGAGCATCACATGATGCCGTTCATGGGCAAGGCGCACATCGCCTACAAGCCGGTGGACCGGGTGGTCGGGCTGTCCAAGCTCGCGCGGCTGGTCGACGTCTATGCCCGCCGGCTGCAGACGCAGGAGCACATGACCTCGCAGATCGCGACCGCGATCGAGGAGATTCTCGCTCCGCGCGGCGTCGCGGTCATGATGGAAGCCGAGCATATGTGCATGTCGGTGCGCGGGGTCGAGAAGCCCGGCTCCTCGACCATCACCACGCAGTTCACGGGCAGTTTCCGCGACAACCCGGACGACCAGGTCCGCTTCATCACGATGGTGCGCGGGGCCGAGCGCTGAGCCGGCCGATCGGGCCGACCCGTCCGCGATTGTCATGCCCCGCGAAAGCGGGGCATCCAGTATCCGCAGATGCATCTATAATGCGCGCGGTGCCGTAAAGGTCACTTTGCGATCACCGGATCGACCGCTTGCGCGGGCCATGACATCTCGATTTTTGCGAGGGCTTCCTTGGCTGACGAGCTCGCACCATTCGCCGCCCGCGCCTCGACCCAGGAGGTCGAGGAAGGCCGCGCCTTGGCGCCCAAATTCGACGCCGACGGGCTCGTCACCTGCGTCGCGACCGACGCCCGCTCGGGCGAGGTGCTGATGGTCGCGCACATGAACGCCGAGGCGCTGCGCAAGACCATCGCAAGCGGAGAGGCCTGGTACTTCAGCCGCTCGCGCCGGGCCTTGTGGAGAAAGGGCGAGAGCTCCGGCCACGTCCAGCGCGTGGTCGAGATGCGCATCGACTGCGACCAGGACGCGGTCTGGATCAGGGTCGAGCAGGAAGGCCCCGGCGCCTGCCACACCGGCCGCCGCTCCTGCTTCTATCGCGCGGTCCCGGTCGGCAAGACCGGCGCGGTGACGCTCGAATTCCGCGACGGGGAGAAGACGTTCGATCCGAAGGCGGTGTACGGCGAGAAGCCGTGACTAGCCCGCCCCAGTCGCCTTGGCGCGCGCCAGCAGCATGTGCGCGCGCGCGAGGTGCGGGCGGTCGTACATCACGCCGTCGATCCCGACCGTGCCCTTGCCGGGGTTGGCCTCGAAGGCGGCCACCACCGCGCGCGCCTTGGTGATGGCGTCGGCGGTCGGCGTGAACACCTCGTTGATCACCGGCACCTGCGCCGGATGGATCGCCATCTTGCCGGTGAAGCCGTCGCGGCGCGCCTCCACGGTCTCGCGGCCGAGCGCCGCCATGTTGCGGAAATCGGTGGCGATGGTGTCGATCGCCTGCACCTGCGCCGCCGACGCGCCCGCAAGGCAGAGCGCGCGCGCCAGCTGATAGGGCGCGAAAAAGCGCCCGACGGCGTCGCGGCTCTCCTCGGCGCCGAGCTCGACCGAGAGGTCCTCGGCGCCCCAGGTGAGGCCTTCGAGCCGCGCGCTGACCCCGCGATAGGTGCCGGCGAGAAACAGCGAGGTCGCGGTCTCGGTCGCGATCGCCACGATCTTGATATGGCCGTCGGGCAGCCCGCTGATCGCCTCGCGGGCGGCGAGCTTGGCGTCCGTATGCGCGATCGCCGGGCCGCCTTCCGCTTTCGGCAGCATGATCGCGTCGGGCCGCGCCGGGACCACCGCGTCGAGATCGGCGTCGGTGAGCCCGGTCTGCAATCCGTTGACGCGCACCAGCAGGCGAGGGCGGTCGGCCGCGTTGAGCGCATCTTTGAGGAAGGCTGCGGCGCTGGCGCGCGCCTGCAGCTTGCGGTCGGGCGCGATCGAATCCTCGAGATCGACGATCACGGCGTCGGCGCCGCTGGCCATCGCCTTGTCGAGCTTTTTTCCGCCGTCGGCGGGGACGAACAGCAGCGAACGCATCATGCCTCCTTCAACCCGGTTCTGGGGGCAGGCGGGTGGCGGGCCCAAACTAGCGAGAATCGAGCGGTCGAGCGAGGGTCGGCAGGCCCTGCGGATAGGCCGACGCTGCCCAGGCGGGGAAGAAAGCTCGGCCTGCCGATGAGCCCTCGGCTCGAAGAGATTTTTCGCGCCCCGGGTCTTGAGAGGTGATCCGCAAGCGCTCCGACCCGGGTGCCGACGCTATTTCGGCCGCATGCGCATGAAGACTTGGCGGCGGCACTCGGCCACCAGCTTGTTGTCCTGGTTGTAGGCGCGGTGGTGGAACTCGACGATGCCGGCGCCGGGGCGCGAGTTCGACTCGCGCTTGCCGACGACCTCCGAGGTGCAATGCACGGTGTCGCCCTCGAACAGCGGATGTGGGAATTTCACCTCGGTCATGCCGAGATTGGCGATGGTGGTGCCGACCGAGAGATCGTTGACCATGATGCCGATCATCAGCCCGAGCGTGAACAGCGAGTTCATCAGCGGCTGGCCCCACTCGGTCTCCTGCTCGCAGAAATGCCGGTCGATGTGCAGCGGCTGCGGATTGAGCGTCATGTTGGAGAACAACATGTTGTCCATCTGCGTGACCGTGCGGGTGAGCGGGTGCTCGTAGAGATGCCCAACCACGAAATCGTCGAAATAGATGCCGCCGCGCTTGTGGCGGACCACGGTTTCCTGCGCCATCGGGGCCTCCCATCAGGGGCGTTCGTTAACACCCCGTTTACCATATTCGTTAACTCTTGAGGTAAGTCCGCGCCGCGCGGGCTCAAAGGCATCCTATGGCGGTCGACGCTCCCACGCCCGTCGGCTCGGGTACCTCCCGCACCGCCGTCACCGGCGCCATTCGCCAGGCCGCCCGGGTGACCGGCGTGAGCTTCGATTATCTGCTCGCCACCGCCAAGGTCGAGTCGGACCTCAATCCCAATTTGACCGTGCGGACGTCGACGGCGACCGGGCTGTTCCAGTTCATCGAGCAGACCTGGCTCGCGACCTTGAAGCAGGGCGGGCCGGCCTTCGGCTACGGCGACTACGCCGATGCGATCTCGCGCACGCCCACTGGCCGCTACGTGGTGGAGGATCCGGCGCTGCGCAACGAGATCATGCTGCTGCGCAAGGATCCGACCGCCAACGCGCTGATGGGCGGCGTGGTCACGCAGAAGAATGCCACCGAGCTCGCCAAGCGCATCGGCCGCAAGCCGAGCGAGGACGAGCTCTACGTCGCGCATTTCTTCGGGCCCTACGCGGGGGCCAAGGCGATCAGGCTCGCCGGCAGCGACCCGACCGCCAACGCGGCGGCGATCTTCCCGGAGCCGGCCGCCGCCAACCGCTCGATCTTCTACGACCGGCAGGGCAATGCGCGCAGCATCGCCGGGGTCTGCGCCGAGCTCATGCGCCGCTATCAGGTGGCGCGCGCCGCTCCCGCGCCGCCGTCGGTGCGGCTTGCCGGGGGCAACATCCCGCGCCCGCCGGGCATGATCCCGGGCGCGGGCGCGGTGCCGCCTCCGGTCGCGGCGGCGCCGTGGCCCGCGCCGCCGTCGCCGGCTCCCGAAACCGCCGCGGTGCGCGGCCCGACGCCCACGGCGATGCCCGCGCCGATGCCGGCCGTGGCGGCGTTCGCGAATGAAAAACCCCGCGTCATCGGCGACGCTGCCGCCGTCGTCCCGCGTCCGCGTCCCTCGGAGTCCGGGTCGGGCTTTCACTCGCTGTTCCATGACGATGGCCGGCGTGGCGCGGTGGCGCCGGTGGTGACCGAGCTCTGGGGCGGTCGCGGCGCGGGCGCGCCCCAAGCATCGCCGCCGGCGGCGCCTTCCGTGGCCGACCAGCGCGCGCCTGCCGGCGCGGCGCTCGATCTGTTTCGCGACCCGCGGCCGAGCATGCGCGGGCGGTTCGACAGCAAGACCTGAGCGCGATTTTGCCCGCCCCGGGGCGTTAACAATTCGGCAATCTTCCCAAAGATTTATGGTGAACGCTTTATTAAGCCTCGCCGGCTAGGCTGCGCAATCATCGCCCGCCGAGGGCGCCGCAATCGTGGCGTCGGTCGCATCATGATCGTTCGTCAATTCCTGCACTGGGTGCGCACCGCGCCGGCCGCCGAGCGGGCCGACGCCACTACGGCGCTGGCCCGGGCTTTCCTCTATTCCGATCTTTCGCCCGACGATCGCGCCGCCGCTGAGGGCGCGCTGATCATGCTGCTCGACGATCCGTCGCCGCTGGTGCGGATCGCGCTGGCGAAGGCGCTCGCCTTCAGCGAATTCTCGCCGCCGTCGGTGATCCTCGCGCTCGCCGCCGACCAGCCCGAGGTGGCGAGCTGGGTGCTCGAGCATTCGCCGCTCCTGGTCGATGCCGACCTGGTCGATGCGGTTGCGACCGGCCGCCCGCCGGCGCAGGCCGCGATCGCCAACCGCGCCGCCTTGCCGAGTGCCGTGTCCGCCGCGGTCGCCGAGGTCGGGGCGGCGGAGGCCTGCCTGGTGCTGATCGAGAACGTGCAAGCCGAGATCGCGCCGATCTCGCTCGACCGGATCGTCGCCCGCTTCGGCCATCTCGCCGCCGTCCGCGGGGCCATGCTGGCGCGTGACGACCTGCCGGCGGCGACCCGGCAGGGACTGGTCGCCAAGCTGTCGGAGACGCTCGCCGGCTTCGTCGCCGCGCGCGAATGGCTGGAGCAGGATCACGCCCGCCGCGTCGCCAAGGAGGCCTGCGAGAAGGCGACCGTCACGCTCGCGGCGGTGTCCTGCAACGGCGAGATCCGGCCGCTCATCCGGCACCTGCGCGAGAGCGGCCAGTTGACCGCCGGCCTGGTGCTGCGCGCGCTGCTTTCCGGCAACGTCGACATGTTCGAGGAGGCGCTGGCCGAGCTCTCCGGCATGGCGCTGGCGCGGGTGAGCGCGCTCGTGCACGACAAGAGCATCGCCGGCTTCCGCGCGCTCTACGACAAGGCCGGGCTGCCGGCGTCCACCTATCCGGCGTTTCGCGAGGCGGTCGAGGCCATGCGCGAGGGCGGCTTCATCGGCTACGTGGGCGCGGCGACGCGGCTCAAGCGGCGCATGGTCGAGCGCGTGCTGACCCGCTGCGCGGAGGAGACGCTCGGCGACATCGAGCCGCTGCTCACCTTGCTGCGGCGCTTCGCGGCGGAAGCGGCGCGCGAAGAGGCGCGCCTGTTCTGCGACGAGTTGGTGGCGAGCGACGACACCGAGCCGCAGTACGTGCAGCGCCTGGCAGCGGCGTGATCGGAAATAAGCGGTAGGTTGGGTCGTGTTCTTACGAGACCCAACGACCTCCATCGCGAAGCTCAGAAGTGTTGGGTCTCGCGCAGGGCTCGACCCAACCTACCGTCGACCGTCGAGTCCGTTGTCCGGTTAGAACGACTCGCCCGGCGCCAGGGGAGGGGCGAGGATGCCGTCCAGATAATCGGGCCGGTCGCGGTTCTCGTGCGCCAGGAACTCGTCGGTGACCTCGCGCAGCTTCTGGCCGAGCGCGTCGGCGAGCGTGGCGACGTCGGGCCGCGCGCTTTCCCGGAAGATGGCGCGCACGGCGTCGACATGCTGATCGACCAGCGAAAACGGAATGCGCGACATGTCGGGCGTGTGCTCGATCAGCCGGCACAGGCTGTCGGCGAGCGTGGCGATCCAGGGAAAGCCGAAGGTCGAGGCCTCGCCCTTGATGTCGTGGGCGGCCAGGAACAGCGCCTCGCGCGTGGTCTTGTTGAGCCCTTTGGCCTTCATCTGCTGGCGCGCCCGGTCGAGCCGCTGGCACTCGGTGTCCATCCAGCTCGAGAACTCGCTCGCGAGCATCGCCAGCGCCTGCTCGGCGCGCGCCACCGGATCGTCGTGGGGCTCGTCCGGCGCGACCGCCGTAACCACTCGGCGCAGCTTGTTGGGCGGAGTGATGATCTCGTAGTCGGCATAGGTCGCGACCGATGGCTTCTCGTCTTTTCGTGCTTGCGACATCGGACGTTCCCTGACCGGCCTCAGCCGGCGATCTTGGCCTTGTCGAGCAGCGGGGTCTGGCGCAGGACGTCGGCCTTGCCGCCCTTGCGGCGCTCGGGCCCGGCATAGTTGACGTTGACGTTGCGGCGCCGGTCGGGCCCGAAATAGGTCTTGGTCTTGATGAACGGCCGCGGATTGGCGACCACGTTGAGGATGCGCTGGTAGAGCGCCTTGGCCGAGATCGGCTTGGCCATGAATTCGGTGATGCCGGCGTCGCGCGCCGACACCACGCGCTTCTTCTCGGAATGGCCGGTGAGCATGATGATCGGCACGTAGGGATTGGCGTTGGCGCCGGGCTGGCGGATCATCTGCGCCAATTCGAGCCCATCGAAGATCGGCATCGCCCAGTCGGTGAGCACGATGTCCGGCATGTAGTGGGTGAAGGCTTCGAGCCCGGCCGCACCGTCCTCCGCCTCGTAGACGTCGCGCGCGCCGAAGCCGTGCAGCAGCGTGCGCAGGATGCGCCGCATATGGGCGTTGTCGTCGATGACGAGGAAGCGGAGCTTGTTGAAGTCGATCCGGACCATGACGCAATCCAAGGCGTCGGGGGCTGCGGCCCCGCCGGGGTGAAGCTAGCGGTTCCCTGTTAAGGAAGGGTTAAGCATGCCGGCCGGGCGAACCCCTGTGCGTCAATGGCTTAGCCGCAGGTCCGGAAGCGGCCGGCGAGCCCGCAGCGGCGCTGCCAAGCGGGACAGGGCAGGCCGCGTTTTCGACCCGTCGGCTGCAGTCCGGATGCCGGATCGTGCGCGCGGCGGCGAGCCGCAACCGATATGATCGCACGAGCGGTCAACGCGATTCGAAATGCCGGGAATGCGCGATCGCCACGCCTCGAGCACAACGGAAGGATCGCCGTGAAGTATTCAATCGCGTTTTCGGCCGCCCTGCTGCTGGCCACGGTCGCGCCGCCGCCGGCGCACGCGCAATCGAGCGCGCGCGAGATCGTCAACCAGGCGATCGCGGCGCAGGGCGGCGCCGACGCCTTGCGCGGCCTGCAAGCGCTCGCGATCAAGGCCGACGCCATGCATTGGGAACCCGGCCAGTCGAAAGAAGCCGGCGGCGAGCCGCGCTTCCTCGGCAATACGGCGCTCGCGATCACCTGGGATCTCGCCAAGGGCTCGGCGCGCACCGAATGGGACCGCGACCTGAAATATCCCGCGGTCGAGAAGCTCAAATTCACCGAGGTGGTCACGCCGACGCTCGGCTACGTGATCGACGACAAGGGCGCCAGCCGGCCGATGTCTGGCATCCGCGTCGCCGCGGCGTTGCGCGAGCTGGAGCGCGCCGCGCCAACCTTGCTGCTCAAGATGATGGACGAGCCGAAAAACGTCCGCCCGCTGGCGAACGACAAGCTCGGCAAGCAGACCTTGCTGGCGCTCGGCTTCGCCAGCGGCGGGACCAATTTCACCGTCCTGATCGACCCGCAGAGCAAGCTTCCCGCCGCCATTCGCACCCGCGACGACGACAATATCGCGGGCGATTCGAACTACGACCTGGTCTTGAGCGACTGGAAGCCGGTCGGCGGCGCCAAGATCGCGCATGGCCTGTCCTACCAGGTCAACGGCGTCGAGGTGGCGAAGCTCACCTACAGGGAGGTCGCCGCGAACCCGGAGATCGCCGCCGACGCGTTCGCGGTGCCCGACGCCGTCAAGACGGCGGCGAAGCCGCCGGCGACCGGCTACGTGCCGCACCAGTGGATCATTCGCCGCCACTTCCTCGCCCGGCTGCTCGACAGCGACGGCATCATCCTTGCGCCCGGCGGCAGCCTCAAGCTGGTCGAGCTCGCACCCAACGTGCAGCACGTCCAGGGCGGCCAGGCCAACAACCTGATCGTTGCGATGAAGGATCACCTCATCGTCTTCGACGCGCCTTATGGCGAGCTGCAGTCGCGCTGGGTGATCGACGCCGCCAAGGCGAAATATCCGGGCAAGCCGATCAAGTATTTGGTGCTCACCCACCATCACATGGACCACACCGGCGGGCTGCGGACCTATGTGGCGGAAGGGGCGACGGTGGTCGTTCCGAGCCCGACCAAGGCCTATTTCGAGAAGGCGGTGCGCGCGGCGCACACGGTCGCGCCGGACGCGCTGACCAAGAAGCCGCGGGCGGCGCAGATCGTCGAGGTCGCCGAATTGACGGTGCTCAAGGACGACAGCGAGGAAGTCCGCCTGCACAACATCCCGAACCCGCATTCGCAGGGGATGCTGATCGGCCACGTGGTCAAGCCCAATATCGTGTTCGTGACCGACCTCCTGTCGCCGCGCGCGCCGATCAACCGCACGCCCGGCACGCTCGCGGTCGGCGAGGCGCTCAAGAGGGCCGGCGTTGCCGGATCGACCATCGCCGGCGGCCACGGCACCACCGCCAAGCAGGCGGAGATCCTGGAGGCGCTGGGTATGGAGGTGAGCAGCCGCTAGCGGGACATTATCCCGCCACCGTCGCGGCCATGGTCTCCCGCGTCGCGTCGTGCGCGAAGATCCAGTCGCGCGAGAGCGGCGGCGGCGCCGGGGTCTTGCGGTTGTTCTCGAACTGCTCGCGCGCCTGCAATTGCACCTTGCTGGCGCGCGGCCGGCGCTCGGCCTCGTAGGCCGCGAGCCCTGCCACCGGATCGTCATGCCGCGCCAGCTGGCGCGCCAGCGCATAGGCGTCCTCGAGCGTGATGGCGGCGCCCTGCGCCAGGGTCGGCATCATCGGATGCGCCGCATCGCCGAGCAGCGTGACGCGGCCGCTCACCCAGCGCGCGAGCGGGTCGCGGTCGCGAATGCCCCATTTGTAGCAGTGCTCGACGTGGGCGAGCATGTCGAGCAGCGCGTCGTTCCAGCCGCGGAATCCGGCAAGCAGCTCGTCGAGGCCGCTCGGCACCACCCACGATTCCTCGACCCATTGCTCGGACACGTGGCCGGCGAAGATGTTGTAGAGCTCGCCGCCACGGATCGGATAGCAGATCACGTGGCCGTCCGGCCCGATCCAGCCGACATATTCGTCGCGGCCGACGGCCACCGATTTGCCCGGCCCGATCCTGGTCGGCACGCAGTGGATCGGC
This sequence comes from Xanthobacteraceae bacterium, assembly GCA_040510815.1. Classification (GTDB taxonomy): domain Bacteria; phylum Pseudomonadota; class Alphaproteobacteria; order Rhizobiales; family Xanthobacteraceae; genus VAZQ01. Next base: position 2,724 of record JBEVIH010000111.1, on the reverse strand, counting down.
ACGATGCAGCGCCAGGCCATCTGTTGCGTGTAGCGGGCGGCTTGCGCGCCGAACAGGCTTTCCCGTACCGCCGAATTGATGCCGTCCGCGCCGACCACGAGATCGGCTTCGATCTGCCTGCCGTCGGCAAAGCTCGTCACTGCCGCGCCGCCGATCGAAGCCGCGCCTGTGCACTGGGCGTCGAGGTGGATGCGCGCCGCCGGCACCTTCGCCTGCAGCAGGGCGTGCAGGTCGGCGCGATGGACGGTGAGATAGGGCGCCCCGAACTGCGCCGCGATGACCGCCTTGAGCGGCTCGCGAAAGCGCAGATGGGCGTCGTTCGCCGCCACCGAAACGATGTTGGTCGGCTCGCACGCCAGCGGCAGCAGCCGCTCCTCGATCCCGAGCGCGCGCAACACCTTGACGGCGTTCGGCCCGAGCTGCAGTCCGGCGCCGACCTCGCCGAGCTCGCCGGCGCGTTCGTAGACGTCGACCTCGAAGCCGCGCTGGCGCAGCGCGCCGGTGGCCGCGAGCCCGCCGATGCCCGCTCCGATCACCGCGATGCGAGCCTGCCTGGTCACGTTCCCGTTCTTGCCTCGCTCAATACCCGAACTGCTCGCGCAGGATGCGCTCGTCGAGGCTGTGGCCGGGGTCGAACAGCATCTGCATCGAGATGCTGTGATCCATCTGGATGTCGACCGAGACCACCGCGCGCACCTCGTCGTGGTCGGCGACCGCGGCGACCGGGCGCTTCTCCGGATCGAGCACCTCGACGCGCACCCGCGCGCTGTCGGGCAGCAGCGCGCCGCGCCAGCGCCGCGGCCGGAATGGGCTGATCGGAGTGAGCGCCATCAGCGGCGCGTTGATCGGGATGATCGGCCCCTGGGCGGAGAGATTGTAGGCGGTCGAGCCGGCGGGCGTCGCCACCAGCAGGCCGTCGGCGACGAGCTCGGGCAGGCGCTCCGCGTCGTCGATCAGGACGCGCAGCCGCGCCGCCTGGTAGGTCTGCCGGTAGAGCGAGACCTCGTTGAAGGCGTGGAATTCCTGGGTCTCGCCGTCCTCGTCATGGGCGCGCATGAGCAGCGGGTGGATCACGGTGACGTGCGCCTTGGCGAGGCGTTCCGGGATATCGTTCGGGTAATATTCGTTCATCAGGAAGCCGACGGTGCCGCGATGCATGCCGTAGATCGGCTTGCCCGACGTCATGAACTTGTGCAGGGTCTGCAGCATGAGCCCGTCGCCGCCGAGGGCGACGATGACGTCGGCCTCCGCGGGCGTCGCGTCGCCGTAGCGGCGCACGAGCCGCTCGCGCGCCTCCCGGGCTTCCGGGATCGGGCTGGCGACGAAGTGGATGCGCTTGTAGCTCGGGGTCGCGGGGCTCATGTTACGGGGCTTGCATTGCGGGACTCACGCCAGCGGGCTTCTGCGCCTCGAGTCTCCGCGCATTGACGGGCCGCAGCATCGGCCCGGGAGGTGCGCATGAACGCGGAACGCGCGGTGTTCGTCTATACGACCTATCCCTCGGTTGTCGAGGCGGAGGAGGCCGGGCGCGCGCGCTGGTCGAGCGGCGGCTTTGCGCCTGCGTGAATATCCTGCCCGGCATGATCTCGCATTATTGGTGGACGGGGCGGTGGAGCGGGGCGAGGAGGTGGTCATGATCATCAAGACCCGCGCCTCGCATGGCATTCCATCGGGGTTGCCGGAAAGTCACACTCAATCGATTTCCATTTGTACGAATAGAGCGAGCCCCAATTCCACCGCCCTTATGACCAACAGTTTCAGGCGCAGATCTACACCGTAGGTCTATTGGTCGGGGGGCTAGGCTATGTGGATCGTTCTGTATGTCGCGACGATTGCATCACTGAGTGCCATGGGGCTTCTTCCAAATTTTCTGCCGGCGGACATAGACGAAGATCGGACGCCTGGCAGCGACTTGTGAGCAGTATGGGGGCCGGTTGGGGAACGGGCCACGCGAACGGCCAACTTGGCCGGCCCAACCCGATAATTTCTTCAATGGTCCATCCCACATCCCGCGGGTCACTCAGCACATGCGCCTGCCGGCCTTCCGATACTCCGGGCGCTATCCGTACACGGGAGCGTCTGCCGCCGACACGCGGGTTCGACCCGATCGGAAGCACGCCCGAGGAATTCGACGCGCAGATCAAGGCGGAAATCGAGAAATGGGCCAAGATCGTTCGTGATGCGAACGTCAAGACCCAATTACGGGTTGAATGCGCCTCAGTGCGCGCCGCCGATGAAGTGATCGAGTGAGGCGCCGTGACGGATGGCAGAATGAAAGGCGGCGCGCGGTAAAAAAAGGCCCCGTCGAGCCGGGGCCTTAAGTCTAACGGAGGAAACGTCCCAATGGGACGGGCGATCAATTGCATGATTCGCTCATTGTGTCGGTGATCTATATCACAAGCCGTCATTTTTTTGATATTCGGTCATGACGCGCCGCACCGGTGCGTTGCAAGTCCCCGCCCGCCGTTTCCGTCAGCGGGGTCGGGGCGCCACTTTCGGCCCGACAATCTGGGCTTAAAACCGCGGTGTCTGGCCGGCTGCCCGATCTCGCTCGCGCATCCACTCCCCGTGTCGTTCCTCCTGCGCGCCGACGAGGTGATCGAATAGCTTGGCGAATGACCGCTTGTCGCACCAAGCGGACATGCCCGACGTACTGGCTACCGCCACGAGAGATGACCTCCTTACCGTCCCATTGCCTCATTCGGTAATATCGTCCGATTTGCT
>JBEVIH010000110.1:0-11398 GCA_040510815.1 Xanthobacteraceae bacterium | reverse complement strand
CCAAATCCCGTCGTGTCGCCCTGGGTCCCGGCTCTCGCTCCGGCTTTCGCCGTCGCTTCGGCCGGGACAGGAGACCTCACATTGCCGTCAGCCCGCCGTCGATCACCAGGGTCTGGCCGGTGATCGAGCGCGCGGCGTCGCTTGCCAGGTAGCACACCGCCGCCGCGATCTCGTCCGCCTCCGGAAACCGCCCGAGCGGGATGCGCGCCAGCATGCGCGCCCGCGCCGCCGGATCGTTCAGTATCTTTTCGCGCGACGGCGTCAGCACCGTCGCAGGCGCGATGGCGTTGACCCGGATCCCGAGCGGCGCCCATTCGATCGCCAGCATGCGCGTCATCTGGATGATGCCGCCCTTCGAGATGCCGTAGACCGAGCGGTCGGCGATGCCGGTGAGCCCGTGGGTCGACGCGATGCTGATCACCGCGCCGCCGCGCCCGGCGGCACGGCAATGGCGGGCGAAGGCGGTGGCGAGGAAATAGCTGCCCTTGAGGTTGACGTCGATGACGGCGTCCCATTCGGCCCAGGTCACCTCGGCGGCCGGTCGCTGCAGCGGCACGCCGGCATTGTTGACCAGCACGTCGACGGCGCCGCGCGCGCCGGCCGCCTGCGCCATCGCTTGCGCAATGCTGTCCTCGGACCGCAGGTCGAGCGCCAGCGCAACCGCCTTGCGGCCGCGCAGGTCCGGGTGCGCCGCGACCTCCCGCAGCCAGTCCGCGTCGAGGTCGGCGAGCGCGATATCGAAGCCGGCGCCCCCGAGCGCCAGCGCGGTCGCCCGCCCGAGCCCGGTCGAGGCGCCGGTGACCAGCGCGGTGCGCGCTTCGCTCATGTCGTGTCCTCCGTTGCTGGCGGCAGCGCGATCCAGGTCCGCTCCGCCATGCTGCGATGGCAGGCTTCCGCGAAGGCCACGTCGCGGATGCCGGCCGCGAAATCCGAGGCGAGCGGCGCGCCGATCACGACGTGGCGCAGGAACGCCTCCCAGCCGACCCGGTAGGGATTGCGGTAGGCGGGCAGGGCAGGCGCGTCGGTCCAGCCGCCGCGATAATCGATGGCCAGGTCTTTCATCACGCTGAAATGGGCGACCGGCGGCGCCTGCGCGGTGGTCTGCACGCGGCAGCGGTGCAGGCCGGCGAGCGCCGAGCCCTTGCTGCCGTCGACCTGCAGGGTGAGCAGGTCGTCGCGCCGCACCCGCGTTGCCCAGGAGCTGAGGATCGTGCCGAAGGCGCCGTTCGCGAGCTCGACCATGGTCGTGGCGCTGTCCTCGACGTCGACCGCGAAGCGCGCGCCGCGCTCGTCGGCGCGCTCGGGCGTGGCGGTCCACGCGGCCGAGGCGACCCGGACGATGCGGCCGATGATGCTCTCGATCACGTAACGCCAATGAGGATACATGTCGAGGATCAGCCCGCCGCCGCCGTCGGCGCGGTAGTTCCAGCTCGGCCGCTGCGACGGCCGCTCGATGCCGTCGAACACCCACCAGCCGAATTCGAGCCGGAAGCCGACGATGCGGCCGAGCGCGCCGCTGTTCGTGAGCGCGGCGAGCTTCTGCAGGCCCGGCAGATAGACCTTGTCCTCGACCGCGCCGTGCTTGAGCCCGCGCGCCTGCGCCGCCTTCAGCAAGGCGCGCCCTTCGGCGACGGTCGGCGCCACCGGCTTTTCGGAATAGACGTGCTTGCCGGCGGCGATCGCCTGGGCGAGCACCGCGGCGCGCTGATGAGTGGCGGCGGCGTCGAAGAAGGTCGCGTAGCCGGGGTCGGCCAGCGCGGCGTCGAGGTCGGTGGTGAAATGCTCGACGCCGTGGGTCTTGGCCACGGCGGCGAGACGCTCGGCGTCGCGGCCGGCCAGCAGCAGCCGCGGCACCAAGCGGTCGTCGCCGACCGGCAGCCCGCCCTCGTCGCGGATCGGGATCAAGGCGTTGGCCAGGTGCTGGGTCGAGCAGATGCGGCCGGTGGCGCCGTTGAGGATGATCCCGATCGTCTTGGTCGCCATGGTTTGACTGGAAGGCGCGGCGGAAGGAACAGGAGCCAAGGCCGCGCACACCGGGGTGGCAGAGGGTCGGCGCGGACTATGCTATGCCGGTCCTGGTCATGTCCACGTCCCGGAGCCGACCGTGCCGCGCCACATCGTTTGTCTCACCTTCGACTTCGACACCCAGTCTGCCTTCATCGCCCGCGGCATGACCACGCCGACGCCGCTGTCGCGCGGCGAGTTCGGCCTCGTCGCGGCGCCGCGGATCCTGGCCATGCTCAAAGCGCGCGCCATCCGCGCGACCTGGTTCATCCCCGGCTTCACCATCGAGAGCCATGCGCGCGCCTGCGAGGCGGTGGTCGCCGACGGCCACGAGGTGGCGCACCACAGCTGGGCGCACGTGCCGCCGGCGCAGCAGAGCCGCGCCGAGGAGGAGGCCGACCTCACCCGCGCCAACGAGGCGATCGCGCGGCTGACCGGCCGCAAGGCGCGCGGCTACCGCTCGCCGTCCTGGGATCTGAGCGACAACAGCATCGACCTCCTGCTGGCGCACGGCTTCGTCTACGATTCGAGCCTGATGGGCGGCGACTACTGGCCGTATCGCGCCCGCCGCGGCGACCGCGTCGAGCTCGGCAAGCCGTTCGGGTTCGGCGAGCAGACCGCGCTCATAGAAATGCCGATCAGCTGGTCGCTCGACGACTACCCGCATTTCGAGTTCGTGCGCACCGCCACCACCGTGCTGCCCGGCCTGCAGTCGGCGCGCACCGTGATGGAGAGCTGGCTCGACGAGTTCCGCTACATGCAGCAGACCGTCGACTGGGGCGTGCTGACCTACACCATGCACCCGTTCGTGATCGGCCGCGGCTACCGGATGCTGGCGCTGGAGGATCTGGTGGGCAAGCTCGCCGATGCCGGCGCCGTGTTCATGACCATGGAGGACGCGGCGGCGGAAGCGCAAAAACGGATGTTCGCGGATTGAATCATCGCCTCGTAGGGTGGGCAAAGGCGCGGTTCCCAGGGGCATCGCTCACCGCTCGACGAGCGCAGCGCCGTGCCCACGCGGAGCACACGATGTGAACGCGGCGGACACGCCGGTGGGCACGGCGCGCAATGCCGTTCATAGGCGCAAGCGCACGTCAGGCGCCTTTGCCCACCCTACACGGTGAACGCCACGTACTCGTTCTCGCACGGCGGTCCGTTCGCGACGTGCATCGTGCGCGCGTCGAGGTCGATCAGCACGGCGCCGACCGTCATGGTGCGCTTGGCCTCGGGCTGGGCGGGGTCCGGGTGCCGGCAGATCGCATAGGGCGCGCCGGCGTGATCGGTGGCGGCGGCGCGCATGCGGTCGAATGAGATCGGGCCGCCGCCCTCCCGCAGCAGGCGGCGCATCCGGTCGATGCGGGCAAGCGTGTTGGGCGCGATCTTCTCCAACAGCGACGTGCCGTGTCCGGCGGCCAGGAAATGGTTCGAGTGGGTGATGACGCCGTCCTCGGGATGGAGCCGGCTCACGTGATCGGGGCTGGCTTCGAGGTCGACGATCTTGCCGGGCGCCGCGCCGATCACGAAATTGGCCGAGCAGGTGCGCGGCGTGCCGGTCACCGGCGTTTGCGCATCCTCGAATTGCTCGGCGTCGAGCACCTCCCGGCAGCGCATATGGAACGGCTTGCGGTAAGGATTGCGGCCGTCGTGGCTGGAGGCGAGGCCGTTCTCGACGAGCCCGATCCCGCATTCGTTGACGCCCATCTTGCCGCCGGCGATCCCGGCCTCGGTGAGGCAGACGAAGCTCGGCTGGTCCGTACGCCGGGCGTGCAGCACGAAGGTGCGGCCGTGCACGCCGGCGAGCCAATCCCAGTTCTGGCCCAGCCAGGTGTGGCGATCGGCGCTCGCCTCGGGCAGAAGGCCGAAGGTGGTGCAGCCGTCGGGGCCGACCTCGACCAGCTCGCCCTTCATCGCCTCCTTGCCGAACAGCGTGAAGGCCAGCTCATAGCGCGCGTTGAGCAGCGCGATCATCTCCTGGCTCTGGCGCGAGCCCTCGGCGATGCCGCGCATCTCCTCGGCGTAGGCGGGGTTCTGCCCGGCGATCGCCGCAAGCCACCGCTCGGCCTCGCCGAAGGCCTCGTCCCGCCCGAGCCCCGAGGCTGCGAACCGCCGCAGATAGGTCGCGACGTTGTCGGCGATCTCCTGCGCGAACCGCCGGCCATGGGCCAGCCCGCAGGCATGGGCATCGCCTTGCGTCGTCAGCAGCGGAATAGCGCTCATGGGTCACCCGCGGTGGAATTTACATCGGCCCCCCGCGATCGGACAATGAAGGCAATGGTCCAATCCAGACGATCGGCCCGCCCGGCACCATGAACATCGACCGCCTCATCTGGACTGCCGTGCTGGCCGCCTGTGTGTTGGCGGACGCGGCCGCCGCCGCGCCCGCCCCGGTCGCCGGCCCGCCCTCGTGCCGCGAGCTCGAGCGGCGGTTCGAGCAGACCAAGGCCGACGCCACCTCGACGCAATTGAACCTGGCGCTGTTCGCGGCGGCCGATTCCGGCTGCGTGCCGCTGGCGCGGCTTCTGCTCGCCGCCGGCGCCTCGCTCGAGGCGCGCGACCGGCTCGGCGCCATGGCGCTGGCGCGGGCGGCGCGCGCCGGGCACGTGCCGCTGGTCGAGCTTTTCCTCGCCCAGGGCGCGGCGATCGACGCCCGCAACCTCAGCGGGACGACCGCGCTCTATGGCGCAGCCGAGAACGAGCGGCAGGCGACCGTCGGGCTGCTGCTGGCGAAGGGCGCCGATCCGAACCTGCCGGGCCGGTCGGGCGTCACGCCGCTCGCGGCGGCGGCGTTCAGGGGCAACGGTCGCATCGTCGACCAGCTGATCGCCCGCGGCGCCGATCCGAACGCAGTGGATGCGACCGGCAAGGCGGCGATCACCTATGCGGCCGCCCGCGGCTTCGCGCTGATCGTGCGCCGCCTGCTCGACGCCGGCGTCGACGCCAGCCGCGCCTACGGCAACGACCTCACGGCGCTGATGTGGGCTGCCGGCCACGAGGAGGGCGTCGGCGCGCGCGCGGCGCTCGATGTCATCGGGGTCCTGCTCGACGCCGGCGCGCCGCTCGACGCCGCCGACAATCGCGGCCGCACCGCGCTGATGATGGCGGCCGAGATCGGCGACGCGGCGGTGGTCGAAGGCCTGCTCGCGCGCGGCGCCGATCCGACGATCGCGGACAAGAGCGGCAAGCGCGCGCTCGACTTGGCGGCCAACGACGGCGTGCGCGCCAAGCTCGCGGCGCGGTGAGTCGCCGCTGACGTTCTTTGAGTGGCGCATGTTCTTGTCGGTGAACCGGTCTCCACTTCGCCGGAACATGCGCTACCGCAACCCCGCCAGGTACTCGGCGCAGGCCGCGACGTCCTCCGGCGAGATCGCCAGCATCAGGTCGGACATGCCGGGATTGTTGCCGCGGCTGCGGGTGCGGAAGTCCATCATCGACTGCTGGAGGTATTCGCGGGTCTGGCCCGCGACCCGCGGCTGGGTGCCTTCGCCCAGGTAGCCGGCCTGGTGGCAGCCGGTGCATCCGATCGCGACGTTGGCCCGCGTCGCCCGCGCCGTGACGTCGGGCGGGGCCGGCGGCTGCTGCAGGTCGGGCCAGCGCTTCTGCGAGAAATAGCGCGCAAACGCCATCATGTCGTCGCGCTCCATGGTCTGGGCGAGCGGCGACATGATGTCGTTCTTGCGCGCGCCGCTCTTGTAGTCGCGCAGCTGCAGATAGGTGTAGCCCAGGTGCTGGCCCCAGATCACCGGCGTGGTCTTCTGCTGCGGAACGCCGTCCTCGCCGTGGCAGGCCGCGCAGAGCTGCGCCTTGTCCTCGATCGTCTGCGCCCGCGACGACGCCGCCAGCGCAACCGTCAAGAGCACGGCCGTGAAGGCAAGCGGCCACGCCCGTCGCGTTCCCCGGGAAAGGACGTGCGCCGTCGCGCGGTGTCCTGGCTGCAAGTCCGGGCTCATGTCGCGGCTCGCCATTCCCTCATTATGGCTCACGCGTTCCACCGCGTCGGTCAAAAAAGACGGGGCCCGCAGGCCCCGTCCCGATAACAGTTCCGGCCGGCGATGGTTGCCGGCCGCGTCCGATCAATCCAACGTGAAGGCGATGATGATGTTGCCGCGCTTGAAGTCGAGCTGGACGTTGCCGCCGGCGGCGACCACGATGTACTGCTTGCCGGCCACCATGTACGACGAGGGCGGGGCGTTGACGCCGGCGCCGGCGTTGAACGTCCACAGCACGTTGCCGTTGCGCGCGTCATAGGCGCGGAAGCGGCCGTTGCCTTCGCCGGTGAACACCAGCCCGCCGGCGGTGGCGAGCACGCCGCCGATCATCGGTTGCGGCGTCTTCACCTGCCAGCGGATCTTGCCGGTGTTGTAGTCGACCGCGGTGATGTTGCCCCACTGCTCCTCGGTCGGGATCACCTTGAAGGCGCCGCCGAGCCAGAGCTTGCCGCCCGGATAGGGCGTGCTCTCGACGTGGTAGGTCATCGGCTGGTGCAGGTTGATGGCGTAGGTCAGGCCCAGCTGCGGGTTGACCGCCATCGGCGACCACTCCACACCGCCGTTGGCGCCGGGCAGCATGCGCGCACCGTCCTTGGTCGGCAGCGTCCACATGTTCTCCTGCGGCACCATGGCGTCGGAGAAGCGGATCAGGCTGCAGTCCTTGCGGTCGTGCACGTAGACATGCCCGGTCTTGCCGCCGTGGATCACGCCCGGGATGACCCTGCCGCTCTTGTCGCGCACGTCGACCAGGATCGGCGGGCTGACCGCGTCGAGGTCCCACACGTCGTGGGCGATGTACTGGAAGTGGCAGACGTACCGGCCGGTCTCGAGATCGAGCGCGACCAGCGAGTCGGTATAGAGGTTGTCGCCGGGGCGCAGCGACCCGTCGAGATCGGGGGAGGGGTTGCCGACCACGAAATAGATGCGGTTGGTGGCGAGGTCGACCGCCGGGTTCTGCCACACGCCGCCGCCGAGCGTCTTGTAGGGATCGCCGGTCTTGGCCAGTTGCTCCTTCTCGGCCGCGATGTTGCGGTGCATGTCGCGGCCGGTGGCGTCCTTCTCGGCCCAGACCCCGACCGAGTTCTCCGGGATGGTGTGGAAATTCCAGAGCTGCTTGCCGTCCTTGGCGTCGTAGGCCCGCACGAAGCCGCGGATCCCGTATTCGCCGCCATTGGTGCCGATCAGCACTTTGCCTTTGACCACGCTCGGCGCCATGGTCTCGCTGTAGCCGAGCTCGGGATCGGCGATGTCCGACTGCCAGACCTTGTTGCCGGTCTTGGCGTCGAGCGCCACCAGCTTGGAGTCGAGCGTGGCGAGATAGACCTTGTCCTCGTAGACCGCGACCCCGCGGTTGTTCGGCCCGCAGCAATAGGTGGTGATCGGCCCGAGCGCGTGCTTGTAGTGCCACAACTGCTCGCCGGTCTGGGCGTTGAGCGCGTAGACCTGGCTGAACGACGTGGTGACGTACATCACCCCGTTGACCACGATCGGCGAGGTCTCCATCGATTCCTTGACCTCGGTCTGGAAGATCCAGGCCGGCCGCAGGCGCCGCACGTTGCCCGCATTGATCTGGGCGGCGGGGTGATAGCGCTTCTGCGTGTAGTCGCCGTTGGTGTGCAGGAAGTTGTTGGCGTCGCCGGCGGCGCGATCGAGCATCTCCTGGGTGACGTTGCCGGGCGTGACGCTCGGTTTGGCGGGCGCGGCCTTGGTGGCCTGCTTGACCTCCTGCGCCGCCGCGGCGCCCGTCAACGAGATCACGAGCGCCAGCGCGCCCGCCGTCATCCATGCTGTTCGGATCGGGGTCATCTGCGTCCTCCCCTTGAATATTGTTGGCAGTTTTTCCAACTGGAACGGGCAATATGTCCAGTTTCGTTGCCGAGCGTGGCAACCGCTCCGATGACTGTCAAGCTCCGCCAAGCAGTCGGCCGCGCGCGGGCGCCGCTGCTTCCGACGTCATCGAAAGTATTTATGGAAAAGCGATGCGCAGTGATCGTCAGGGCGGCCCGGTGTCGATGCCGACACCGGCGCGGAACGATCTCGACATGCGCGCCACGATCGGATCGTAGAGCCGCGTGAGCCGGGCCGGAAACAATATCTCGAAATCGTTGATGATCCCGCCGCGGTGCGAAATCAGATGGCGCTCGTAGAAGATGGCGTCGCCGCGCGTCCCCGACACCACCAGCCAGTTGGCGCCCTTGTCGCGGTGGCGGATCCGCTCGTCGGGGGCGCGACCCTTGAGCACCGACGCCTCCAGCCCCGCCAGGTTTTGATGAAACACGTTGTTGATGGCCCCGACGGTGAACTCGGCGCCGTCGCTGGCGGTGAAACGCCGGCTATCGCTGCTCTCGGGCGCCGGCGTCGGGATGAAGCGGTCGGCGGGATACTCGATGGTGGTGCCGAGGCGGGGGTTGCGGTAGGTCGTCCACGCCGACTGCGCGCTCGCCGAAAGCGGCAGCGTGGCCGAGCCGGCAAGCGCAAGCAGGGCAGATCGGCGCGAGATCATTGGGGCCAGCCGCACCTTCAGGTCGCCGGCCGACCTCCGCGAAAGCGGCCGGAACGCCGCTGAATTTGACCATTCCGGCCGCGCTCCGCAAGCCGCGTCGCGGAGTGCCGCCTAGTGGTTGGCTGTTACCTTGGCGAGCCGCGCGATCTCGGCACGGTGGTTCTCGAAATAGTGCTTGAACCAATACGTGAACGCGCCCGGCGCCCGCTTGATGCGGCGGCCGATCTCGTCGACTGAAAGCAGCTCGACGTCCGCGACCTCGGCCGGGTCGGGCCGCGGGCGCGACTGCAGCGGCCCGAAATAGACGTAGACGAATTCGTTCTCGTGCATGCCGCTGTCGAGCTCGGTGCGGTAGCGCGAGAAGAAGCCGAACGACAAGTCGCTGGTCACGCCCAGCTCCTCGTTGAGCCGCCGCCGCGCCGCCGCCACCGTCCGCTCGCCGGGCCGCGGATGCCCGCAGCAGGAATTCGCCCACAGCCCGCCCGAGTGATATTTCTTCGGATTGCGCTGCTGCAGCAGGATGCGCCCGCGCTCGTCGACAACGAAGATCGAGAACGCGCGGTGCAGGAGGCCGGTGCGGTGGATGGCGGCTTTGCCGCCCGACCCGGTGGCGCGGTTTCTTTCGTCGACCAGGATCAGCTTCTCGTCGCTCATGGCTTGCGCACCTGCCGCAGATCCTTCACCCGCACCGCCTTGCCCTGCGAGCGCGGCACCTCACCGGGCGCCTTGAGCAGCACCTCGCAGGTCACGCCCACCATCGCCTTGAGGTGGTCGCGCACCTCCGCTGCCATCCGGCCGACGAACAGCTCGTCGGCCGGGGCAGGGGTGGTGAGCTCCACCTCGACCGTCATCGCGTCCATCGGCCCCTCGCGCGTGAGCACGATCTGGTAATGCGGCGCCAGGCCGGGGAAGCCCACCAGGTGCGCCTCGACCTGCGAGGGATAGATGTTGACGCCGCGGATGATCAGCATGTCGTCGCTGCGCCCGGTCACCCGCAGCATGCGGCGATGGGTTCGCCCGCACACGCACGGCTCGTCGGTGAGCCGGGTGATGTCGCGGGTGCGGTAGCGGATCATCGGCAGTGCCTCCTTGGTGAGCGTGGTGAGCACCAGCTCGCCGGCCTCGCCCGCCGGCAGCACCTTCGCGGTGTCGGGATCGATCACCTCGCAGAGGAAATGGTCCTCCCAGATGTGCAGCCCGTTCTGCGCCTGGTGACACTCGCTGGCGACGCCCGGCCCGATGATCTCGGACAGCCCATAGGTGTCCATCGCCTTGATATCGAACCTCGCCTCGATGTCGCGGCGCATCGCCTCGCTCCACGGCTCGGCGCCGAACGCGCCATAGCGCAGCGGGAGCTTCCTCAGGTCGACGCCCATGCCGTCCGCGACCTCGGCGATGTTGAGCGCATAAGACGGCGTGGCACCGATGAAGCGGGCGCCGAAGTCCTTGAGCAGCAGCACCTGCCGCTCGGTGAGGCCGCCCGACACCGGCACGGTGGTGCAGCCGAGCCGCTCGGCGCCGTAGTGGAATCCTAGGCCGCCGGTGAACAGCCCGTAGCCGTAGGCGTTGTGGAACACGTCGCCGGGCTTGGCGCCCATGCAGGCGAGCGAGCGCGCCATCAGGTCGGACCACAGGTCGAGATCGGCCCTGGTGTAACCGACCACGGTCGGCCGGCCGGTGGTCCCGGATGAGGCGTGCAGCCGCAGCAGCTCTTCGCGCGGAACGGCAAACAAGCCGAACGGAAAATTGTCGCGCAGGTCGGCCTTGGCCGAGAACGGAAAGCGGGCGATGTCGGCGAGCGTCTTGAAATGGTCGGGCGTCACCCCGGCGGCGTCGAACTTGGCCCGCACGTGCGGAACCTTGGCGTAGGCGCGCGCGAGGGTGTCCTTGAGCCGCTTCGTCTGCAGCGCTTCGAGCTCGCTCCGCGCCATGGTCTCGGCAGCGCGGTCGAACATGAAAGCATCGGCGGGCGTGCTGGTCATGGCGCTATTCCGGCGGCCATCAGGCGGCTCCCGGCCGCGCCGCCCAGCGCGCCGCCTTCGCCTTGATGCGCTCGAAGGTCTTGGCCTTGTCGACCACGAAGCGGGTGTGGCTGCCGGCGCTGACGGCCTCGAGGTCGTCCTTGGCGGCGACCTCGAAGGTCACCTTGCGCCCCTCGACCGTGGCCACCCGCACCGTGATCTCCACCGTCATGCCCATCAGGGTGGGGGCGAGATGCCTGATCGCGACCTCCATGCCGACCGAATCCTCGCCCGCGTCGGCGTGCTCGAGGATCAGCTCGCGGCAGGTGTGCTCGATGTCCAGGATCATCGACGGCGTCGCATAAGTGCGCGCCTCCTCGCCCATGAAGCTGATGGTGCGCTCGCGGTTGACGGTGAACCGGTTGACCCGCGATGCCCCGGGGCGAAGGCTTGGTTTCATCGTCCGTTTCTCCCTGTCGCCGGTGCTGCCGGAAGGCCGCATCGTTGTCCGGCCCGGAGCGATGGCGCAATATAAGAGCAAGGTGACAGGAGCGCCACGATGACCGCAGCCGAGACCGACGTCACCGCACCCCTCACGGCGGCCGGCCTCCCCGCCGACGAGGTGCGGGCCTGGCTGCGGGCGGAACCCGACCGGACCACCGATTTCTCCTCCGACCGCACCCGCTATTCCGGCTATTGGCTGGCCTCGGCGCGTCTCCTCGCGCAGCTGCCGCCGAAGCCGCGCCGCCAGCCGCAAGAGCAGGCGGCCGCGCAGCTGATCCAGGACACGGCGCGCGAGGCACGCATGCGCTTCCTGCGCCGGCACGCCGACGAGGTCTACGACGCGCTCACGGTGCGGCGGTCGCGCTTCGTGCGGGTCGAGGAGCTGGTGACGCGCGCCGCCAGCGTGGTGCCGGGCCTGGTGCCTTCCGCGCAGGAGATCG
>JBEVIH010000109.1:0-6687 GCA_040510815.1 Xanthobacteraceae bacterium | reverse complement strand
CGAAGCCCTGCTCCTTCATGGTGAGCACGTCGGGAATTGCCGGATTGCGGGCGGCTGCGAACAGGCCGGGCATCCGCAGCCCGCTGGTGGCGGCGGAGGTCAGCGGCACCGCCGCGAAGTCGATCTGCCCGCCGTGGGTCATCTGAATGGCCTCGGCCGGGCCCTTGAACGGGACCTGGTTGAACTCGACCTTGGCCAGCCGGGCGAATTCGATCATCGCCAGATGCGGGATGGTGGCGTTGCCGGGATGACCGTAGTTGACGGCGCCGGGCTTGGCCTTGGCGGCGTTGATGAGATCCTGCGCGGATTTGAACGGTCCGTCCGGGTGCGCCACGATCACCTGGTCGTTCTTGAAGGTCTGGCAGATCGGCTCGAACGACTTGTGGTCGTAGCGCGCCTGACTGTCGATGAGCGGCTGCACGGTGAGCGAGAACGCGGCGCCGTGCAGCAGCGTGTAGCCGTCGGGCTTGGCCTGGGCGACCGCGGCGGTGCCGATCACGCCGCTGGCGCCGGCCTTGTTGACGATGAGGAAGCGCTGGCCGAGCTGCTGGGTCAGGCCGTCCGCCAGCACGCGGCCGAGCACATCGGCGGTGGCGCCGGGCGTGGACGGCACGACGATCTCGACGGTGCGCTCGGGATAGCCCTGCGCCAGCGCACCTGTGGTCACCATGACTGTGGCAGCGGCCAGCGCGGCGATCGTGCCCACTCGTGCCATGGTCTCCTCCCGGATTTTCTCGGCAAATCCCGATGGTCCCGCAGTACGATAGCATCGGCCGGCGGATGCATATATACGGTGCCCAACGGAGTGAAACGATGTCCGACAAAGTGCCCGTCACCGTGCTCACCGGCTACCTCGGCGCCGGCAAGACCACCCTGCTCAATCGTATCTTGTCGGAGCCGCACGGGCAGAAATACGCCGTGATCGTCAACGAGTTCGGCGAGATCGGCATCGACAACGACCTGGTCGTGGGCGCCGACGAGGAAGTGTTCGAGATGAACAACGGCTGCATCTGCTGCACGGTGCGCGGCGATCTCGTTCGCATCATCGATGGGTTGATGCGCCGCAAGGGCAAGTTCGACGCCATCATCGTGGAGACCACCGGCCTCGCCGACCCGGCGCCGGTGGCGCAGACCTTCTTCATGGACGAGAACGTCGGCCGCAAGACCAAGCTCGACGCGGTGGTGACGGTGGCCGACGCCAAGTGGCTCAACGACCGGCTCAAGGACGCGCCCGAGGCCAAGAACCAGATCGCCTTCGCCGACGTCATCCTCCTCAACAAGACCGACCTGGTGAAACCGGAAGAGCTCAGCGAGGTCGAGGCGCGCATCCGCGGCATCAATCCCTATGCCAAGGTGCACAAGACCGAGCGCTGCCGGATTGCGCTGCCGGAGGTGCTCGGCCGCAACGCCTTCGACCTCGACCGCATCCTCGACATCGAGCCGGAATTCCTCGGGGGCGACGGCCACGACCATCATCACGATCACGAGCATGGCGGCGATCACCATCACGACCACGGCGACGGCCATCACCACCACCATCATGGCGGCGGGCTCAAGCACTATCACGACGAGGACATGCAGTCGGTTGCGATCAGGACCGACCGGCCGCTCGATCCCGACAAGTTCTTTCCGTGGGTGCAGCAGCTGGTGCAGGAGGAGGGACCGAGCATCCTGCGCTGCAAGGGCATCCTCGCGTTCAAGGACGATCCCGACCGCTTCGTGTTCCAGGGCGTGCACATGATCCTCGACGGCGACCACCAGCGGCCCTGGCAGGACGGCGAGAAGCGCGAGAGCCGCGCCGTCTTCATCGGCCGCAAGCTGCCGGAGGAGAAGATCAGGCAGGGATTTGCGAGCTGCGTTGCCTGATGCTCGGCATCGCTCAGCTCGATCAAGTCCTCGCCCCGGTTTCTGCGTGGGCCCGTTCCCGACCCGACGTGCTCGGACTTGCCCTCGTAGGATCCTGGGCCTGCGGCCGTGCGCGGCAGGATTCCGACGTCGACCTGTTGCTGCTGGTGTCCGAGCCTCAAATCTTTCGTCGCGACGAGCGATGGATGGCCGAAATTCGCTGGCTCGATCGACGCGTGGTCGGATGGCACGATGCTGACTACGGAGTAGCTTGGTCGCGCCACGTCCGGCTGCAGCCGGCTTGCGAGATTGAGTTCACGTTCTGCGATCCGTCGTGGGCGGCTACCGATCCGGTTGACCCGGGCACTGCCACGGTCGTGTCGGGGGGTTGCCGGCGGCTGCTCGACAAAGCCGGGCTGTTCGAAGGTCTGCTGGCGGTGACGGCGCCGTGACCGACTCTCGCACCAGCACCCCATCCGTCGTCGAGCGTACACGACCGGTCGCCGCCGGTGCGGCGGTGGTGGCGGTGCATTTCCTCGGCAGCACGGCGGCGTTCGTGCTCGGCGAGGAGACGCTGCTGCTGGTCGGCAAGGACGGCTCCGAGCGGCGCGTTGCTGTGCATGGCGGCGCGATCCTGGCGGCGGGGTCGGACGGCGCCCGCGTCATCACCGGCGGCGACGACGGCAAGGTGGCGGCGACTGACGCCGAGGGCGACAGCGAAGTCCTCGCCGCCGACGAGAAGCGTCGCTGGATCGATCACGTCGCGGTCGGACCCAACGGCGCGCTCGCCTGGTCGGCGGGCAAGCAGGCCTTCGCGCGCACCGCCAAGGGCGCGCAGCACATGCTCGAGGCGCCCTCGACGGTCGGCGGGCTGGCGTTCGCGCCCAAGGGCTTCCGGCTCGCCGTCGCCCATTACAACGGCGCCACGCTCTGGTACCCGAACGCGCGCGACGCCCCGCCGGAGAAGCTCGAATGGAAGGGCTCACATCTCGGCGCCTGCGTGAGCCCGGACGGCAGGTTCCTGGTGACCACCATGCAGGAGCCCACGCTGCACGGCTGGCGGCTCAGCGACCGCAAGGACATGCGGATGTCGGGCTATGGCGCACGCGTGCGCTCGCTCGGCTGGAGCGCGGACGGCAGGTGGCTCGCCACCTCGGGCTCGACCCAACTGATCCTGTGGCCGTTCCAGGGCAACGACGGACCCATGGGCAAGACGCCACGGCTGCTGGCACCGACCGAGGCGCAGGTCGAGGCGGTCGCCTGCCATCCCAAGCAGGAGGTGGTGGCGGTCGGCTACGCCGACGGGCTCATCCTCATGGTGCGCATCGAGGACGGCGCCGAGGTGCTGGCGCGCAAGTCCGCGGCCGCGCCGGTCAGCGCGCTCGGCTGGAGCGCGGCCGGCAACATGCTCGCCTTCGGAACCGAGGACGGCGAGGCCGGCGTCGTCGATCTCTGATGATCGGCGCCGAGCCTTACTTTTTCGCGGCTCCGCCCTTCGATGCCGGGCGAGAGGGAGCCAGCGCACTCTCCGGCAGCCGGTTCCAGACCTGGCTGCGGCCGAACAGCGAAATGCCGAGATAGCCGCGCACCTCGAGCTTCTGCCCGTCCGGGCTGAGCTTCATCAGCGCGCGATAGACCGCGCCGTCGCGGGGATCCATGATCGTCCCGTTCTCATAGGACAACCCCTGCCGTTGCATGCCTTTGATCAAGGCGAGGCCGAGCACCGGCCTGCCCCGCTCATCGCCTTCGCATTTGTCGCAGGACCAGTTTTCATCTTCGCCGGGCTTGAAGAAGATTTTGACGATGTTGCCCATATAGACGCCGTTGCGCTCGACGATCTTGAACCAGCTTTCGGGCTGGCCAGTCTTCTCGTCCACCTGTTCCCACAGGCCAACGGCCGAGGGCTCGGTCGCCGGGGCGGCGGCCACGCCGGCCCCGGCCGCCAGAACCGCCCCAATGATGATCAGCCTTTGCAAAATTGGTCTCATCCTACCCTGCACAAGATTGCTGTTTGACCCGTCCCCGGCCCCAGCGGCCCGTTTCCGTCCCGCGGTCCATGGAACCAGAGTGTGGTGATTTCTTGGAAATTTCAAACAGCGGGAAAGGCATTTGGGCGGCCCGCCGGAACCAGGCCGACGGTTCCCTCGTTGCTTTTGCATAAAGCGGGGACAAACCAGGACGGGAACGCCATGACTTTGCGTGTATCAACTCGCATCTGCGCCCGCGTGCTCGGCGCAGCTCTCGTCGCCGCCGTCGTGACGGCCGCGCCGATCGTTTTGACCGCGCCCGCGCAGGCGCAAGTGCAGGTTTCGGTCGAGTTCCGCGGCGCTCTGGAACCCTACGGCCGCTGGCAACGCCATTCACGCTGGGGCGAGGTCTGGATTCCGGCCAACCGCAGCGCCGATTGGCGCCCCTATACGGTCGGCCGCTGGGTCTATACCGAGCAATGGGGATGGTACTGGGTCGAAGATGACGAAGAGGCCAACTGGGGCTGGGTGACCTTCCATTACGGTCGCTGGATCGCCGACGATGAGATCGGATGGGCCTGGATCCCGGGCGAAGAGTGGGGCCCCGGTTTCGTGCAATGGCGGCAAGGCAAGGAATATGTCGGCTGGGCGGCGCTGCCTCCGGAGGAGATCGTCGTCGAGTATCGCGACCGGCCTCCGGTGTGGATTTTCGTCCGCGTGCGTGATTTCGCGGTCGCGCCGCGGCTCGCTCGGGTGATCCTGCCGGCGCGCGACTACCCGGTCTTCCTGCGCGAGACCATCGTGGTGAACCGGACCGTGCTGCTTACGGACCGGCGCTTCGCGGTCAATCCGGGCATTCCGGCCGCTTTCGTGGCGGCCGCGATCGGGCGGCCGCTGCGCGCCTATGAGGTGCGTCCGCGCATCCTGGCGGGCACGGTGCGAATTCCGGGCGCGATCGAAGTCCGCGCCCAGGATGTCCGCAATCGGAACTTCCGCGCCCGGGCGGAGGTGCGCGAGACACGGACCGAGATCCGGCCTGCCGCGCAGGCACAGCCGCCGCAGCCGCTCGCCGCCGGCGAGAAGGGCCGCCTCGGGGACAATCCGCCGCGTGCCGCACGCGAGGGAGCGGCGCCGACCACCGGCCAGGCTCCCCAGCAGCAGCCGCAACCCCAGCAGGGCCAGCAGCAGCCGCAACAGGGCCAGCAGCAGCAAACTCCGCAGCAGCAACAACGGGGACAGCAGCAACAGCAGAAGCAGCAGCAGGGCACCGAGGGCCGCGGCGCCCAGGATCAGCCCAAGCAAGGGCAATCCAAGCAGGAGCAGCCCAAGCAGGCACCGGCCGAGCGTAGCGGCGCCCAGCAACAGCAGCAGCAACGTCAGGGCACCGAGGGCCGCGGCACCCAGGATCAACCCAAGCAAGGGCAATCCAAGCAGGAGCAGCCCAAGCAAACGCCTGCCGAACGCAGCGGCGCGCAGCAGCGGCAACAGCAGCAGAAGCAGCAGCCGAGCACCGAGGGTCGCGGCGCGCAGGAGCAGCCTAAGCAGGCGCCTGCCGAGCGTCGCGGCGTCCAGCAGCGGCAGGAGCAGGGCACGCAAGGTCGCGGCGGCGGTGGTGGACCGAGCCAGGCGGCGCCGCAGCCGCGCAGCCAGCCCAGCGGCGGCACCGAGGGCCGCGGTGGCGGCGGTGGACCGAGCCAGGCAGCGCCGCAGCCGCGCAGCCAGCCCAGCGGCGGCACCGAGGGCCGCGGTGGCGGTGGCGGACCGAGCCGAGCGGCGCCACCGGCAGCCCGGCAAGAGCGCGGCCAAGGCGGCGGCACCGACGGCCGCGGTGGTCCGGGCGGCCGCTAGCAGCCGTTCTCTTCAACAAGCCAAAACGGGCGGCCTCCGGGCCGCCCGTTGTCGTTGCCGGGTCCACCACAAGAAAAGCGGGTGCCGGACCGCGGCGCCCGCTCTCGTCTGCTCGAGGTCCGCCTTTAGCTCACCAGCACGTTCGAGAACTGCCACGGATCGCTGCGGTCGACCGCCTCCGGGAACAGCTCGTCGCGGCCGACGAGCGGCGTCCAGTCGGTGTAGCGGCCGATCACCGGCCCGAGATAAGGCCGCTGCAGGTCGAG
Organism: Xanthobacteraceae bacterium; assembly: GCA_040510815.1. GTDB lineage: Bacteria > Pseudomonadota > Alphaproteobacteria > Rhizobiales > Xanthobacteraceae > VAZQ01. The sequence goes on along the minus strand of JBEVIH010000109.1, from coordinate 761 downwards.
GCAGCGGCGGAAGTCCATCTCGTCCGCCTCGACGATGCCGCGCTCGGGGTTCTCCAGCATCCACACGATGCCGGCGAGCACCGCCGAGGTGACCTGCAGGCCGGTGGCGTTCTGGTAGGGCGCCAGCCGCCGGGTCTCCTCGATCGAGAGCTGCGAGCCGTACCAATAGGCGTTCTTGGCGTGGCCGTAGAGCAGCACGCCGAGCTCGTCGATGCCGTCGACGATGTCGTCCTCGGACAGGATGTGCCAGGTCTGCTGCGGCTTCCACTGCGCGCCCGCCAGCTCGTGCAGCGACAGCACCGCGTCGTCGCAGGGGTGATAGGCGTAGTGGCAGGTCGGCCGGTAGACCACCTTGCCGCCCTCCCGGAGCGTGAAGTAGTCGGCGATCGAAATCGACTCGTTGTGGGTGATCATGAAGCCGTGCTGAGCCTGTGCGGTGGGCGTCCACGAGCGCACCCGCGTGCTGGCGCCCGGCCGCGTGAGGTAGATCGCCGCATCGCAGCCGAAGCTATGCCGTGCCGCACCCGGCGGCAGCTTTTTTTCGTGCGTGCCCCAGCCGAGTTCCGACGGCTGCAGGCCCTCCGAAAGAAAGCCTTCGACCGACCAAGTCTTGACGACCTTGCCGCGCGGCTTGGGATCGCGGGCGCGCTGGGTATCGCGCTCGGCGATGTGGATGCCCTTGACGCCGGTGCGCTGCATCAGGCGGCCCCAGTCCTCGCGCGACTGCGGCTCGACGAAGTCGAGCTTGAGCTCGCCGGCGA
>JBEVIH010000108.1:0-9656 GCA_040510815.1 Xanthobacteraceae bacterium | reverse complement strand
GGCCACATCGCCCAGGTCAAGGGCACGCAGCGCATCGCCGACATGGGCGGCTTGACCGAGACCAATCCGGTGCTCGGCTGGGGCCTGGTGCTCGGCGTCGTCGCCATCGCCGGGCTGCCGCCGCTCGGCATCTTCACCAGCGAGTTCCTGGTGGTGACCTCGACCTTCGCGCGCGCGCCCTGGCTCGCGCTGGTGCTCGTCTTCGGCATCCTGATCGGCGTCGCCGCGCTGTTCCTGCGGCTCAACACCATCGCGTTCGGCGAGCCGCGCGGCGCCACCGCCGAGGCGAAAGCTTCCTACGTGCCGATGTTCGCGCATCTCGCGCTCGTCCTCGTCGCCGGCGTCTACATGCCGCCGGCGCTGGTCACCTGGTTCCAGAACGTCGCGAAACTGCTCGGATAGGACGATGACCGCGCTCATCGACATGATCGAAGGCAACCGCATCGACGGCCATCGTCCGTGGCCGCGCGTGGCCGTACGCGACGACGGCTGGCGCTTCGCCTTGGGCCAGCTCGCCGCCGGCCACTGGACCTTGCTCGGCCTGTGGGGCGACGCAGGCGAAGTGCACATGGCGGTGCTCGACGAGCGCGCGGGCGAGATCGCCGTCGTCACCCTCCTCTGTCCGAACGCGCGCTATCCGTCGGTCGGCGCGCTGCATCCGCCGGCGATCCGCCTCGAGCGCGCGCTGCGCGACCTCACCGGCATCGAGCCGGTCGGCCTGCCCGACCCGCGGCCGTGGCTCGATCTCGGCTTCTGGGACGTGCGGCACCCGCTCGCGGCGCGGCCCGACGCCGCGCCGTCGCGCGCGCCCTACGCCTTCCTGCCGGCCGAGGGCGAGGGCCTGCACCAGATTCCGGTCGGGCCGGTGCATGCCGGCATCATCGAGCCCGGCCATTTCCGCTTCACCGCCAACGGCGAGACCGTGGTGCGGCTCGAGCAGCGCCTGGGCTACGTGCACAAGGGGATCGAGGCGCTCATGGCCGGCGCCGACCTCGAGAAGGCCGAGCGGCTCGCCGGCCGCACCTCCGGCGACAGCACGGTCGCCTATGCCACGGCATTCGCGCGCGCGGTCGAGGCTGCGCTCGAGGTCAACGTGCCGCCGCGCGCCATCTTCCTGCGCGCGCTGATGGCCGAGCTCGAGCGGCTGGCCAACCATTTCGGCGACATCGGCGCGGTCTGCAACGACGCCTCGTTCTCGATCATGCACGCGCAGTGCGGGATCCTGCGTGAAGGCGTGCTGCGCGCCGCCGATGGCTGCTTCGGCCATCGGCTGATGATGGATCGGGTGATTCCCGGCGGCGTCGCGGCCGATCTGGACGCCGCCGGCGCGGCGCGCATCAAGGCCACGCTGGCGGACATTCGACGGCAGTTTCCCGCCCTGATCGAGCTCTACGACAACACCGCCTCGCTGCAGGAGCGCACCGCCACGACCGGCATCTTGAGCGTGACGCTGGCGCGGCAGTTCGGCGCCGGCGGCTATGTCGGCCGCGCCTCCGGGCGCGCCTTCGATGCGCGCAAATTGCCGGGTGCTGCGCCCTACGACCGGCTCGCCTTCGAAATTCCCGGCTTCGAGACCGGCGACGTCAACGCCCGCGTCTGGGTCCGCATCCGCGAGGTCGAGCAGAGCCTGGCGCTGATCGACCAGATGCTGCAGCGGCTGCCCGATGGCCCGATCCAGGTCGCGGTCGCCGGCAGCGGCGGCGGGAGTGGCGAAGGGCTGGCGCTCACGGAAGCGTTCCGCGGCGACGTGCTGGTGTGGTTGCGGCTCGACGGCGGCCGCGTCATGCGCTGCCATCTGCGCGACCCCTCCTGGTTCCAATGGCCGCTGCTGGAGGCCGCGATCGAGGGCAACATCGTCGCCGACTTCCCGCTCTGCAACAAATCGTTCAACTGCTCCTATTCGGGACACGATCTCTAGGACCACCGCATGCGCAGAATCCTGTTCGAGAACCTGTTGCGCCGGCCGCTGACCGAGCCGCCGCCAGCCAAGGACGAGGCGGCGCTGGCGGAGCTCGCCGCGCGCGTCGATCGCGCCGCCCGCCGCCGGCTCGGCCGCAGCCTCTCGATCCGCGAGGTCGACGCCGGCTCGTGCAACGGCTGCGAGCTCGAGATCCACGCGCTCAACAACGCGTTCTACGACCTGGAGCGCTTCGCGCTGCGCTTCGTGGCTTCGCCGCGCCATGCCGACGTGCTGATGGTCACCGGGCCGGTGACCAAGAACATGCGCGAGGCGCTGGAGCGGACCTACAACGCGACGCCCGATCCGAAATGGGTGGTCGCGGTCGGCGACTGCGCGCGCGACGGCGGCATCTTCTCGGGCAGCTACGCGGTCGTCGGCGGCGTCTCGGCGGTGGTGCCGGTCGATCTCCATATCCGCGGCTGCCCGCCGCGGCCGGAAGAATTGCTCAAAGGCCTGCTCGCCCTGCTCGACCCCGCAGCCGCGGCCTGAGATTTGGGATTTGTTTAGAGTTACTCCTTCGACAATCCGCCGGCCCGATTCGTTCGTTTTGGACAAAAGAAGATCAAATCGGGACGGACGAAGGGCTTGCCAGCCTGATTTGAGAGTAATTGGCTCATCGAGCCGCATTTCTGCATCGGAGCGGGATGCCGACGGCCTATCGATTGTAAATGGAGCCCAATCGGCCTATATAAGCGCAGTTCGAGATTTTGCCTGCTCTTGCTTACTGCCCCGCCTAGGGCGCTTCCCAAGGACAACGCCGAATTCGGACTAAAGGCCGCGCGATGGTCGCGCAGGCATCGACGCCGACCGGCGTTTTCAGAGGAGGCCAGATATGGCTCAGGGTACCGTGAAGTTCTTCAATTCTCAAAAGGGGTTCGGATTCATCCAGCCGACCGATGGCGGAAAGGACGTCTTCGTCCATATTTCCGCGGTCGAGCGCGCCGGAATGAGCAGCCTCAATGAGGGTCAAAAGCTCAGCTACGACGTGGTGAGCGAGCGCGGCAAGCTCGCCGCAGCAAACTTGCAGAGCATCTGATCTGGGCAATGGTTGAGGTGGCCCGGCGCCAAAAGCGTCGGGCCATTTGTCGTTCTGATTCCGTAGCTGTGGGCAACGGCCGCCAGGTCGCGCTTGCGGCTCCAAAGCATCGCTGACCGATGGGAGCCGGAGAAATGGCCAAAAAGCCAGCGTCTCGCGCCGAATTCGTGATGTTCGACGTCGTTTACGAAGATGGCTCCCGGAGGTCCAATCGCCGGGTACCAAGCGCGGTGCTCGGCGGCATCGACGGCGATGCGCCCGCTCGCGCAACAATAGAAGAGCAGGACCGCCTTATCGCCGAAAAATCGGGCATTCCCGTCATGCCCATCGACCACATTTGCCGATCCGGCGGTAAATAGCCCCGGACGGCCTCACCGCCCCCCAGGCGTGATCGGATCATTGCGATCCACGCCTTGCATTTGCCGGCGCGCGGCCTCATTTCCAGCGTCCTTTACGGGTCAAGAATTGCCGTTGGTCTCACCTTTGCCGACCAACGAGCGAAAGCAGATCCATGCCGATCATTGCGCTGGTCGACGACGACCGCAACATCCTGACCTCGGTGTCCATCGCGCTCGAGGCCGAAGGATACCGGATCATGACGTATTCCGACGGCGTATCCGCGCTGGGAGGCTTCAAGACGAGTCCGCCGGATCTCGCCATCCTCGATATCAAGATGCCGCGCATGGACGGACTGGAGCTGCTGCAGCGCGTGCGGCAGACCTCCGATATGCCGGTGATCCTGCTGACGTCGAAAGACGAGGAAATCGACGAGCTGTTCGCGCTCAAGATCGGAGCCGACGATTTCATCCGCAAGCCGTTTTCGCAGCGGGTGTTGCTGGAACGGGTGAAGGTGATATTGCGGCGCACGACCCTGAAGGATGGTTACAAGGACAATTCCAGCGCCAAAGAGCAGCTCCCCAAGGTCCTGGAGCGTGGCCGGCTGCTGGTCGATTCCGAACGGCATACCTGCACCTGGATGGGCAAGCCGGTCATGCTGACGGTCACCGAGTTCCTGATCCTGCAAGCGCTCGCAACTCGCCCGGGCGTGGTCAAGAGCCGCAACGCGCTCATGGATGCGGCCTATCACGATGACGTCCACGTCGACGACCGCACGATCGATAGTCACATCAAGCGAGTGCGTCGAAAGTTCCTGGCAGTCGACGATGCCTTCGACATGATCGATACGCTTTATGGTGTCGGATACCGTTTTCGAGAGGCCTGACGAAAGCGCTCGGCGGAGGAGCGCTCCAGCGCCTTTGATATTCGAACGGTTGTCGACCAGGGGGGACGCACATTGACCGACCATTCGAAGGAAGAACGCGAGCGCGACGCCGCCAAGGCCAGGGCCCAGTACGAAGCCGAGGGTCAGGCTATTCGCGAGCGGACCGCGCGGCTGAGATCACTTCGACTGGCCAAGGAGGCCGCCGAGTCGGCGACCGGGGTCAAGAAGAACGCCATCGCTCGAAAAGGCAAGAAGGAGCCTGTCGCGAGCAAAGCGAAGCCCGTGCCCTTGTCGGAGTGGCTGACGGCTCAACGAGGAGCCGGGCGCCGCAGTTGAGGCGCGCTACCCCATCGCATCGAGCCCACCGGATCACGGTGGGCGGCCGCCGGGGTCGACGTCGATCTCGATATCCGCGGCTGCCCGCCGCGGCCGCAGCATCTCTCTAAGGTTAACGGCGCTGCTCGCCAGAGAGAGCGCGATTTGAGCGTCGCGCGCATGCGCGCACGCACACATCTGCGCCGGGCACGCGGCGACGATCGATGCGCACGACAGTGGCTGGAATGGAAAGATTGTGTTATACTTGGCCCGCTCAGGAGAGTTCATGCGCGGCAGACCGCGTCCCATCGCCAGCGAGCTTGCTGAAATCCGCAACCGCCGACCAGGTGTGCGAGTCTCGCTTGCATGTGAGGACTTGTACCTTACGGCCGAGGAAGAAGCGCTGTTCGAGCAAAAAGACAGCGACCGGCCGGTCGCAGACGCGCCCGCGCCGGTCATTGGGCTCGGCCGCGGCAAGCGTCGCAAGAAGGCTCCCGCCCTGACCTGATGACGGCGCCGTTATCGGTTGCCAGACAAGCAGACATCCTTCAACGCCGCGCGAAGTGCGGGGGCACGTCGAGTGACGCAGACGTCACTCGCAGTCGCCGTTGGATTACGAGTGGCGCCGGCCGCGCGACTTCGATAGTTTTCGAAGCGACAGCGGGCGCCTCCATGACCAACAAGATCGATCTTGCCGGCCGCAACGCGGTCGTCACCGGCGGTGCCCAGGGAATCGGGCGGGCGATCGTCGAGCGCTTCCTCGACTCCGGCGCAGCGGTGGCGATCTGGGACCGCGACCGCGCGCTCGCCGAAAAAACCACGGCCGAGCTCGGCAACCGAGGCCGCCTGGCGCCGGTCGGCGTCGACGTCACCGAGCTGGCGCAGGTCGAGCACGCCCGCGATGCGACGCTCGGCATCTTCGGCCGCATCGACATCCTCGTGAACAATGCCGGCATCGCGGGGCCGAACCACGCGACCTGGGACTATCCGGCGGACGCCTGGGCGCAGGTGCTCGCGATCAACCTCACCGGCCCGTTCCACTGCTGCCGCGCGATGGCGCCGCAGATGATCGCGCAGAACTACGGCCGCATCGTCAACGTGGCCTCGATCGCCGGCAAGGAGGGCAACCCGAACGCGTCGGCCTATTCGGCCTCCAAGGCGGGCGTGATCGCGCTCACCAAATCGCTCGGCAAGGAGCTCGCCGGCTACGACATCGCGGTCAACTGCGTGACGCCGGCGGCGGCGAAGACCGCGCTGTTCTCCCAGATGAAGCAGGAGCACATCGACTACATGCTCTCGAAGATCCCGCGCGGCCGTTTCGTCACCGTCGATGAGATCGCCGCGACGGTCGCGTTCTGCGCCTCGCAGGACTGCTCGTTCACCACCGGCGCGGTGTTCGACATCTCCGGCGGGCGGGCGACGTATTAGGCGTGTCGTCACATCCGGATGGCGCGGGAGCGCCGTCCGCGGAACTGTGTTAGACAGCATTGCAGGACAATCCGAGAGGCTCGGCGATGACGACCACCGTGGAAGTGCTTGCAACCGCATTCAAGGACGCCGGCACGCCGTTCATCGTCGGGCACCCCGGCGGCGAGTCGGTCGAGCTGATGGAGGCGGCGCGCCAGCGCCAGATGCGGTTCCTGCTGATGAAGCAGGAGGTCGCGGGCGCCATGCTGGCCTCGACCTGGGGCGACCTCACCGGCAGCCCGGGGATCTGCATGTCGACGCGCGGACCGGGCGCCACCAACATGGTCAACGGCGTCGCGCACGCGTTTCTCGACCGCTCGCCGCTGATCGCGATCACCGACGCCTATTCGCGGCCGACCTACGAGATCGGCCTGCGCCAGCGCATCAACCAGCTCGCGATCTACGAGCCGATCGTCAAATGGAGCACCACGATCGACGCCAAGACCGTGCGCCAGCAGGTCCGCCGCGCCATGCGCACCGCCACCGGCGAGCCGCCCGGCCCGGTGCACTTCGAGCTGCCGCAGAGCGAGACGACGCGCGAGGCCGGCGAATACGTCGCCGAGCCGCTGCTGGTGGCGAACCGAATCACGCCGGGACCGGACCGCGCCGATCTCAAGCCGGCGCTCGACGCGCTGCGACGCTCGCGGCGGCCGATCCTGCTGGCCGGCCTCGGCGTGTTCTGGAGCAAGGCCTCGGCCGAATTCGTCGCCTTCGCCGAACGGCTCGGCGCGCCCGTCCTCACCACCTCGAAGTGCAAGGGCGCCATCCCGGAAGATCATCCGCTGCGCGCCGGCTGCATCATCGGCGGCGTGATCGAGAAAAACCTGGTCAGCGAGGCCGACCTCATCATCACCGTCGGCCTCGACGCGGTCGAGCTGCAGCCGAAGGCCTGGCCCTATACGATCCCGGTGTTGTCGCTGGCCTCCACCCCGAGCACCGACGCATTGGTGCCGGCCGATCCCGAGATCGTCGCCGAGCTCAAGTCGCTGCTCTCCGCGCTCGCCGGATTGGCGCCGGAAGGCTCCGGCTGGGGCGAGAAGGCGGCGCGGACGTTTCGCCAGCAGGTCGTCGACGCCCTCAATACGCCGAGCACCGGGCTCTCGCCGCAGCGCGCCATGGAGGTCGCCCGCGCGGTGCTGCCGCGCAACACGATGGCGACCTGCGACGCCGGCGCGAGCCGCCTCTTGGTGGTGCAGAAATGGGAAGCCTACGGGCCGCGCGAGTTCCTCACCTCGAACGGCCTGGGCTCCATGGGCTATGCGATTCCCGGCGCGCTGGCGGCGCGTCTCGCCTTTCCGGAGCGGCCGGTCGTCGCCTTCACCGGCGACGGCGGGGCGTTGATGGCGGTTGCCGAGCTGCAGACGGCACAGCGCGAGAAGCTGCCGATCATCGTCCTGGTGTTCGACGACGAGGAGATCGGCCTCATCCGGGTCAAGCAGGAGATCAAGGGCATTGCGCCGCACGGCGTCCACATCGGCGGCGTGGACTGGGAAAAGCTCGGCCAGGCGTTCGGCGCCGATGCCATCGTGGTGGAGACCGAGCAGGCGCTGACCAACGCGCTCGCCGCCGCGCTCAAATCGAGCAGCACGACCTTGATCGCCGCGCGCATCGATGCGTCGGGTTATGTGGCGCAGTTCAATGCGCTGCGGGAATTGTGATGCCGCAGAGCGGCGGCACTCTGGTTTCTACTCCGAGCCCGTAGGGTGGGCAAAGGCGCCCGGCACGCGTTCACCGCGCGCTGCGACGCGCGTGGCGCCGTGCCCACCTCGGCCATGTTTCGGTGGGCACGGCGCTGCGCTGTCTTCGTGGCGGAAGTTGAATTCCCGGTCCGCGCCTTTGCCCACCCTACGCGCCTACACGCCGAGATAGGCGGCCTGCACGCGGTCGTCGGCGATGAGCTGCGCGGCGCTGCCGCTCGCGGCGATGCGGCCGGTCTCGACCACGTAGCCGCGGTCGGCGATGGCGAGCGCGGCGCGGGCGTTCTGCTCGACCAGCAGCACGGTCAAGCCGCTGCGCTTGAAGCCCTGCACGACACTGAGGATCTGATCGACCAGCATCGGTGCGAGCCCCATCGAGGGCTCGTCGAGCAGCAGGAGCCGCGGCTTCGCCATCAGCGCGCGGCCCATCGCCAGCATCTGCTGCTGGCCGCCCGAGAGCGTGCCGGCGGCGGCGTGGCGCAGCGCGGCCAGCATCGGGAACAGGGCGTAGACCTGCGCGAGCTCGGCGTCGAGTTTTCCGGCGCGGGTCCAGGCGCCGAGCTTCAAATTGTCCTCGACCGCGAGCGGCGCGAACAACTGCCGGCCCTCGGGCACCTGGGCGATGCCGAGCGCGACGCGGACATGGCCGGGGACGCGCTCGATCGGCCGGCCGTCGAGCAGGATGCGGCCGGCGGTGACCGGCTGCACCCCGGAGATGGCGCGCAGCAAGGTGGTCTTGCCGGCGCCGTTGGCGCCGACCAGGGTGACGATCTCGCCGGCCGCGACCTCGAGCGAGACGCCGTGCAGCGCCTCGATGCGCCCGTAGCCGCTGCGCAGGTTCTCAACCGACAGCATGGGCGGTCTCCTGCGCGGCGCGAACTCCCAGGTAAGCCTCGATCACCGCCGGGTTGGCGCGCACCTCGGCGGCGCTGCCTTCGGCCAGCGTGCGGCCATTGGCCAGCACATGGATGCGGTCGGACACGTTCATCACCAGCCGCATGTCGTGCTCGACCAGCACCACGGTGACGCCGTCGCGCACGATGCCGCGGATGATGCCTTCGAGCTCGGCGGTCTCGACCGGATTGCATCCGGCGGCCGGCTCGTCGAGCAGCAGCACCTTGGGCTCGCTCGCCAGCGCTCGGGCGATCTCGAGCCGCTTGAGTCCGCCATAGGACAAGCCGCCGGCCGGGCGCTGCGCCATCGCCGCGAGCCCGACACGATCGAGCGCGGCCGCGGCGGCGGCGCGCGTGCCCCGGTTCTGCCGGGCGACCGCGGGCAGGTGCAGGAGATCGGCGACAACCCCGGTCGCCTCGTGGCGGTGGCGGCCGACCATGACGTTCTCCAGCGCGGTCATGCGGAAGAAGATCTGCAGGTTCTGGAACGTGCGCGACAGACCGCGCCGCGCCAGGTGCTCGGGCGCGAGCCGGGTGACGTCCTCGCCGGCAAGCCGCACCCTGCCCTGCCCCGGCAGATAGAGACCGGAGATCAGATTGAACAACGTGGTCTTGCCGGCGCCGTTCGGCCCGATGATCGAGAACACCAGGCCCGGCGCTACGCCCAAGCTGACGTCATCGACGGCGTGCACGCCGCCGAAAGCGATCGAGAGGTGCTCGGCGGCGAGGATGGTCATGCTCGCCTCGCCGCGAACGCCGTCGCAATGGTCGGCACGATGCCGGCGCGCAGGAAGATCATCACGCCCATGATGATGAGGCCGAGCACCATGTGCTCGTAGTCGTGCAGGAAGGTCAGCGCCTGCGGCAGCACCACGAGCAGCGCGGCGCCGACCAGCGAGCCCGCGACCGAGCCCATGCCGCCGAGCACCACCATGGCGACGAGCTCGATCGAGCGCAGGAAGCCGGACACGTCCGGCGTGATGTGGCCGTTGAGCAGCGCGAAATAGGAACCCGCGACCGAGGCATAGACCGCGGAGACGACGAAGATCATGAGCTTCTTGCTCGC
>JBEVIH010000107.1:0-20042 GCA_040510815.1 Xanthobacteraceae bacterium | reverse complement strand
AACAGTTCCGACGAGGACCTGGTCGGCCGCACCGTGCTGCTGGTCGACGACGACGCGCGCAACATCTTCGCGCTGTCGAGCGTGCTGGAGCGGCGCGGCATGCACGTGCTCACGGCCACCACCGGAAGCGAGGCCGTCGCCCTGGTCGAATCGACGCCGGACCTCGCCCTCGTCCTGATGGACATCATGATGCCCGAAATGGACGGTTACCAGACGATCGAGGTGATCCGCCGGACCCCGGCGTTCCGGCGATTGCCGATCATCGCGCTCACCGCCAAGGCGATGAAGGGCGACCGCGAAAAGTGCCTCGAAGCGGGCGCGTCCGACTATCTCGCGAAACCGGTCAACACCGAACAGCTCCTCTCGGCGCTACGGATGTGGCTTCACCGCTAGGAGCGGAGAAAAACGATGGTTTCGGACGACAAGGTCAATATCCTGCTGGTCGACGACCAACCGGCCAAGCTGTTGAGCTACGAGACGATCCTGGCCGGATTGGGGGAGACCCTTATCAAGGCGGCATCGGCCAGGGAGGCGCTCGAGCAACTGCTCAAGCAGGATATCGCCGTCATCCTGGTGGACGTGTGCATGCCCGAGCTCGACGGGTTCCAGCTCGCCGCCATGATCCGCGAGCATCCCCGGTTTCAGCGCACCGCCATCATCTTCATCTCCGCCATCCACCTGACCGACGTCGACCGCCTGCGCGCCTATGAGATGGGGGCGGTCGACTACGTTCCGGTCCCGGTCATTCCGGAAGTGCTGCGCGCCAAGGTCAAGATCTTCGCGGAGCTGTATCGAAAGACCCGCCAGCTCGAGCAGCTCAATCGGGAGCTGGAGCGGCGCGTCGCCGAGCGGACCGCGGAGCTGGAATCCTCCACTGCCCGCCTGGTGCAGAGCGAGCAACGCCGCAGCCTGGCGCTCGCCGCCGGCCAGATGGGATCATGGGACTGGGACCCGGTCGCTGGCGACTTCGCCTGGGACGACGGGCAATACCGGATTTTCGGCGTCGATCCGCAAAAATTCGCGGTCACCGTGGACAATATCCGCTCGCTGATCCACCCGGAGGATTGGAAGCACCTGCAGAATGCGATCAAGCCGTCCGCGCAGAGCAGCCCGGCGCTGCAGAGCGAGTTTCGGGTGTGCCGGCCGAACGGCCAGATGCGCTGGTGCGTCGGCACCGCCGTCGCGAGTCTCGACGCCACCGATCACGTCGTGCGCATCAGCGGCGTCACCGTCGACATCACCGACCGGAAGGAGGCCGAGGAGCGCCAGGCGCTGTTGGCGCGCGAGGTCGATCACCGCGCCCGCAACGCGCTGGCGCTGGTGCAATCGATCGTGCGCCTGACCCGGGCGGACACCATCAAATCCTACATCGCGGCGGTCGAAGGACGCATCGGCGCACTGTCGCGCGCGCACACGCTACTGGCGCAGAGCCGCTGGAACGGCGCCGACCTCCACAAGCTCGCCGACGAGGAGCTTGCACCGTATCGCACCGGCGACGCCGACAAGATCGTGGTCAGCGGACCCGACCTGTCGCTCGAGCCGCGCGCCGCGCAGACGCTGGCGCTCGCCCTGCACGAGCTTTCCACCAACGCCGCCAAGTACGGCGCGTTGTCTGTGCTGTCGGGCCGCGTGCAGGTGACCTGGGAGTTGAAGCCCGAGCGCCTGCTGCTGCGATGGGCCGAGAGCGGCGGGCCGCCGGTCGTGGCGCCGGCCTCGCCGGGCTTCGGCATCCGGGTGATCGGCGCCAGCGTCGAGCGGCAGCTCGAAGGCGAAGCGCAGTTCGACTGGAATCCGGAAGGGCTGCATTGCACGCTTTCGGTCCCGCGCGGCGACAAGATCGGCGCGTTCGCCCACGACGGGCAGGGACGGCGGACGAACGGCGAGGACAAGCCGGGCCTTCCCGTCCAGCTCACCACCGGCAACCGCGTCCTGCTGGTCGAGGACGAGATCCTGGTCGCCATGATGATGCGGGACATTCTGACGGAGCTCGGCTTCACCGTCATAGGCCCCTTCGCCCGGGTGTCGGAGGCCATGATCGCGGCCGTGCACGACGACATCGACGCCGGCATCATCGACGTCAATCTCGGGGGCGAGTTCGTCTATCCGGTCGCCGACGTGCTGGTGGCGCGCAAGATTCCGTTCGTCTTCATCACCGGCTATGGCGTGGAGAGCATCGACGGCCGTTTCGGGCAGGTGCCGATCATCAAGAAGCCGGTGCAGCGGCAGGTGCTGCAGAAGATCTTCACTCCCGCGTCTTGCGAGGAGCCCGCCAGATTTCCGAAGGGCCGGCACGGCGCCGAACGGGACGGCTTCGGCCGCGCGACGCATCCGCTCGACAAGGCGGGAATCGCGTAGCTTCCCGCGGTCCTTTCGACCGATCCGTCGGCGCCGCCATTTTGGCGGAACAAAGCCATTGCCAAAGCTCAACGATCACAAAGCCGACCGGGCGGGCGTGGAGGTCACGTTCCAATTTGGGGTGGACAAACCCAAAGGCACGAAGCTTGTCCGACCCCTGCATAGATTTTCACCCCTGATGCCGTGCCGGTGATCACGCCCGACCATCGGGGAACCGGGGCACGGGTAATTCTCCAAATAAATCAATGGCTAGGGCCTGGCACGGTCCTTGCTGCTTTGCAGCATGACGCAATGACGCGGGGCGGGTGGCCGAACCCCCGCGGCTTTTGCGCGCCTATTCGAGAAGGATCGCGATGTCCGGCGACTTCGATCCCGAGCAAAAACGCTACCTGGAAGGCTTCGTCACCGGCCTGCAGATCGCCAAGGCGACGCGAGGCAACGGCGCGGCGCAAGCAACGTCTTCGACGGCATCGGCGGCCGAAGCCAGCGGCCCCGATGCGGCGGCGCGGCGGGCACAGGACCGTGTGCTGGCCGCCGGCGGCAAGCTCTCCGAGCAGGAGAAGCTCAAGCGCGAGCTCAACCCGCTCGACGGCTACGAACGCCTGAAGGCGCAGGCGGCCAGCAACGAGTATCCGAAGCCGGCCGACAATTTCCGCTGGCGCTTCTTCGGCCTGTTCTACGTCGCGCCCAACCAGAACTCCTATATGTGCCGGCTGCGGATGCCGAACGGCATCCTCGCACACTGGCAATTTTCGGGCGTTGCCGGCCTCGCCGAGCGCTATGGCGGCGGCTACGCCCATGTCACCACCCGCGCCAATCTGCAGGTGCGCGAGGTCGAGGCCAGGAACGCGGTCGCCATGGTCGAGGCGATCCAGGACCTCGGGCTGTGCTCGCGCGGCTCCGGCGCCGACAACATCCGCAACGTCACCGGCACGCCGACCGCCGGCATCGATCCGCAGGAGCTGATCGACACCCGCCCCTACGCGCGCGAATGGCATTTCCACATCCTCAACGAGCGCGCGCTCTACGGCCTGCCGCGCAAGTTCAACGTCGGCTTCGACGGCGGCGGCCTGATCCCGGTGCTGGAGGACACCAACGACATCGGCTTCCAGGCGGTCGTCGTGAAGGACGGCTTCGGGGTCGAGCCCGGCGTCTGGTTCCGGCTGATGCTCGGCGGCATTACCGGCCACAAGGATTTTGCGCGCGAGACCGGCGTGGTGGTGCGGCCGGACGACGCCACCAAGGTGGCCGACGCGGTCGTGCGCGTCTACATCGACCATGGCGACCGCACCGACCGCAACAAGGCGCGGCTCAAATACGTCATCGACCGCATGGGCATGGCGAAGGTCGTTGCGCTGGTCGAGGAAAAGCTCGGCCGCACGCTCGACCGCGTCCCCGCCGAAGCGCTATTGCCGCGCCCGGCCTTCGATCGCGCCGCGCATATCGGGGTGCACCCGCAGAAGCAGCCCGGCTTGAACTGGATCGGCGTGGTGCTGCCGGTCGGCAGGATGACCGCCGCGCAGATGCGCGGCCTCGCCGAGGTCGCCCGCGATCTGGGCGACGGCGATATCCGCCTCACGGTGTGGCAGAACCTGATCATCTCGGGCGTGCCGTCGGACAAGGTGGCGGCGGCGCAGGCGCAGATCGACGCGCTCGGCCTGTCCACCAGCACCAACTCGATCCGCGCGGGCCTGGTGGCCTGCACCGGCAATGTCGGCTGCAAGTTCGCGGCCTCCGACACCAAGCGGCATGCCGAGGAGATCGCGCGCTGGTGCGAAACCCGCCTGGAGCTCGACGGACCGGTCAACGTCCATCTCACCGGCTGCCACCATTCCTGCGCGCAGCACTACATCGGCGACATCGGCTTGCTCGCCTGCAAGGTGCAGACCTCGGAGGACGGCGACACCGTCGAGGGCTACCACATCCACGTCGGCGGCGGCTTCGGCCCGGATGCGGCGATCGCGCCCGAGCTCTACCGCGACGTCAAGGCCGAGGATGCGCCGCGCACGGTCGAGCGCATGCTCAAGGCCTATCTGGCGCACCGGGTCTCGCCGCAGGAGAGCTTTCTCGCCTTCACCCGCCGGCATGAGGTCGATGCGCTGCGCGCCCTGGTCGAGAGCGAGGCGGTCGAATGATCTCGTCGCCGCGCGCGCCTTTGCCCTCGCTGATCCCGGAGACGGCGCCGTTCAGCGCCGAGCAGCGGGTCTGGCTCAACGGCCTGTTCGCCGGCCTGCTCGCGCTCGAGCCCGGCGTCACGCCGCTCTCGCCCGAGCAGGCCGCGGCATGGCTGCCGGGCGGGCTCGATCTCGGTGCCACTGCGCTGCCGGGCCAAGACAGCCAAGAACAGGACGACGACGCGCCATGGCACGACCCGGCCATGGCGCTCACCGAACGCATGAAGCTCGCCGAGGGCCGGCCGCTGCGCCGGCGCCTCATGGCGGCGATGGGGCAACAGGACTGCGGACAATGCGGATACAATTGTCAGGACTATTCCGACGCGATTTTTTCACAAAAGGAAGAGCGGCTGAATCTCTGCGTGCCCGGCGGCAAGGAAACCGCCCGCATGCTCAAGGCGCTGCACCAGGAGCTTGGCAACCTGCCGGCGCCGGCGACCGCCAAGACTCCAACCGAGACCCCAACGCCTGCCGGTGCTACGGCTGCACCGGCCGCCGCGCCGGGCCGTTCGCGCGAGCAACCGGCGGAAGCGCTTTTTTTGTCACGCACACGGCTCAATAAGCCGGGCTCGGGCAAGGAGACCTGGCATATCGAATTTGATCTGACCGGAACCGGCATCGACTACGCGGTCGGCGACGCCTTCGGCCTGTTCCCGACCAACGATCCGGCGCTTGCCGACGCGGTGATCGCGGCGCTGGCGGCGCCGGCGGAGTTTCCGATCGGCGGCCGCGCCTTGCGCGAGGTCCTCATCGACGGCGTGTCGCTCGGGGCGGCTCCCGACATGCTGTTCCAGCTGTTCTCCTACATCACCGGCGGCGAGCGGCGGCAGAAGGCGAAGGCGCTCGCCGCCGGCGAGGACCCCGACGGCGACGCCGCCACGCTCGACGTGCTCGCCGCCATTCAGAAATTTTCCGGCGTACGTCCCGATCCGGAGGCTTTCATCGAGGCGCTCGATCCGCTGCAGCCACGGCTCTACTCGATCGCGTCGTCGCCGCGGGTCGATCCCACGAAAATCGCGCTCACCGTCGACACCGTACGCTATCCGGTCAACGGCCGCACCCGCCTCGGCGTCGCCTCCAGCTATCTCGCCGACCGCGTCGGCCCCGGCGACAAGATCAAAGTCTACCTCCAGAAGGCGCAGCATTTCGGACTGCCGGCCGACCCGTCGCTGCCGATCATCATGATCGGCCCCGGCACCGGCATCGCGCCGTTCCGCGCCTTTCTGCACGAGCGCATGGCGACCAAGGCGCCGGGTCGCAACTGGCTGTTCTTCGGGCACCAGCGCAGCAACTACGATTTCTTCTACGAGGACGAGCTCGCCGGCATGAAGGCCGCGCGCGTGCTCAACCGCCTCACGCTCGCCTGGTCGCGCGACGGCGAGCAGAAGATCTACGTGCAGGACCGCATGCGCGAGGTCGGCCGCGATCTGTGGGCATGGCTCGCTGAGGGCGCGCATGTCTATGTCTGCGGCGACGCCAAGCACATGGCGCGGGACGTGGAGCGTGCGCTCATCGACGTGGTGGCGACCTTCGGCGTGCGCTCGACCAACGAGGCGGTCGCATTCGTGGCCGATCTCAAGAAGAGCGGCCGCTACCAGCAGGACGTCTATTGAGGCGGGGATGAACGCGCCCGTCCCGCATGAACCGGCCGTGCGCACGACCTGCCCCTATTGCGGCGTCGGCTGCGGCCTGATCGCGCAGCCCGATGGGCGCGGCGGCGCCGCGATCGTGGGCGATCCGACCCATCCGGCCAATTTCGGACGCACCTGCTCGAAGGGCTCGGCGCTCGGCGAGACGCTTGGCCTCGCGGGACGCCTGCTGCATCCCATGCTGCGGCAGGGCGACGGCACGTTCACGCAGGTCGCGTGGCCGGAAGCAATCGACAAGGTGGCGGAAGGGCTCTCCCGCGTCATCGATCGCGACGGGCCCGACGCGGTGGCGTTCTATCTCTCCGGCCAGCTGCTGACCGAGGACTATTACGTCGCCAACAAGCTGATGAAGGGCTTTCTCGGCTCGGCCAACGTCGACACCAATTCGCGGCTGTGCATGGCCTCCTCGGTTGCCGGCCACCGCCGCGCCTTCGGCTCCGACACCGTGCCCGGCACGTACGCGGATCTCGACGAAGCCGACCTGATCGTGCTGGTCGGCTCCAACGCCGCCTGGTGCCATCCGGTGCTGTTTCAGCGCATGATGCGCAACAAGGCGGAGCGCGGCGCGCGCGTGGTGGTGATCGACCCGCGCCGGACGGTGACGGCCGACGAGGCCGACCTGTTCCTGTCGATCGCGCCGGGGACCGACACCGCGCTGTTCTGCGGCCTGCTGGTCGACCTCGCCGAACGTGGCGCGATCGACGCCGCCTATGTGGACGCCAACACGACCGGATTTGCCGCAGCGCTGGCGCGGGCGCGCGAGATTGCGCCGGACAAGGCCGCCACCGCCCGCGCCACCGGCCTGGACGAGGACGCGGTCGCCCACTTCTTCGATCTGTTCTACGCCACCGCGCGGGTCGTCACCTGTTTTTCGCAGGGCGTGAACCAGTCGGCGCAGGGCACCGACAAGGTCAACGCCATCATCAATTGCCACCTCGCCACCGGCCGGATCGGCCGGCCCGGCATGGGGCCGTTCTCGCTCACCGGCCAGCCCAACGCCATGGGCGGGCGCGAGGTCGGCGGGCTCGCCAATCAGCTCGCCGCCCATATGGGCTTCACGGCGGTCGAGATCGACCGCGTGCGCCGGTTCTGGAACGCGCCGCGCATGGCGACGCGCGAAGGGCGCAAGGCGGTCGCGATGTTCGAGGCGATCGAGCGCGGCGAGATCAAGGCGCTGTGGGTGATGGCGACCAACCCGGCGGTGTCGCTGCCGCGCGCCGGCGCCGTGCGCGCGACGCTCGCGAAGCTCGAGCTGTTCGTCGTCTCCGAGAACGTGCAGTCGAACGACACGGTAAACGCGGGCGTCCATGTGCTGCTGCCGGCCGCCGCCTGGGGCGAGAAGGACGGCGCGGTCACCAATTCGGAGCGGCGGATCTCGCGGCAGCGGGCGTTCCTGCCGCTGCCCGGCGAGGCCAGGCCCGACTGGTGGATCGTGTCGCAGGTGGCGCGCCGCATGGGTTTTGCCGAGGCCTTCGACTACCGGACGGCGACCGACGTGTTCCGCGAGCACGCCGCGTTGTCGGCGTTCGAGAACGACGGTGCGCGCGATTTCGATCTGGGCGCCCTGGCGCAGATCAGCGAGGAGGCCTACGACACGCTCGCGCCGGTGCAGTGGCCGCTGCGCGCCGGCGAGCCGGCACGCGAAACCCGCTTCTTCGCCGACGGCGGGTTCTTCACCGAAGACCGCAAGGCACGGTTCATCGTGCCCGAGCCGCCGGCGCTGCGGGACGCGACCTCGGCCGCCTTCCCGTTCCGGCTCAATACCGGCCGCATCCGCGACCAGTGGCACACCATGACCCGCACCGGCGCAAGCGCGCGGCTCGCGGCCCATCTGCCGGAGCCGTTCGTCGAGGTGCATCCGCAGGACGCCGAAGCGGCAGGGCTGACCGATGGCGGCCTGGCGCAGGTCGCGACCCCGCACGGCGCGTGCGTGCTGAAGGTCGTCGTCAGCGACGGCCAGCAGCAAGGCTCTCTGTTCGTGCCGATTCATTGGAGCGGTGAGACCGCCTCCTGCGCGCGCGTCGGAGACCTGGTCGCTCCGCACACCGATCCCTATTCCGGCCAGCCCGAGGCCAAGGCGACGCCGGCCGCCGTCGCGCCGGTCGCGTTGCCGCTGCGCGGCTTCGCCCGCACCCACGGCGCCATCGCGCTGCCGGAGGGAACCTGGTGGGCGCGGGTCGCCGTCACCGACGGGATCGAGTACCGGCTCGCGACCGCGCAAGGCCCCATGGTCTGGCACGATTTTGCCCATCGGGCGCTTGCCGGCGACGCCAGGCTGGCGGAAGCGCTCGACGGCCGCGTCTATCGTGCCGCCGCCTTCGTCGACGGCGAGCTCGACGCCTGTCTGTGCGTCGGCCCGGCCGACGCGCCGCTGACCTGGGACGCGGCGGGCCTTCAAGGCGCGGACGCAGCGGACGGCGAGCCACTGACCGCACGCATCTCGAACGATCAGATCGGCGCGACCGCACCGGTGATCTGCGCTTGCTTCGGGGTCGCGGTCGACACCGTCCGCCAAGCGGTCGCCGCGGGCACCGCGAGAAATGTTGCCGACATCGGCCGCACGCTGCGCGCCGGCACCAATTGCGGATCGTGCCTGCCCGAGCTCAAACGACTCATCAGCCATGAACGCGTCACGCATCCCAGCTGAGGCGCCTCCGCCGCGCATGGAGCCGCTCGCGCGCCTGCCGGTCTTCCTCGCGCTCGACGGCCGGCGCGCCCTGGTCGCCGGCAACGGCGCGGGTGTGGCGTGGAAGGCTGAGCTGATCTCCGCAGCCGGCGCCGCCGTCGACGTCTACGCCGAGACCCCATGCGCGGAGCTTCGTGCGCTCGCGACCGATCCGCCGCGCGGGACCGTCATGCTGCATGACCGCGCCTGGCAGCCCGCGGATCTGACCGGCGCGGCGATCGCGGTCGGCGGCTTCGATGACGATACTTCGGCGCGGCACTTCGCAGATGCGGCGCGCGCCGCCGGTGTGCCGGTCAACGTCATCGACAAGCCGGCCTATTGCGACGTCTCGTTCGGCGCCATCGTCAACCGCTCGCCGCTGGTGATCGGGATTTCGACCGACGGCGCGGCGCCGGTGTTCGGCCAGGCGATCCGCGCCAAGCTCGAAGCCATGATCCCGCGCGGCTTCGCGCGCTGGGCCGACGCCGCCCGGCGCTGGCGCGCCGCGGTGCAGGCATCGGGCCTCGCCTTCGCCGCGCGCCGCCGGTTCTGGCAAGCGTTCACCGCGCTCGCGGTGGCGCACCCGGACCGCGCGCCGGCGCAGTCGGATTTCGACGCCCTGCTGGCTAGGGCGCGGGGCGATGCCACGCCGGCCGACGCCGGCACCGTCACGCTGGTCGGGGCCGGCCCCGGCAATCCGGAGCTCCTGACGTTGCGCGCGGTGCGCGCGCTGCAATCGGCCGACATCATCCTGATCGACGACCTGGTGGCGCCGGAGATTCTCGACTTCGCGCGCCGCGAGGCGAAGAAGATGCTGGTCGGCAAGACCGGCTACGGTCCGTCCTGCCGGCAGGACGAGATCAATAGCCTGATGGTCCGGCTGGCCAAGGCCGGCAAGCGGGTGGTGCGGCTCAAGGGCGGCGACCCGATGATCTTCGGCCGCGCCGGCGAGGAGATCGCGGCTTGTCGGGCGGCCGGGATCGCGGTCGAGGTGGTGCCCGGCATCACCACCGCGCAAGGCGCGGCGGCAAGGCTTGCGGTGTCGTTGACGCAGCGGCGCGACGCCCGGCGCCTGCAATATGTCACCGGCCATGGCGAGAACGGCCGCCTGCCCGAGGACACCGATTGGAAGAGCCTGGCCGATCCTGCCGCCACCACCGTCGTCTATATGCCGAAGAAGACGATCGGCGAGCTTGCCGCGCGCGCGATCGCCGGCGGGCTGCCGCCCGACACGCCGGCGGTCGCGATTGCGAATGCGACGCGGGCGGAGGAGACGGTGGTCGTCGGCACAGTGGGGGATATCGCGGTCAAGCTCGACGGGATAGCGCTGCCTGGTCCGGTGCTAGTGCTGGTCGGACAGGTGTTTCGGAATGTCGGCGGGCAAGTTGACGCGTCCGAATGCCACGCGCAGCAAGCGTGAGCCTACGCCGGCTCCTGGAACGCCTCCTCGCGCTTGCTGCGGATCGCCGGCAGCGCGACCAGGACGCACAGCAGCAGCGCGGCGATGAGGAGGCCGAGGCTGATCGGCCGGTTGACGAAGATCATCGGGTCGCCGCCCGAGATCCGCATCGCGCGCCGCAGGTTCTCCTCCATCAGCGGGCCGAGCACGAAGCCGAGGATCAGCGGCGCCGGCTCGCATTCGAGCCGCATGAACACGTAGCCGGCGACGCCGAAGAACGCCGCCAGCAGCACCGCCGCCGAGCTGTTGTTCACGGTGTAGACGCCGATGCCGCAGAACAGCAGGATCGCCAGATAGAGAAAGCGATACGGCACCTTGAGCAGCTGCACCCACATGCCGATCAGCGGCAGGTTGATGATCACCAGCATGAGGTTTCCGATCCACATGCTGGCGATCATGCCCCAGAACATCTGCGGGCGTTCGGTCATGATCTGCGGGCCCGGCTGGATGCCGTGGATGGTGAGCGCGCCGATCATCAGCGCCATCACCGCGTTGCCCGGGATGCCGAGCGTGAGCATGGGGATGAACGAGGTCTGCGCGCCGGCATTGTTGGCCGACTCGGGTCCCGCCACGCCTTCGACCGCGCCGTGCCCGAAGCGGGACGGATCGCGGGCCGATTTCTTCTCGAGCGCGTAGGCGGCGAACGCGCTCAGGGTCGCGCCGCCGCCCGGCAGCACGCCGAGCACGGATCCGAGCGCGGTGCCACGCAGCACCGCCGGCCAGGCGCGGTGGAAGTCGTCGCGCGTCGGCCACAGCCGGGTGATCTTCTGCGTCACCACCGAGCGCTGCTCCTCCGGCCGGCTCAGATTGGCGATGATCTCGCCGATGCCGAAGATCCCGATCGCCAGCGTGGCGACGTCGATGCCGTCGGTCAGCTCCGTAATGCCGAACGTGAAGCGGGTCCCGCCGGTCTGCCCGTCGGTGCCGATCAGTCCGATCAGCAGGCCGAGAATGATCATCGCCACCGCCTTGATCACCGAGCCGTGCGCCAGCACCACCGCGGCGATCAGGCCGAGCACCATCAGCGAGAAATATTCCGGCGCCCCGAACGACTGGCCGATCTTGGCGAGCGGCGGCGCGAAGGTCGCGATCAGCGCGGTGGCCACGCAGCCGGCAAAGAACGACGCCAGCGCCGCCACCGCCAGTGCCGCGCCGGCGCGTCCCTGCCGCGCCATCTGATGGCCGTCGATGCAGGTCACCACCGAGGAGGTCTCGCCCGGCAGGTTGACCAGGATGGCGGCGGTCGAGCCGCCGTATTGCGCGCCGTAGAAGATGCCGGCGAGCATGATCAGGCCCGAGGTCGGCTCGAGGTGGAAGGTCAGCGGCAGCAGCATCGCGATGGTGGCGATCGGGCCGATGCCGGGCAGCACGCCGATCAGCGTCCCGATCAGCGCGCCGGCCAGCGCGAAGAACAGGTTGGCGGGCGTCATTGCCACCGCGAAGCCGACCGCGAGGTTGTCGAGCAGCTCCATCTACCACTCCGGCCAGACCGGGATGGTGAGCCCGAGCCCGAGGATGAAGATCGCCCAGGACAGAACGATCAGCACCAGCGCGGCAACCACCGTCTCGAGCGGCCGCAAGGCGCGCGACGCAAAGGCGCCCACGACGATCAGCAGCACGATCGAGATGACGAGCCCGAGCCGCTCGATCGCGAGCCCAAAGATCGCCTGGCTCGCGGTGACGAAAACGACCGGCCGCCAGGCCCAGCCGGCGCCGGCGGACGGCTGCAACTGCGCCTGCGCCTCGCGCAGGCCCGCAATCAAGACCACGCCGCCGAGGCCGAGCAGGATCCAGCACAACAGCCGCGGCACGTAGCCGGTGCCCATGCGGAACGCCGTGCCGATCGGGTAGTCGCGCGAGATCCACAGGCCGAGAACCGCAACGGCCATGAACAACGCCCCCGCCAGCACGTCCTTGCGCAACAGCACGTGCCAGAATGGAGCGCCCGCAGCTTCAGGCCGTTCCCCAAGCGTCATCGCCGTCCCATTGTTCGCGATCGTCATGCCCGCGCATCCAGTAAACACTGGCGACATGTGTTATGGCACGGCAGTGCCACAACGGTCGTCCAGTGGTTACCGGATCATCCGCTTGCGCGAGGGCTTTGCAGAAGTCCGGTTTCTTGTAGACAAAGACGAATCCGAACATGAACAGATCGGATTCAAACCGGGAACCTTGTTCACTTCTGCAAAGCCCTCGCTTGCGCGGATGATGACACCGAGTAAAACGACCGCGGCTCCCATCAGCCCTGGTCTGGAATGACCGGCAGCAGAAGATACGACTCCTTGTCGCCGCCCGCATAGACCGTATTGGTCCCGGTATTGTAGTCGGCGTGGTAGTGCATGTAGGAGGCGCTGCCGACGCCGTCGCGCGGCTGCACGTCGAGCCGAATACGGTGGCCCTTCTTGAACACCATCGAGGTCGGCCAGATCTCGACCTCGACCCGCACGATCTCGCCGGGCGTCAAAAAGAGCCGGCGCTGATGCTTGTGGTAGGGCCGGTACGGCAGCGACAGCGCCGCATCGAGCTCGCGATGCGACACCCGCAGCCAGCCCTTGGCGACCGGCACCGGCGTGCCCTGCTGGCCGGTCTCCATCACCTCGTTGCCGTCGGCGTCGATGTTGCGGATGGTGAGGAACAGGTCCATGTCCTCGGTCGAGCTCGCGACCCATAAGACCGCGGCGACCGGCCCGGTAACCTCGACGTCCTGCGGCAGCGGCGGCGTCTCGAGCGCCACGCCCATGCCGGGCTTGATGCCGCCGCCCATCACCTGCGAGGAGGCGGCCGAGGTCGAGCCCATCGAGCCCAGGCTGGTCGCCGGATAGGTGCGCGAGCCGACCGTGTCCGGATTGGTCGAGACCAGCCCGCCGGCATTCTCGGGCCTGCCGGGCCCCGGCGCCGACAGATCGAAATAGAGCCTGGTCCATTTGGTGCGGGCGAGCGGCCACTCCTGTTCGTGGCGCCACTCGACAACGTCGCGGCCCTTGCGGATCGCGAGCTTCACCGGCGGCTCGTCCATGACGCCGTTGTCGATGCCCTTGAGCCAGTAGTCGAAGAAGCGCAGCTGATCGCGCCGCCCGTCCTCGGTGTAGAACGGGTGCACGTGGGTACCGGCTTGGATGCGCAGCTTCTTGTGCTTGGAGGCGGCGCGCATGAAGGCCTCGGTGTTGCCGCGCAGGTGCAACGCCATGCCCGACCAGTTGCCGACCGAGAACATCGGGACCCTGATCTTGTCCCACTGCGCTTGCGCGCCCCGGAAGGCGCCGCTGTCGAGGCTGTTGCTGAGCCAGAAATGCAAGGTGTTGGTCTGCCAGGCATTCGGATGGTGCCGCGACGCCCGCCCGACCACGTGGTGCATCAGGTGCGCCACGAACCAGTTGGGCATGAACAGGCTGAGCAGGCCGCCATGGAACAGCGCGTCGCGGTAGAGATCGGCGAAACCTTCCCAGGGAATGATCGCCTTCAGCGACGGCGGCTGCAGATTGGCGACAAACCACTGATTGATGGCGAAATAGGAGATGCCCGACAGCCCGACCTTGCCGTTGCACCAGGGCTGCGCCGCCGCCCACTCGATCGCGTCGTAGAAGTCGATCGCTTCGGCGAGCGACCAGGGCTCGCACTGGCCGGGCGATTTGCCGCTGCCGCGACCATCGACCCGCACCGCGGCGTAGCCGCGCGGCACCCACCATTGCGGATTGACCGTCTCCCAGTTCATCAGCGGATTGGGCTTTTCCTCCAAGGTGTCGGGCGGGACCCAGAGCTTGTCCTTCTGGTAGGGGCCGAGATTCAAAATGGCGGGGAACTTGCCGGCATCATCCGGGCGAAACACATCGGCTTTGAGCCGCGCGCCATCCCGCATCGGGACGTCGACATCCTTCTCGACGACGACGCCGTAGGCCGGAACGGCGGGCGCCGGCTCCATCTTCATGGCTGCGCTGTCCCCCGTTCCGCCGTATCTCAATTGTCCGGCAGCTCGACCTTCACCTCGTCGGTGACTTTCCTCCAATAAGCGGTCTCGGCCTTGTTCCACGCCTGCGCGGCGTCGATCGACGCATCGGGCACGGCCTTGATCATCTGCTTCTTGAAGGCCGTCTGCACCGGCTCGGAATTGAGCGACTGCACCGTCGCCTTGTGCAGCGTGTCGAGCACGTCACGCGGCGTGGCGGCGGGCGCGTACAACGCCGACCAAAGCCCCTTGCCGGTCGCATAGCCGAGCTCCTTGAGCGTCGGCACATCCGGATACTCCGGCAGCCGCGCGTCGGCCATCACCGCCAACGCCCGCACCTGTCCGCCCCTGATCACGCCGCCGGAGCTGGCGGCGTTGACGAGGGCGACATTGGCGTCGCCGGTGACCAGGTCGTTGGTGATGGCGGCGCCGCCGCCCTTGTTCGGCAGATGCAGCATCTGGATGCCCGCCCACTTGGCGAAGGCCTCCATGTCGTAGTGATTGTTGCTGCCGGTGCCGACGCTGGCGTAGCGGACCTTGCCGGGGTTGGCCTTGGCGTAGCCGATGAACTCGGGATAGGTCTTCGGCGTGAAATCCTTGGTGGTGGCGGCGAGCACGAGCGGGACCTCGCTCAGTCGCGTCACCATGAGGACCTCCTTGTCGTAGTCGATCTTGAGCTTCTTCTTGTAGATGATCGGCGTCAGCACGTTGGTCCCGGGATTGCCGATCTGCAGGGTGTAGCCGTCGGGCCGCGCCCGCGCCATGTCCTCGATGGCAAGAATGCCGAAGGCGCCGGGCTTGTTCTCGATCACCACCGGCTGCCCGAGAATCGGCCGCATGTGCTCGCCGACAATGCGGATGACGATGTCGGTGGCGCTGCCCGGTCCGAACGGCACCACCACCTTGACCGGCTTCGACGGATATTTGTCCTGCGCCGCGGCCTCCAGGCCGCCGATGGCGAGGCAGCAGGCCGACAACAAGAGAATGCTCAATCGAGTCATGTACGCCTCCTGCCAGAGCGAATAGCGAATAGGGATTAGGTCGCAGCCATTCGCTACTCGCTACTCGCTATTCGCCGCTTCATTCCTAGTCGGTCAAATCGATCTTCACTTCGGCGGTGATCTTGCGCCAGCTGTTGAGCTCGTTCTTGAGCCATGCCTGCGACTCTTCCAGCGAGTCATTGGGCTTGACGCTCACGAACTGCTTGGCGAATGCCTCCTGCAGCGAGGGGACCTTCGAGGCATCGACGATCGCCTTGAAGAGCGTCGCCAGCACTTCCTTCGGGGTATTGGCCGGTGCCAGCATGCTCTGCCAGTGCAAGGTGCCGATGCCCGGGAAGCCGACCTCCGCCAGGGTCGGAACGTCGGGATAGTCCGCCAGGCGCTGCTCGGCGCGCACCGCCACCGGCCGCAGCTTGCCGGCCTTGATCATCGCCGCCGAGCTGGCGGCGTTGAGGAACGCGACCTGCGCATCGCCGACGACGAGGTCGTTGATCATGCCGGCGGCGCCGGTCTTGTTCGGAATGTGGAGCATCTCGACGCCGGCGCGCCGGGCGAAGACCTCCATGTCGTAATGCGGGAAGCTGCCGACGCCGGCGCTGGTATAGCGGACCTTGCCGGGATTCTTCTTGGCATTGGCGATGACGTCGGCCACGGTCTTGGCTTCGAATCCCTGCGTGGTGGTGAGCAGGAAGGACGGATAGATCGCCATCCGCGACACCGACACCACGTCACGCTCGAAGTTGACGGAAAACTTCTTCTGGTACAGCACCGGCGTGATGGCGTTGGTCGAGACGTTGCCGACGAACAGCGTGTAGCCGTCGGGCCGCGAGCGGGCCATTTCCTCGATCGCCAGAATCCCGAAGGCGCCCGGCTTGTTCTCGACCACGAACTGCTGGCCGAGGCTCTGGCGCATCTGCTCGCCGAACAGGCGCGAGGTGATGTCGGTCGCCCCTCCGGGGGCGTAGGGCACGACGATCTTGACCGGCTTCGAGGGGTATTTGTCCTGCGCCGAAGCCGGAATGCTCCCGACCACCAGCAGCGCCAGAATCCAACCGACCCGCTTCATCGCTTCCTCCTGTCAACCTCGTTCGTGCCTTGGTGCCGCCCGCTGCGATCGGTGGGCCGGCTCCCACAGATTGTAGACCAGGCCTGCGCGCCGCAACAGGCGATGGGCGGCGCGATTTGTCGCTGGAACTGGCACTGCGTAGGTTGGGTCGAGCAGCATAAGGGCGTTTACGCCCGTCTTCGCGGGCTATGCGAGACCCAACATGACTGAGCATGCGAAGTTGTTGGGTCTCGTGAAGAACTCGACCCAACCTACCGATCATCCCGCCTTGATGCCGTGCAGGCTGTGGGAGGCGTCCTTGACGGTGAAGAACACGACGTCGGCCTCCGGCGTCGCGCCGCCGGAGTGCACCACATTGGACGGGACATAGATCACCGAGCCGGGCTTCGCCTCGACCTCCCGGCCGCCGATCTTGGCCCGAAACGTGCCCTCCAGAATGTAGATCCATTGCTCGTTCGGATGCGAATGCGGCTCTGCGCCGGTGCCGGCCGGCATCCGCATCAGCCCGACGATCATGCGGTCGCCCTCGACGCAGGCGCCGTTGGCGGTCGAATAGTCCGGACCGCCGAGGATATGGTTCACCTTGGCGAGATCGAACACGTATTCGCCGTCACCCGCGCGCTTGGCGCCGGGCGTGCGTGCAGCAGCGGCTTGCTGGGACATGTCGCGTTTCCTCCGCTCGATTTCTGGCGTTGAACTCCCCGGTCAGGCGGCGCCGGCGGCGCGCGCCGACGGCCGCCCGGTGGCACTGCCGAGCATGGTCTGCGCCAGGCCGCCGAGGATCGATGCCTGCTCGGCGGCCGGCAGCGACAGGCTGCGGACCTGCAGCACGCCGTCCGGCATGCCCATGTCGAAGGGATAGTCGCTGCCGAGCAGCACCCGGTCGGCACCGGCATTGCCGACCAGGAACTCGAGCACCTCCTTCGAGTGCACGATGGTGTCGAAGTAGAACCGCTGCAGCGAGTCGGTCGGCGGCTTGGGCAGTTTCTTTTTCGGCTCGGCGCGCACGTGCCAGCCGTGCAAGAAGCGACCGGCTTGGTAGGGCACGAAGCCGCCGCCGTGGGCGAGGCAGATCTTCAGCGACGGATGGCGTTCGAGCACGCCGCTGAACACCAGGCAGGCGGCCGCGATGGTGGTGTCGAGCGGATTGCCGATCAGGTTGTTGAGATAGTAGGAACCCAGCCGGTCCATTCCCGCCACGTTGATGGGATGAAGCAAGATGAAGGCGCCGAGCTCGGCGGCGGCGGCCCAGACCGGCTCGAGCTCCGGATCGTCGAGATTCTTGCCGGCGATGTTCGATCCGATCTGCATGCCGCGCAGGCCCAGCACGGTCATTGCATGACGCAGCTCGTCGGCCGCCTGTTGCGGCGCCTGCATCGGAACCGTGGCGATCCCCTGGAACCGGCCGGGATGGGTTTTCACCAGCTTCGCCAGCTGCTCGTTCTGGATGCGCGCGAACGCCGCCGCCAAGGCCGGCGGCTGCGCATAGAGGAAGGTCTGCGGGCAGACCGACAGCACCTGCATGTCGACCTTGGCGGCCGCCATGTCGCGGAAGCGCCGATCGAGGTCCCAGCCGCCGCGCGGGAAGTGCCGGTAGACGCTGCCGGCCACGTCGAGCGTGCCGAACTGGTCATCGACGTCGCTCAGCTTCGGCGCCGCCTTGGGGGATTCCCGCTGCAGCAGCCGGATGGTCTCTTCGGTCAGGATGTGAGCGTGAACGTCGATCGTCGGTGTGGTCATGGGTTCCGTTGCTCTGGGGGCGGGAGGCGGGACCGCAAGATAATGCATCCGGCCCGCCAGATCGAGTAGCCGTGCCCGCCAATTCGGATCATGATACGGTTGCGTGAAGCTGATGCGACTCCTTTGGAACCGGACGTCGGACATGCTCGACCAGCCCGCCGATCTGCGCCGCTCCCGCCTGCAGCCGGGCGGCGGGCCGCGGCTTGATTTCCAGGAGCACCTGGCAGACCTCGAGGCCAAGGGGCTGCTGGTCCGCATCGACCGGCCGATCAACAAGGACACCGAGCTGCACCCGCTGGTGCGCTGGCAGTTCCTGGGCGGCGTCCCCGAGGACAAGCGGCGGGCCTTCCTGTTCACCAATGTGATCGACGGCAAGGGCCGCCGCTACGACATGCCGGTGGTGGTCGGCGCGCTCGCCGCTTCGCCCGAGATCTACGCGGTCGGCATGGGGAAGACGGTGGCGGAGATCGGCGACGCCTGGATGCGGGCGATCGACAATCCGATTGCGCCAGTCGCGGTTTCCTCGCCGGCGTGCCAGCAGATGGTCGAGACCGGCGACGACCTGCGCAAGCCCGGCGGCGGGCTGGCGCGGCTGCCGGTGCCGGTATCGACGCCCGGATTCGATTCCGCGCCCTATCTGACGGCGACGCTGTGCATCACCCGCGATCCCGACAGCGGCATCCAGAACATGGGCACCTACCGGGCGGCGCTGAAGGCCTCCGACCGGCTGGTGGTGCGGATGGTGGCGCGCGAGGCGACCGGCGCCGGCGGCTATCTGCACTGGCTCAAGTATCGCAAGCGGCACGAACCGATGCCGATCGCGATCGTGATCGGCTGCGCGCCGGTGGTGATGTTCACCGGGCCGCAGAAGCTCGCCATCGACATGGACGAGCTGGGCGTGGCCGGCGCGGTTGCCGGCACGCCGATCGAGATCGCCAAGGCCGTCACCATCGACATCGACGTGCCGGCGTCGGCGGAGATCGTCATCGAAGGGCTGATCGACCCCGACAAGCTCGAGCCGGAGGCGCCGTTCGGCGAGAGCAACGGCTACGTGGCGCTGGAAGCCTTCAACATGCCGATGCGGGTGACCGCCATCACCCACAAGCGCGCGGCGGTCTTCACCTCGATCATCAGCCAGGTCACGCCGAGCGAGTCGAGCGTGATCAAGAAGGTGGCCTACGAGCCGCTGTTCCTCAACCACCTGCGCGACCGGCTGTCGATCAAGGGCATCCGGCGCGTGGTGATGCACGAGCGGCTGACCAACCTGCGGCCGGTGATCTTCCTGCAATACGCCGAGGACACGCCGCGCACCGAAGTCTGGCGCGGGCTGCACGGCGCCGCCACCCTGCAGTCCAATTGCGGCAAGATCGTCATCGCGGTCAGCGAGGACATCGATCCGACGAGCATGGACGCGGTGCTGTGGTCGCTCGCCTATCGCACCAACCCGATCGAGGACGTGCATCTGGTGCCGCACCGCGGCGGCGTGCAGGGCGCGCAGTACGGACCCAAGACATCGGATTCAGGACTGCTGATCGACGCCACACGTAAATATCCGATGGCGCCGCTCGCTTTGCCGACGCGCGAATACATGGAGCATGCGCGCGCGCTGTGGGAGGAGCTCGACCTCTACCCGCTCGCCGTGCAGTCGCCGTGGCACGGCTACAGCCTGGGCGACTGGACCGACCGCTGGGAGACCTTCGCGCGGCGCGCCGCCAAGGGCGACTGGGAGCTCACCGGCCGCGAGACGCTGGCGGGCCAGCGCGCCGGGCTGATGCCGGAAACGCCGGCCCGGCTGGACGACAAGCCGAAGAAACCGCCGGAGTAGTCAGGACGCCGCCGCGTGCGCGCGCGGCTGGCCGCCGGCGAGGCCGAGCTCGCGCAGGATCTCGTCGTTGTGCTGGCCGAGCTGCGGCGGCGCGGTGTCGATGCGCGGCCCGCCATGCGCGAAGGTGAACGCCGCCAGCGGCACGCCGAAGCCGCCCTCGATGCC
>JBEVIH010000106.1:0-35174 GCA_040510815.1 Xanthobacteraceae bacterium | reverse complement strand
GAGGCCCCAGGGGTCCTTTTCGGTCGCATGCTTCTTCACCAGCTCGGAGTTGTAGATCGCCGGCACGATCACCGCGAGGTCGGGTACGGTGAGGCGGTCCTTGCGCAGGAAATCGACGCGCACGGTGTTGTCGTCGACCACCACGAACTGCTCGGGCTTGGTGAGCGAGCCGGCGCCCATCTGGAAGGTCGGGAAGCCACCGACGGTCACGGCGCGGTCGAGCGACCACTTCACGTCCTTGGCCTTCACCGGCGTGCCGTCTTGGAAGGTGGCGTTCTTCTTGAGCTTGAAGGTCACCGACATGTCGCCGACGTTCATGTCCTCGGCGAGCTCCGGCTTGAACTTGTCGCGGTCGTAATAGGGCGTGCCGTTGACCGTCTTCATCTCGTGGCTGATCAGCCGGTCGTAGCAATTCCACGACACCTCGTAGCCGGGGACATTGGTGCCGACGCCGTGGATGTCGATGTTGTTGGGGCCGCTCTCGGAGACGATCAGCAGGGTTTCCTGGCGCGATTGCGCCTTGGCGGGCGACCAGATGGCGGGTGCTCCCACCATGCCGGCCCCGGCCAACGCGGTCATCGACTTGAGAAATTCGCGGCGCTTCATCTGAGTTCTCCCGGTGCAAAAAAGCTGGCTTGCGGGAGAGTCCGCAAAGGTCATGCCAGACCCGGCCGCGACCGATTGCACAGGGGTAAGGCGCTGAGACATATGTAGAATTGCCTGTGGACAGCGATCTTGCGGGCAGCGCCTGCGACCCGCCTGCTTGCTGGCGGCCTGACTTGCCTAAAAACTAGGCAACCGCGTCCGCGCCGAAATGATGCTAAGACCGCGGCCCGCCCGCCCTCATCGGGAAACGAAGAAGCTTGTCGAAACGCGTCCGAGCCGATGAAACCTGCGTCGTTTGAATACGCGCGACCCGCGGGCCTCGACGAAGCCTGCGCGTTGCTTGCCTCCGAGGACGACGCCCGCATCATCGCCGGCGGGCAGACCTTGGTGCCGCTGATGGCGATGCGGCTCGCCCGCCCCAAGCTGCTCGTCGACATCGCCCGCATTGCCGATCTCGCCTTCGTGCGCGAGGACGGCGACGCGGTCGCGATCGGCGCCACCACGCGGCAATGCGTCGTCGAGCGCGACCCGATCGTCCGCGCCAACCTGCCGCTGCTCGCCAGGGCCATGCCGTTCGTCGGTCATGCGCCGACCCGCGCCCGCGGCACGGTTGGCGGCTCGCTCGCCAATGGCGATTCGGCGGCCGAGATCGTGCTGGTTGCGGTCACGCTCGGCGCCACGCTGAGCTACCGGGACGACGCCGGCACCACCGACGTCGCCGCGTCCGACTTCTTCACCGGACCGATGATGACCGCCCTGCCGCAGGCCGGCTGTCTCACCTCGGTGCGCTTTCCGGTGTGGCGTGAGCCGCGCATCGGCGTCGGCTTCCACGAGGTCAGCGCGCGGCAGAGCGACTTCGCCTTCGTGGCCGCGGCCGCGCAAATTGCGTTGGACGAGGACGGCCGCTGCCGGCGCCTCGCCGCCGGCGTCGGCGCCGCCACCCCGGTGCCGATCCGCCTCGCGACCGACGCGCTGGTGGGCTCGCGCATCACGCAAGCGGCGGCGCGCGAGGTGGTGGGCGAGGCGCTTGCCAACATCGAGCCGCTGGCCGACCTTCACGCCTCCGCCGGCTATCGCCGGCGCGTCGCCCGGTCGCTCGCCGTGCGCGCGATCATGGATGCTCAGCAAGCGGCGCAAGCACGGAGCGCGCATGCGGGTTGAGCTGGCGGTCAATGACAGCGCGCAGACGGTTGAGGTCGAGCCGCGCACCACGTTGCTCGATTGCCTGCGCGACCAGCTCGGGCTCACCGGCGCCCATGCCGGTTGCGAGCACGGCGTGTGCGGGGCCTGCACCGTGCTGTTCGACGGCGTGCCGGTGCGCTCGTGCCTGGTCTTTGCGGTGCAGGCCGACGGCATCAAGATCACCACCATTGAAGGTGTGGCGCCGGGACCGGGCGAGCTCGCACCCATCCAGGACGCGTTCTGCGAGACCCACGGCGTGCAGTGCGGCTATTGCACGCCGGCGATGATCCTCACCGCCCATGCGCTTCTCGCCAACAACCCGGCGCCGACGCGCGAGGAGATCGTCGACGCCATCTCCGGCAACATCTGCCGCTGCACCGGCTACGCCCAGATCGTCGAGGCGATCGCGCTCACGGCCGAGCGCAGACGCGGCCTCAACCAGCCGGCGGCGCAGCCATGAGCGCGCCGTCAGCGCCGTTCCGCTTCGTATCGACCGACCGCCGCGTGCGCGAGGACCGCCGCTTCGTGGTCGGCAAGGGCCGGTTCGCGGCCGATGTCGCCTTGCCGGGCACGCGGCACGTGGCGCTGGTGACCTGTCCCTATCCGGCGGCGCGCATCGTCGCCATCGACAAGGCTGCGGCGCTCCGCCTTCCCGGCGTGCACTACGTGCTCGACGGCCGCGAGCTTGCCGCCGCGACCGTGCCGCTGATGGCGGGCCTCGATACGCCGAACGTGCCGCGCCGCCCGCTGGCGGTCGACGTGGCGCGCTATGCGGGCGAGTGGGTGGCGGCGGTGGTCGCCGATACCCGCGCGCTCGCCGAGGACGCCGCCGAGGCGGTCGCTGTCGAGTACGAGCAACTGCCGTTCGTGCTCGACGGCGAGGAGGCGTTCGCGCCCGAGAGCCCGCCGGTGCACGCCGATCACGGCTCCAATGTGCTGCTCGACCGCACGTTCGTCTGGGGCGCGGTCGAGAAGGATTTCGCCGACAGCCCGCACCACCTGTCGCTCAAGGTGAAGTGGGGGCGCAGCTCCACCGTGCCGATCGAGACCTTCGGCGTGCTGGCGAGTTGGGACCCCTGGCGCGAGATCCTCGACGTCTGGGCCTCGGTGCAGATGCCTCGCTACCCCGACCAGATCGCCGCGGCGCTGAAGCTTCCCGGCTCTGCGGTGCGGGTCTACAACGACGTCGACGTCGGCGGCAGCTATGGCGTCAAGCGCGGCATCAAGCACACCGTGCTGGTCGGTTACCTCTCGCGCCGGCTCGGCGTCCCGGTGCGGTTGATCGAGGACCGGCTCGAGAACATGCGCGGCGGCGACGCCCACGGGCCCGAGCGCAACTTCGATATCGAGGCCGCCTTCGACGATACCGGCGTCGTCCGCTCGATGAAAATGCGGGCGCTCGACAATGTCGGCGCCTATGCGGGCCGCTCGCCGTTCCAGCTCGGCAAGCCGATCAGCGCGATCGTTGGGCCGTACCGCATCAACAGCGTGCAGTACCGCGCCATCGCGGTGACCTCCAACAAGACCGTGCAGGAGGCGGTGCGCGCCTTCGGCCAGTCGCCGACCAATTTCGCGATCGAGCGGATGATCGAGGCGGTCGCCGATCGTCTTGGTCTCGACCGCCTGGAGGTGCGGCGGCGCAACCTGATCCGCGCCGATGAGTTTCCCTACCTGATCCCGAGCGGCACCACCTATGACAGTGGCGACTACCACGCGGTGATCGACAAGGTGCTGGCCCGCGCCGACTACGCCGGGCTGGTGGCGGAACGCGACCGCTTGCGCGGGCAGGGGCTCCTCGCCGGCATCGGCATCGCCGCCTGCCTCGAGCCGAGCGGCGCCAACTCGACCTTCGAGCCGCTGCTCAACCCGAAGAACACGACCACGACCTACACCGATTCCTGCCGCGTCAACGTCGATGTCAGCGGCGCCGTCACCGCGACCATCCATACGCTCTCGGCCGGGCAGGGGCACGAGACCCTGGTCGGCACCGTGATCGGCGAGGTGCTGGAGATCGATCCCGACCGCATCCGCGTGGTGCGGCCCGACTCGCTGGCGTCGCTGCCGAGCCAGAGCCCGGTGGGCAGCCGCATGGCGATCATGCTGGGCGGCGCCGCCTTCCACGCCGCGCAGAAGCTCAAGGCGCGGCTCGTCGCCATCGCGGCGCACGACCTCGGCATTGCGCCCGAGCGTGCTGTCTATGGCGGCGGCGACGTGTCCGACAAGAGCGCGCCGCAAAATCGGCGGACGTGGCTGGAGCTTGTGACTATCGCGCATCGCAATTTCCACCGCCTGCCCCCCGACACCGAGCCGGGGCTCGCCTTCACCCATGTCATGCAGGTGCCGACTGGCGGCAAATTGCCCACGTCGGACGGCCGAGTGCAGATGTATCCGTGCGTTGCCTTCGAGTTTCACCTGCTGCTGGTCGCGATCGATCCCGACCTCGGCAAGCCGGAGATCCGGCGCTATGTGGTCGGCCACGACTGCGGCACCGTGATCAACCCGAAGATCGTGCGCGGCATGACCATGGGCGGCATCGCCCACGGCATCGGCGCCGCGCTCTACGAGGAGTTCGCCTATAACGAGGAGGGCCAGCTGATCGCGCAGAATTTCATGGACTATCTGCTGCCGTCGTCGCACGAGGTGCCTCCGGTCGAGATCGTCCATCACGTGACGCCGTCGCCGCACACCGTGCTCGGCCAGAAGGGCTCGGGCGAATCCGGCTATCTCGGCGCGCCGGCGGCGATCGCCAGTGCCGTCAACGACGCGGTCAAGCCGCTTGGCATCGTGATCAACGACCTGCCGATCAGGATCGCGCGGCTCGGCGACCTGATCGCCGCCGCGCGCGACAAAGCACGAGCCGTCTGAGGAGTCCTGATGATCATCGACACCCATGGCCATCTGGTGCCGCCCGATCTGCTGGCGACGATCCGCAAGGAGCGCGCGCGTTTTCCCTCGCTGCGTCTGGTCGAGGACGGCGGCGGCCTGGCGCTCGCCTTCGCCGGCGGCAAGCCGAGCCGGCCGATCATGAAAGGGCTGAGCGACGTGAGCGGTCGCATCGCCTGGATGGACAAGCAGGGCATCGACCGCCAGGTGGTCGGCGGCTGGCCCGACTGGTTCGGCTACGAGCTGCCGCCGGCCGAAGGAGAGGCCTGGTGCCGGCTGATCAATGAGGCGCAACTGGCGGCGGCGAAGGCGCAGCCGCGCTTCGTGCCGCTCGCGGTCGCGCCTTTGCAGGACGGCGCCCGCGCCGCCGCCGTGCTCAAGTCCGCCATCGCGGCCGGCTTTCCCGGGCTGATGATCTCGACCCTGCCGCGCGGGCTTTGGAGCGTGCTCGACGCTCCCGACCTCGATCCGTTCTGGGCGGCGGCGGACGAGACCGGCGCGGTCATCCACATCCATCCGAGCTACGACGCCGGCGATGCCCGAGTGAACGACTATGGTCTCGCCAATGGCGTCGGCCGCGTGACCGACGCCATCGTCGCGGTGGCGCGGCTCTTGTGCAGCGGCCATGTCACGCGCTACCGCGGCGCCAAGATCTTCGTCCCGATCGGCGCCGCCGGGCTTCCGTTCGTGCTCGGGCGCCTCAAGCGCAACCACAAGATCACGCCCGGCATCGCCGATCCGGCCGAAGGGCTGGGCCTGCTCTATACCGACAGCATCGTGCACGACCCGCGGGTGCTGCGATTTGTCGTGGAGATGATCGGCGCCGACCGTGTGATGATGGGCTCGGACATGCCGTTCCCGATCGGCGAGGAGGAGCCCATGAAGATCGTCGCCGCCGCCGGGCTCAAGCCCGATCAGGTCGCCTCGATCAACGGCGGGCTGGCTCAAAAGCTGTTCCGCGTCGGGTAGCGCTCACGTCGCGGCCGGCGCCGCCCGGGCCCGTTCGCGCCGCCGCAGCCAGCGCCGGATGAGCGGGCCGCCGCCGGGCTTGACGATCAGCTCCACGTCGGTGACCAGGCGCGCGCCGTCGTGCCGGCGTTCGAGCACGATCTTGCGGTCGTGGAACGCTTCGAGCTCGGGACGGTGGCCGACGCTGACGAAGGTGGTGGCGTGGAGCTCCTCGGTCAGCAGCGCCATCAGCCGGTCCTGGCTCGCCGGATCGAGCGCCGAGGTTGCCTCGTCGAGCACGATGATGTCGGGCTGGTGCAGAAGGAGCCGCGCAAAGGCGAGCCGCTGCTTCTCGCCGCCCGAGAGGATCTGGTCCCACGGTGCGTCCTCTTCCAGACGTTCGACGAGATGCGGAAGGCCGACCAGCTCGAACGCCTTGGCAATATCCTCGAAGCTGGTCTCGTGCGGCGGGGCCGGATAGGTCGCTGCCCGCCGCAACGTGCCGGTCGGCACATAGGCGCGCTGCGGCAGCAGCAGGATCTTGGCGCCGTCCTGCACCTGCACGTGGCCTTCGCCCCACGGCCACAGGCCGGAAATCGCGCGCACCAGCGTGCTCTTGCCGGAGCCGGTCTCGCCCGCGACCAGCACCCGCTCGCCCGGCGCGATCGCCACCTCGGGCGCCTTGACCACCGCGGTGCCGTCGTCGAGCGTGACCGACAGGTCGCGCAGCCGCAACGCCACGTCCTTGGTGCCGGTGCGCTCGATGCGGCCGCCGCCGTCGGGGCCTTCCGCCGTCTCC
This sequence comes from Xanthobacteraceae bacterium, assembly GCA_040510815.1. GTDB lineage: Bacteria > Pseudomonadota > Alphaproteobacteria > Rhizobiales > Xanthobacteraceae > VAZQ01. The sequence goes on along the minus strand of JBEVIH010000106.1, from coordinate 28,756 downwards.
AGCGCATCGAGCGAGGTCATCAGCGAGGCGACGCGGGACGCCGCCGCCGCCCAGTCGGCGAGCCGCGGGTAGTTGTCCACCAGCCAGTTGAACGCGGATTGCACGATCCCGAAGGCCGAGACCGCCTGCATCACCTCGCCGAGCGTCATCGAGCCGTCGAGGAATTTGGGCGCGCACAGGATGATCGGCAAAACCGGGACCACATAGCTGCTGGTCTGCGATACCACGGTCGTGCGCATGGTCTGGATGCAGAGATCGCGCCAGCGCCGCAGCACGCCCGCCATCGATCGATCGATGGTGCGGCGCTCCTCGGCTTCCCCGCCCAGCACCGCGATGCTCTCGCCGTTCTCGCGCAGTCGGGTGAGCACGTAGCGGTATTCCGCCTCGGCCTGGTTCTTTCGCTCGGACACGTTGACCAGGCGGCGGCCGATGAAAATCATGAAGCCGCTGGCGATCACCGTGTAGAGGATGGCGGCGATCACCAGGAATCCTGGAATCGTGATGCCGACGCCGCCAAGGTTGATGGTCAGCGAGCCGCCCACCGCCCACAGCACGCCGATGAAGGTCGCCGCCAGCAGCACCGCGTTGAGCACGCCAGTCGCGAAATCGACCGGCGCGTCGGTGGCGCCACGCACGTCGTCGGCGATCCGGTATTCCGGATTCTTGTGATCGCCGCTGACCAGGTTGAGCTGATAGTAGCGGCCGTGGCGCAGCCAACGGTCCAGCAGATGATTGTTCAGCCACGCGCGCCAGCGCCGCTGTGTGGTCATGCGCGCATAGACCTGGGTGACGATGAGCAGCACGCTTCCGACCAGCAGCGGAAAATAGATCAGCGTCAGGAACAGCACCGTGCCGCCATCGCGCTTCTCCAGCGCGTCGAAGATCGAGCGGTTCCAGACGTTCATGCCATAGGCGGTGGCAAGATTGAGCAGGACGGTCAGCAGGATCAGTCCCGGCAGCAGCCAGGCGAGGCGGGGGCCGTCCTTGCCCCAGTAGCGGGAGGCAGTGTGCCAGAACCGCCGCAGCAGCAGACGCCGCTTGAGCCGCCTGGCGTCGACATCGTCCGGCTCGAGGGTGAAGATTGCGTCCTCGAGGTCACGAACCGGCTTGCTGTTGGCAGTCGTTTCTTTGCTGCTCATCAATAGCCCCAATCGACTATGGCACTCGTTTTTCGCCAATTCTTCGCGGCACCTGATCGGTTGGTGGCGCGATCGACCTGATCTAACACTGCGGTCATCAGGCGAAGCAACGGGGCAAAGGCGCGCAACCGGGCTCCCGAATAACGGCATGACGAGGCATCCGGCCGATGTTACAAACGACCCGCCCCGAGCGGCATCGCGCCAAGCGGCAGATGACACGCCGCTCCGGGGTTGACCCTCGCTCACAGGTGAAACCAATGCCTCGAATGAAGGGCGCCGATCTGATCACCGAGTACCTGATCGAGAACGACATCCCCTACGTGTTCGGGATTTGCGGGCACGGCAATGTCGGGCTGCTCGATTCGCTTTACGGCGCGCGCGACAAGATCAAGCTGGTCTCGCCGCGCCACGAGCAGGTGGCGGCGCACATGGCGGACGCCTATTTCCGCGTCCGCCACCAGCCGGTGGCGACGCTCACCTCCTGCGGGCCCGGCTCGTGCAATATCGTGATGCCGCTGGCGCTGGCACTGAGCGATTCCTCGGCGCTGTTCGCGATCACCGCCAATGTGCCGACTTCGCAGTTCAATCGCAGCCCGTTCCAGGAGATCAACCGCCACTACCAGGCCGACTTCCCCAACATCATCCGGCCGGTGGTGAAAAGGAGCTTCCAGCCGACCCGGGTCGACATGTTGCCGCTGGCGCTGCGCCAGGCCATGACCACGATGCTGTCGGGGCGGCCGGGCCCGGTGAACGTCGATATTCCGTTCAACGTTTTCCAGGAGGAGGACGACGTCGAGCTGCCGGTGGCGGCGCCGGCGTTGAACGCGCAGCGCAGCGGCGCCTCGCCGGATGAAGTCGCGAGCGCGGTCGAGATGATCCTCAAGGCCGCACGCCCGGTGATCTTCGTCGGCCACGGCGTCACCCTGTCGGAAGCCTCGCGCGAGCTCACCGCGTTTGCCCACCGGCTGCAGATCCCGGTGATCTCCTCGCCGAACGGCATGGGCTGCCTCGATATGGAGGACCCGTTGTCGCTCGGCTTCATCGGCCGCAACGGCGCCTATCCGGCGAACGAGGCCGGCCGCCACGCCGACGTGGTGCTCGCGATCGGAGCCCGCTTCGACGACCGCTCGGCGTCGTCGTGGATCCCGGGCTATTCGTGGAACTTCCCGCACAGCAAGCTGATCCATGTCGATCTCGATCCGGCCGAGCTGGGGCGTAACTACCCGCCCGACCTCGGCATCCTCGCCGATGCGCGCACGTTCCTGCGCCAGCTCCTGGCCGAGCTCGACCGCCGCGCGCCGCGCGCGGGCGGGCTGGCGCCCTGGCACGCGGATATCAAGAAATGGCAGGCGGAGTGGGAGAAGTTCACGCGGCCCAATTTCGACCTTCACGCCTCGCCGATCCGGCCGGAGCGGGTGCTGGCCGACTGCCAGGCGGTGCTGCCGGCGGACGCGATCCTCGCCTGCGATGTGGGAGTGAGCCACAACTGGTACATGCAGTTCTGGAAGGCGCGCCGGCCGCAGACCATGCTCAATTCCTGGGGCTTCTCGGGCATGGGCTTCGGCGCCGCCGGCGTGCTCGGCGCCAAGCTCGCGGCGCCCGAGCGGCCCTGCGTCGCGGTCACCGGCGACGGCTGCTTCACCATGGTGCCGCATGTGCTGTGCACCGCCGCCGAGTACGACATCCCGGTGGTCTGGGTGATCTGGAACAATTTCGCCTGGGCCTCGATCCGCGACATCCAGATCGGCATGTTCGGCGGCCGCGAGCTCGGCACCGCGTTCTACCAGGGCGCCAACAAGACGCCGTACAATCCCGACTTCGCCGCCTGGGCGCGCGCCAGCGGCGTCGACGCGCTCACCGTCGCCAAGTCGGAGGATTTCAAGGGCGCGCTCGAGCACGCCGTGAAGTCGAACAAGCCGTTCCTGCTCGACGTGCATGTCGACGCCGAGGTGCGGCCGCCGGCGACCGGCACCTGGCAGCTGCCGCCGACGCCCTACAAGGAGCCGGCCTTCGGCAAACGCTGGACCCCGAGCGACGCGGTGCCGGCGAAGTGACGTAGGCGGGCACGTCGCTGCCCAACGCCCGACCGGCAAAACCGAGATCGGGAAGTGTTCGCCGGCCGTCGCGTTTGGATGGCGATCAGAGCCGAGACATGGTGACGATCCGGAAGCCCTTGATGCGGATGGCGTCGGGCCGTCGCAGCGGCGCGGCGTTCCCGCGTGGCGTCAGGAGGTCGAACGGCACGACGTGGATCGTGAGCTCGCTCGGCGCGCTTCCGCTTGCGAAAATCGAGCTGATGTCGAAGAGTTGTCCGCCGCCATGGGCGTGGGCGCGCGCGGTGTCCTTCTGTTGGCCCAGCCCAAACAGCGCCAGCGTGCCGATGAACTTTGCCGATTGCCGGTTCGGCGTCTCGCCCGGCGCGAGATTGGCATAGAGGTCGAATCCCGCCGAGGGCGGCCGATCGAACGTCAGCTCTTGCACCTCGAGCAGGATCTTCTGGTCGCCTTGCCGCAATGCGGCGCCTTGCACCGTGGTTCTTACCGTTTGATCGAGCCTGGCGAGCGCGCTTCCGCCGATGACGAACGTCGCCGGTTGCAACGCGGAGGCTTGAACTCCCGCGTCGACGCGCAAGGCTTCGGTAGCCGCGAACGGACGGACCCGGGCGGCCGCATCAGCGACAACCGGCCCCACGATTTCAGGGGGCAACTGCAACGGCACACAGCTCGGGTCCTCGCCTTGGTATCGGATGCCGAGGTTGCGGTGCTGCACATAGTGGAGTCTCTGCTCGTTTTTCACTGAGAGATCGAAGTCGTGGAAGAACCACGGGCGCGCCTCGAACCAGTCGCGGCTCGGGAGGGTGCCCCAGTCCTTGTCCCTGCTGCAGGACCACTCGACCCAGAGGCGGTCGATGTTGGAGTGATGCACCCAGAAGATCGGATCGAACGCCGCCGTCGGGACGTCGGCCATGGCTCCTGCCACGTCCCCGATCACGCCGCCGACCGCGAAATGGATCTGGTTGTGCGGGCGTCGCTCGACGAACCCTTGGGTACCTGGATCGTTGTCGGAGACGCCGCCTGCGAATCCCTCCGTCTCGGTAGCCCCGAAGAACGACTTCTGCGCGATGGTGTCGCGAATGTCGACGGCCAACGGCGAGAGCAGAAAGCGGCCGCTGGTGAAGGCCTGCTCCCGGTTGGGATGGAAGAGCGGGTTTGGCTGTCGGTTGGTGGGCGCGTCGAGGAATTGATTGGCAAACAGTTGCGGAAACAGGCGTGTGCTCGGCTCGATCGTTTCCGCATTCGGATTGTTGTAGTCCCAGAACGGCAGCGCGAGGTCCGCATCCTGCGCGGCGTCGCGAAGAATGCGTTCGAAGTAGAAGAGATAGGCCCGATGCCAGATCGTGAACTCGGCCGAATTCGCCCCGAAATGCGGGCAACGGTTCCAGAACTTTTCCTGGTCGACGAGCGCGACCTTGGGATCCGACAGAAGAATGTCGGCCAGCAGACGATCGCTGATCGCGTGAACCGCGCCTTGAAATGTCCAGCTGCGCGGGTCGGACGGTGGCCTGCTGCGCATCACCTGCACGCCGCGCCGCAGGGACTCCACGAGCTTCGCGTTCTTGACGAAATCCTGTAATGGCAGCCGCGTCGGCCCGCTCGCTTGCGCCGCGGCGCTGGTCGCTGCGAGCGAAACCAGCGCGGGCGCGACGGCGGTTGCGGCGAGTGCAGAGAGAAAATCGCGACGTGAGGCGGTCATGGCATCCTCCGCTGACGAACTCTTGGGCCCGACGACCGGACGTAGACGGTCCCGCTCAACGCTCGACCAAGCGCGCGTGAGCGGCCTTGCCGCTCCGGGCGTACCGGCTCTTACAACTATAGAGAGGAATATGGATAGATACAACTAAAGGTATTATGATCCGACGTCGGTGCTCAACGAAACTGAACATTATTGCGTCGGCAGCCTTGCCACCCCATCCTCCAATCTCACGCTTGTGGCGCTGCAGGAGTTGATAAGTCGCATAGGCGATGAGAAATGCACCAATGGATGCCCGCAGCAGAAATGGCGAAGCTGCCGCCAATGCGGCAACACCGAGCGGAACGCCGATTAGGCCACCGGCGAGATACGGCGCGGCTCGTGACCAGTCGAACGCTTTTCGAACCGTGACGAGGCCGACCAGCTGAGCCGCCACGGAAGCCAGCGCGACCAGTGGAGGGACCATCGCCGCTGGCAGTGCATGCAACCAGATGCCCGATGCAACAAGTCCAGTGCCGAAACCAGCGAAGCGGTGGTGAAGCCAGCCAACAAGGCACCGACGATTACGATAACAACAGTTGGGAAATCGAGCGACATGCCCAGCATAGGTCTTGGCTATCCGAGCCCCTTCCACCGCTCAAGCCAGTTCTCCTTCGTCGCCGCAGACGCCAAGGACGCAGCCGAACACGTTCAGATGCCGAGCTCTGCTATTTTTCCGGCGTAATTGGCTCTCAGGTGGGTGAACACCGCCGACATGCGGGTGCCGACATTGATATAGGCGACGCTCTTGCCCTGAAATTGGACTCCCGTTGCAAGGGTGTGGCCGCGATGAAGAGCGACCGCTTGCCAGTCGTCGTCCAGCACGGGTGCACCAGACGAGCCGCCAGACGTGTCGGTAAAATAACGCAGATCGATGTCCGTCGATCCGGCAACCAGATTATTGCGAATGGCGAACAGCTTGGGCTTCCCATCCGGGTGCTGAATGATGTTCACCGCGGCGGCCCCATGGCCGGGCTTGGGAGCCGGAAGATCGGTCGTGGTGGAAAGCGGCGTGCGATTGACGCCGTCGAGCCGAGCAAGCGCATAATCGAGTTGGGCGTCGGAAGCGACCAGCGCTTTCAAGGTTGCTCGCTGACCCTGGGTGGCGGCGTCATCGAAGTCGAAAGTGACGACGGTGCCCAGCGCCTGGGCCTGAAAATCCTGTGCGGATGCGGCAGGTTCGCCTTTCATGCGCGCATTGAAGACATGATGGTTGGTGATCAGGAGCCCGTTTGCGATGAGCCAGCCGGTCCCCAGAAAAATGATCGGCTCTCCGGCGATCTTCTTCTCGACCCCGTTCTCGAACCGCGGGACCTGGAGCTTGGCCACCGCGCCGGCTGCTGCCAGTCCCGACCGCATGAAGGCGAGCGGAACCAGGTCGTCCTGATGGACCACGGCCTCCTGCACTTCGGCGGCGGTGACGGGGGCCACATCAGGCGACCCGGTCGATGTCTGCGCAATCCGGGCAAGGTAGCGGCGAAGCTGCTCGGTCCCCTGGATGGTGCCGAAAATGGAGACCGCGCCCTGCAAATAGAGGACGAACGGCACTTTCCCGTCGCTCAGTCGTTCGGTTTCATTGAGCCGGGTGAGGTCGAGCTGAAGCTGGACGACCGGGATGGCAGCGTGCGGGAGCACCGCACGGAACGGGGCTGGAAGATTGCTGATGAGCGCGGGCCGGACGCCCAGATAGTCCCCCTGTGTAAGGGCCGACAGGACGTCGCGCAGCTCGTTCAATTCGGCGGCAGAAAGATATGGCATCAGAGCGCTGCTTCCATGCCCGCTTCCAGCTCCCACTGCTCCCGTTCGGGATCGAGGCCTGCAAGGGTCGAGGCAGCAAGCGTCGTGCCTTCCGCTTTGAACAGCTCCCAAAGCGCATCAATTGCGTGACGGTCCGGGTTGGGCCGGCCAACCTCCTTGGCAGAGGCTTCACCGGCTTCGACCAGCATTCGGGGTTCGGAGTTCTCGGGCAGGGAGGCCGCAAGCTCGCGCAATCGAGGCGCAGACGACAATGCCAAGGCTTCCGCCACCTTCCGGCGGCCGCCCTCGGAAATGATCGTGACGTTCTCGCCGATGCTTTGCAGCAAGTCGTACGTCACTCTGGGCGCCCATCGCTGCCACGGCTCGACCGGCAACGGACCCATGCGCGCCAGCGCGAGACGAATCAGCGCGGCTTCGCGGTCGGCCTCCTCCCGCTTGACCGCCCCGAGAGCAATGGCCAAATCGGCGCGGGCCTTCGCGATCCGAGCGTCGTCGCTGGCAACCGCGGTCATCTCGGTCAACGCCTGCACCAATGCCAATGGCGAGCGAACCGAAGCGGCGGTCGAAATCAGGTTTTCGAGCCACGCCGCCGCCTGTTCTCGACGGTTGGTGCGCAACGCGGCCTGGGCGGCGAGCCAAATCAGCTCCGCGAGCCGCGCCTGATCGCCGAATGCCGGGAAGTCGGCAATGGCTTGTTGCAGCCAGACATACGCATCTTCCGATCGATCCAGGGCGAAAAGCGTTCGCGCCTTCAACGCCTGCAGCGGGCTGGTCGCAGCCAACGTCGGCACCTGGTCCGCGAACTTGAGCGCGCTCTCGAAGTCACCGGACCGGAACGATCGAAGGACGCGACGTCCGGCGATCCTTTCCCGATCTTCTTGCCGGCCTTGCTCGATCACCTCGTCGGGCAGTTCCAGGCTCATCATCGACGCCAGCCATACCCGGCCGGCCGGCGGCAATTCCTCGGCCGACGACGCCAACAGGGGCTCGAGATCCGGTCCCCAATATTGACGGAGGCGAGGGTCGTCTCGCCGATTGAGCATCAGCGTGTGATAGATCAGCTCGGCTCGAGCAGTAGGGTCCGTTCGTTGCGCGTAGTACGCGACCGTCGACTCGTGCAGGCGCATCGTGCCGTCCGGCTTATCCGCGGTCAGCAGGGCGAGCATCGGCCTCCGGACTTCCTCGCGATAGGTCAGCGCACCAGATGGGTCGAGCCGCACCAGAGAATGTTCGCTGCGCAGCGTGTCGAACAGCTGCTTTGACCGCTCGGCTGTGACGTTCGTGATGCCGCACACCGGCGCAAGCACCTTCTCGATGATTTCGGGGGTCACCCTCCGCAGCACCATCCCCGGATGCGCCAGCGTCCGGACGTCGGGATCGTGAATGTGATCGAGGATGCGGCGATAGAGCTGGCCGCGAATAACTTCCTGGCCAATACGAAAGATACCGAATTTCGTGGTCTTGATGTCTTTGATCGCTTCGGTGCCGGTGTCTTCGTCGGTCAGGACGCGTGCGGCCAGGCGAAGCGTGAGCGGGTTGGTTCCGATCTGCCGTACCACCGCCTCGACCACATCCGGATCGGTCAAGCCGAGGTGGCTCAGCAGGGCAGTCGCGTCCTCGTTCGTCAACTCATCGAGTGCGAGCTCGCGGGGCTTGCGGCGCGTAATCGCTGTGCCGGTTGGAATGGTTCGGCCAGCGATGATCATGCGCAGGTCCGCGACCGACTTGCTTAGGAACTCGAAGAACTCCCAGAACAGCTTGAGGTCCGCGGCTGGGCGAAACTCGACCTCCTCGAACGTATCGAGGATGAACAGGATCGGCGCGGCGCGCGTGTCGGCCTGTCGTCCACTGAATTCCGATGCGACGCGTAGCAGTTCGCTCAGCGCGGTTTGCAGAACGCGATCGAGCATCCCCAGCTCGTCCAAGCGCCCCTTTTGCGAAGTCGCCTTGCCGGCCCGGCGCGCGAGCCGCTCCCGACGGCCCAGATACGAATTGAACGTGCTGCGAAAGCTTTGCAGGGGTTCTTGAACCGTTGCATCGGTTGCGGCATCAGGATCGCTTGTGAGCTGAGACTCGATCTGAGTGAAGGTCGCGGCGATCAGCCGATACGGCTCGCGCGGATCCAAGTTGGAGTCGTCGAACGGCAGATACACGAAGGGAAAGCGCGCCGCCCGCGGATTGTCGAAATAGTCCAGGATAAACTTCGCTATCAAGGCGGTCTTGCCGACGCCGCCGGGCCCATGGACCACCAGAGGCGGCGACTTGCTGCCGAGCAGAAACGCCTGCGCGCGCGACCAAAGCGAGCTCGGCGACAGGCCCGCGTACTCGCGCAATGCCTCGAGCTCCTTTGCGCGGCCCACGAATCCCCGAGCGAGCATATCGAAGGGCGCCACGACGGATCGCCGGCGCCAGGCGAATTCCACCTCCCTTCGGTCCGGGAAACCCTCGAATTCCTCGAGGCCCCAATCGCACAGCACGCGCAAGCACTGGAGCTCTCGGGACGACATTTCGTCGAGCGGCAGTGTGCCATCCGCCAGCCAGCGCTCGAATAACAACTGAACGTCGGTGCTACGGCGGATGGGATTGTCGGCAAGCGCCCGCTTGAGATTGTCGCGCATTGCGAGACGACGAATCGCTTCGCGACGCGTGTCGGATCGCAGGGTGAGAAGACCTTCCCCCACCCATCCCGACGCGGGCACCGTGTCGTCAAGGATTTGAACGGCCGCGCCGGCCGGCGGCTCGTGTCCTCCGATCGGCCGAAGCTCGGACAGCGCGAAGACATCTAGCACCGCCGCGGCCTTGCGATAGCGCCATCGCAGATCGTCGGCCGTATCTTCGACCACGGACGATTTGCGGCGCGATTGCAACTCGTGAAAGCGTGCGAGCACCTGTTCGGTCGACTTGGCCGGGGTGGTGGTCGTGCTCTCGCCGCGATGTTCTTCGGGATCCCGCCGCGGGCGGCGAACTCGCGAAGACGTGCGAGTCTTCCGGCGAGAGCGTCGAGAGGGACTCATGCTCCCTCCGCAATGCTCTGCAGGATATCTCCGCAGGCCGTACCGACGTCCCGCAGGTCTTCCAGCGTGCCGGCGAGCTCGCCGATAATCGTATTGGCGAGAATCTCAGCGTCGGGGCGACCAACGCCCGCTAGCATGCGGACCAGCTCGGCGCGCATATCGCTCCGGCTCACGCCGTCGAGGCTGATACGCCTCATATTCAGACGGAATGGCGACGCTGCGGCTTCGTCGAAGTCGCAAAGTACCAGGCGGTGCCGAAGCATGTTGACGCCGCCGGACGTCATGTTGCCCGCAAGCTGCACGACGAACTGGCTGATCTCGGGATCAATCCTGTCCTTGTTGATTCCGTCGAGCACCAGAATCCACGTGCCGTCCCATCCTTCGCTGGCCTTGATGATCTGACGCCAGACGCTGTTGGCCAGCTCCGTCGCCCATCTTTTTTCATTCGTCTGTTGCGGTGGCAGTGCATCCGGATCGCCGCCAAGCTTTGTCATATAGTCGCGGGCGATCTGCAGTACGGTCGGCCGATCGCGTTCGTCACGCACTGCAAAAGCGCAATATCGCAATTTCTTGCGCCGACACCGGCAAAGATGTTCGATGTAGTTGGCGGTCCAAGACTTGCCGCAGTATCGCGGCCCGGTGACGATGAGAACGGGTCGCGGCGCGTCCGGATTCAAGAGCCGGCGGACCGCCGTGCGCAAAGGGTCTCGATCCAAAAACGGCATATCGCCGCGGATGACGAGGTCCAAGTAGGGATCCCCGCTGCCCTGCGGTGGCATGCTGACGCGCGCGCGCAGCCGCTGCAGCCAGTCGGGATTCTGCAAGGCCGGCGCGACCCCAGCCAAGAAATGGGCGATCGCCGGGGGTGTCGAATCATATTCATCGGCCTCGCATATGCTGATCGCATCCCGGATCAGAACCTGACAGGCCCCATTGTCCAGGAGGCGAGATCGCAGGTGAGCGGGAATCGATGGCGCAAGGATGTTACGGCAGTCCGCGAGCGACAAGACGCTCTCGAGTGCCGCCTGCAGGAAGCCCCTTTCTTCCTCGCTGAGCAGTTCCACGGGCATGGCGCTCTAGACCGACTGCAATTACAGGTTGCATTTAGCCGAATAAACGGCTTATTATGCCAGTATCTTATCCGGCTGCTAGCGATTGGCAACCATGAATTGTAGTGGAGGCGAAAATGGATGAAACCGGCAGAACCCTGAGCGGGAAACGGCTCGACGCCTGGCTGGCCGAGCTCAGGCAAACCGACCAGGCCGTGTTCGGCGACGTCGAGTCGAAACGAGCGGAAGTCACGTCCGAGACCGCCGTCAGCGGGGTCATCACTGAGAGCCTGGGGGCCGCACCCAGCGGCCTCGAGTTCGAGACGATTGTGCTGCGCACCGGCCGGCCCGTGCTGCCGATACGCGGCGACCGCGTCTCCACCGAGGGGGCATTCATCGAGTCGGACTCGATCGCGGTCGTGAAGCGGCTACGTGAGCACGAGCACAAATTCGCCCGGTTCATTCCATCGGTTGGCCGGATCGACGTCGCCAACAGCATGTTCGCCATCGACTGGGTCGGAACCGGCTGGCTGGTGGCCCAGGATGTCGTCGTGACCAACCGCCACGTGGCCGAATTGGTGGCTGCCTGGAACGGCGGGCGTTTCGTGTTTCGGCCCGGGAAGAACGGAGCCCGGCTCGGCATTTCGATCGACTTCAAGCATGAGGTCGACGATGCCGGCGAGGCGGCGTTCGAGGTGGAAAGCGTGATCTGGATCGAGCGGGATCCGTTCAAGGCTGACATCGCGCTGCTGAAGCTGAAGACCTCCCCGGGCGCAAATCGGATGCCGGTGCCGCTCGCCGCGGCCGATGCCGCGCCCGGCAAGGATGTCGTGGTCATCGGCTATCCGGCGCGGGCGACGCCGAAAGCGATCCCCGAGCAGGAGCTGATGGAGAGGATTTTCGCCGGCCGCTACGACATCAAGCGGATCGCGCCGGGACAGGTGCGGGTGCCCAGCCCCGACAAGTGGTCGACCCACGATTGCACCACACTCGGCGGCAATTCGGGCTCCGCCGTCATCGACATGAGGAGCGGGGAAGCGGTGGCGCTGCATTTCGCCGGCGCATTTCTGATCGACAACTACGCCGTTCCCGCATCGACGGTCCGCAAGTACCTGGCCGATCGGCCATGGGAGTCGCCCTTGAGGCCATCCCCGGTCGGGCGCGACAACCGCGACGACGGCGGCGGCGCGGTGACGCGACAGTCAAGGACAGGCCAAGCGCCGGCCCGAGTCGATATGGCCACCGGACAGGCGGGCGGCGCGGTCTCCTTCACGATCCCGCTCCATATTTCGGTTTCCCTCGGCGCGCCCGTTTTCGATGCCGGATCGGGAAGAACAAGCAACCGGGTCGACACCAGGCCCGCGACCGCGGGAGGGCCGCGCGCGGCGACGATAGAGGACGCGGTCGGCGCCGCTCGCGACCAGTTCACCAACATTCCCGGTGTCATTTCGCTCCGGCAAGGCTATCTGTTCTTGAACGGAGCCATCACGCAGCAACGATGCGTCGTCGTCGCCGCCGAGGCCCACGCGATCGATCGCGTACGGTCGACCGTGGGCGAGAGCATCGACGGCTTTCCCGTCGATGTCCGGCCGGCGAGCGCCGAAGACCTCGCAGAAAGCGCCTTGGCGCCCAACCTCTTGCAGCTGGAGGCCAGTGGCGGCGGGATCGGGTACGACGACAACAATCGGACCACCGAGAAGTTTTCCCTCGAACCGATGCAAGGCCAGATGGAGGTCATCTGTCACGTCGGGCCCGAACGCAGCTGGCCCGAGCTGCAGGACTTCATCGCAGGAGCCCGCCGCACGCTCGTCACCGCGATGTATGAATTCAACGCCAAGCACATCGCCGATGCGGTGCAGCGGTCGATGGATGAGGGTGTCAAATTCGACGCGACCTTGGATGGAATGCTGGCCGAGAAAAACGAAACGGACCGCGAGTTGTTCAACCAGAAGCCGACCTTCCGGCGCTGGGAGACCAGGTTTGGAAATCGTTTTTCCTTCGTCTATGTCCCCGAAGGCGTCGGCGGGCTGATCTGGAACGCCTATCACATCAAGGTGACCGTGCGGGACAGTGCTTCGTTCTGGCTGTCGAGCGGCAATTGGAAGCCGTCCAGCCAACCGAAAAACAGTGCCCGCGTGCTCAGCGACGACACGGCGCTTCTTCCGGGCAATCGTGAGTGGCACGTGGTGGTGAAGGAGCGCGAGCCTGTCCTGGCCCAACGCTTCCAGTCCCATATCCAAGCCGACCACAAGTTCACGCTCGAGCATGCGGAGCGCGAAACAATATCTGCTACCGTATGGGTCGACGTGCCGATCGCCGCGCTGGAGGCAGCCGTCGAGGAGGCGCGCGTTCCCCGCAAGCGCATGCCGACCCAGACGCTGTCCGGCTCGATGCGCGTGCAGCCGCTGCTCACGCCCGACCACAAAGGAGCGGCGTACTGCAAGCCGGTTCTGTCACTGATCCGTTCGGCCGAGCAGCAGCTTTGGTTCCAAATTCCCTACATCACGCCCAATCCAAACGCGCCGGTCGAATTTCTCGACGAGCTGGTTGCCGCGCTGGTCGAGACCGCAGGCCGTGTGGACGATTTCCGACTTATCCTGCGGTCGGATACCTTTTCCTCGCTGCAGAAATCGCTCGAGGCACTGCAGGATGCAGGTCTCGACACCGAAACACATGTCCGCCAAATCCCCAACTCCCATACCAAGGGGATGATCGTCGATCGGCGGCATACGCTCATCGGCAGTCACAATTGGAGCGGCCCCGGCGTCACGATCAACCGCGATGCGAGCCTGATTTTTTTCGACAATCCCGAGGTCGCTGCCTACTATGCCGAGGCGTTCGATATCGACTGGGAGAGGGCTCGCGAGCCGCGTGTTCGCGAGGCACCTGCGCTCGATATCCGGCTCGCCACCACGGAAGCACCTCCGGCCGGCTACAAGCGAGTCCCGCTGGAATCGATCACGGAGTTGTGAGCACAAGACATAACCGGCGCCGAGCCGCGGTCCGCTCGTTGATTGCGAAGGTCGCATTGTATCGATGAAAGGCCGGTCCAGCCCACACCGCAGTCACGCATTCGCTTTGCTTGTTTCCCTCGGCAATGGCGGATGCGGCTTGTGGCCGCCATGGCGCTCCACGTTGTCGGGCACCAGAATTTTGGCCTTGCGCACGCTGGCCGGATCGGCGCGCTCGACGCCGGTCACCGGCCCGCCGCGGATGGTCACCCGCTCCATGAAGCGGCGCTGCGGATAATAGTCGTTCAGCGCATAGTGCTGGGTGGAGCGGTTGTCCCACATGGCGATGGTGTGCGGCGCCCAATGGTGTCGGAACTGATACTCGGGAATCAGCGCCTGCTGAAACAGCATGTCGAGCAGCGAGCGGCTCTCGCGCTCGTCCATGTCCCTGATGGCGATCGTGAACTGCGGATTGACGAACAGCACCTTGCGGCCCGACACCGGATGGACGCGCACCACCGGATGCTGCTGCGGCGGGTAGAGCAGCTCGAAGTGCTGCAGGTTCTTGCGGTCCTCCTCGCTGCTGCCGAACAGCGCCCGGAACGGCTTGAGGTCGTGGATCGCCTCGAGCCCGGAAATGAACTGCTGCATGCGGTCGCTCAGCCCGTCGAACGCCGCCGACATGCTCACGAACATGGTGTCGCCGCCGACCGCCGGCACTTCCTTGGCACACAACACGGTTGCCATCGGCGGCTCGGCGCGGAAGGTCTCGTCCGAATGCCAGACGTCGGTGCCGAACGGCGGGTTGGTCTCGTCGTTCTTGAACTTGATCAGCACCGGCGCGTTCTCGTCATGCGGCGAGAACGGATGCACGGTCAATTCGCCGAACCGGCGGCCGAAATCCATCAAGTTCTCGGACGTGATGTCCTGATTGCGGAAGATGATCAGCTCGTTCTCGACCAGCGTGTCCTCGATCACGCGGAAGACCTCGTCCGGGAGCGGGCGACGAAGGTCGACGCCGCTGATCTCGGCGCCCAGATTGGCGCCCACCCGCGTCACGGTCACGCCGGCGCGCTGCACGGTGACGGGCCGGCCTTGCCGGGCGACGACGGGCTTGTTCATCTGACGGTCCTCCCTGTGGCGGGCGTCATGGGTGTGTCCGAATTATCCGATTTCGCGGGGAGTCGCGCAATGCTCGGCGGGTCGCCGATCTGATTGCCGCGCCATTGCCCGCGCCAACGAGTTTTGGCACCGTAGCGGCGGCAACGAGCTGTTGTCTCATTGAGCGGCCGCAAACGAATACAGGGAGAAGAGCGATGAAGATGAACCGGCGCCAGTTCGGCGCGTCGATGCTCGCGACCGCTTCCGGCGTGGTGGCCGCACCGGCGGTCTTCGCGCAACAGAAGATCGAGATGAAGCTCGCCTATTTCGTGGGCGACCAGCACGCCATGTCGCAGTGGCTGATCAAATGGTCCGACAACCTGGAGAAGCAGTCGGGCGGGCGCATCGCGGTCAAACGCTTCCCCGGGGCGCAGATGGGTCCGGTGCAGCAGCACTACGACTTCGCACGGACCGGGCAAGCCGACGTCGCCTGGTTCCTGCACGGCGCCACGCCCGGGCGCTTTCCGCTGACCGAGCTGGTCCAGCTGCCCTACCTCGTCGGCAGCGCCGAGATCGGCACCAAGACGCTGAACGACCCCGAGCTGCGGGCGAAATATCTCGACGCCGAGCACCGGGGCGTGAAGGTGCTGCTGCTCTTCACCCATCAGCCGGGCAACGTGCACACCACCAAGAAAGCCATCCGCACGGCCGAGGACATGAAAGGGCTGCGCATCCGTTTTGCTTCGCCCACGATCCGCGATTTCGTCGCCGCGCTCGGCGGAACGCCGGTCGGCGTGCTGCCGACCGAGCAGGTCGAGCAGCTGCAGAAGGGCACGATCGACGGCGTGTTCATCGATTACGGCGGCGCCGGCATTGCCTTCAAGATGGGCGGCATCCTGAAGTATTCGACCGAGATGTACTCGTACGTGTCGAGCTTCGGCATGGGCATGAACGAGGATTTCTGGAACAAGCTGCCGCCTGACCTCAAGGACCTGGTGGTGAAATCGACGACCGGGGTCGAGCAGGAGATCGGCCAGGCCTGGGATGGGCTCGATGTCCCGGGCAAGAAGGCGATCATGGACGGCGGCGCGGAGGCGATCAGGCTTTCGGCGGACGAGAACGCCAAGTTCCGCAAGATCGGCGCCGAGGTTGCCGAGGCCAAGGTGAAGGAGCTCGAGGGCAAGGGCATGCCGGCGCGCGCCATCCACACCACGATGAAATCGCTCGCCGAGAAGCACGCCAAGACCTCGAAGAATTTCTGGGAATAGGACCGAGCGCAGCCGGGGCGCGATTGCGGGCAGCCCCGCCCGCCCGCGCGGCGTCCTCAACGTTGCGGAGCAACCGTGAAACGCTGGCGTGAGCTCACCTCGAGCTTCTGCGGTTGGACCGCTTCGGTCTTCCTGGCGGCGATGATGCTGCTCACGGTCGTAGACGTCACGCTGCGGGCGGTCTTCAATATTCCGATCCGCGGCACCTACGAACTGATCGAGCTGCTGCTCGCCTATACTTTTTTCATCGCGCTTCCGGCGGTGTTCCTGCGCGACGAGAACATCGTGGTCAACGTGGTCGACGATCTCGCGCCGCGATGGGTGCCGGCGCTCAAGCGGCTGGCGGCGGCGCTCGCCGTCGTGGTTCTCGCGGTCATGGCGTGGCAAGGCTGGCTCGCCGCCCGCGACACCATCGCCTTCAACGACGTGACCGCGGACCTCGGGCTGTCGCGGGCCCTGCATTGGATCGCGCTGCTGGTCGGCGTGATCGGCGCGGCCGTCGCCGCGCTGGTCATGGGCTTTTCCGGGAACGGCCGGCGATGAGCGTCGCCGCGGTCGGCCTGCTCGGCGTCGCATTGCTGCTGCTGCTGATCTTCCTGCGCGTGCCGATCGCGGTCGCGCTAGCGGCGGCTGGGCTCATCGGCTACGCGGCGCTCGACGGCTGGTCGCCGGCGCTGAAGATGTTCGGCCTGGTGCCTTATCAGCTGGCGAGCGCCTATTCGCTGTCAGTCATTCCGCTTTTCATCCTGATGGGCGCGGTCGCCTCGCGCGCCAACATGGCGACCGAGCTGTTCCAGGCCTCCAACGCCCTCTTTTCCGGCATCCGCGGCGCCTTGGCGAACGCGACGATCGGCGCCTGCGCGTTGTTCGGCGCGATTTGCGGCTCCTCGATCGCCACCGCCGCCACCTTCTCCAGGGTCGCGATCCCGGAAATGCGCCGCCACGGCTATGAGCCGTCGTTTGCGGCCGGCGCCGTCGCCTCGGCGGGGACATTGGACGTGTTGATTCCCCCGTCGGTGCTGACCGCGATCTACGCCATCGTGGCGGAGCAGTCGCTGATCAAGCTCTACGCCGCGGCGATGATCCCCGGCATCGTGCTCGCCGCGCTCTATGTGCTCGCGGTGTTCGCGGTTGCCTGGCTGCGGCCGGCCTGGATCCCGAAGGTCGCCGCAATGCCGCTCGGTCCGCGGCTGCGCGCCGCGGTCGGCATGTGGAAGCTCGGCGTGCTGTTCTTCTTCGCGGTGTTCGGCATCTATCTCGGCTGGTTCTCGCCCACCGAAGCCGCCGCGGTGGCGGCGTTCGTCGCCATCCTGATCGCGTTCGGCACCGGCGCCATGGGCTGGCGCGGCCTGCTCGATGCCTTGGTCGAAACGGTCTTCACCACCGCGGCGATCTTCTTCATCGTGGTGGGCGCCTTCATCTTCTCCCGCTTCATCGTCCTGACCCAGTTCCCGAACGAGCTGGCGCGCTGGGTCCAGGTGACCGGGCTGTCGCCGTTCTGGATCCTGATGGCGATCATCGCGCTCTACGTCGCGCTCGGCACGTTCCTCGATGAGGTCAGCACCATCCTGATCACGGTGCCGGTCACGCTGCCGCTGGTGAACGCCATCGGGTTCGACGGCATCTGGTTCGGCGTCTTCGTCACCGTGATGTGCACGATCGGCCTGATCACACCGCCCACCGGCATGACGGTGTTCGTCATCCAGGCCCAGCATCCGGAAATTCCGGTCGCGCGCATCTATCTGGGCACGCTGCCGTTCCTGGTGGCGGATTTCGTGCTGGTCGGCCTGCTCATCCTCATGCCGGCACTGGCGCTGTGGTTGCCCGGCGTTCTGTACTAGCCAATCCAGTCGGGCAGCGACCGGTTTTCACGACCGGCTTGATTGCAGTTTTGCATGAATGGTGGCTTGCGGGACATTCGGTCGGCTGTGGTGGCGTTTGCAACGATTAGGCTTTTTGGCTTCGTTCCGCCGAAATGGTGGAAGCCCGTTGCGACCCCTTTTGCATCAGGACAAGCTCGCTTCCGGCCCTGCTCGGGCTCCATCCTGCGTGGCCCGCCTCAGACGCCGAGGCGTTTGGCGAGCGCGCGGACATAGCGGCTGTCCATCGCGTCGAAGCTGCCGTCGGCGATGCCGCGCTTGAGGTCGGCGAGGTCCTCGCGCAGCGTGCTCGACAGGGTCTTGCGCGCGAGCAGGCGGTCGATGAGCCGGAGCGCTTCGGTCTTGTCGGCGGCCGACAGCTCGCCCTCCTGTTCGGCGGGCGCCTCCGTTTCGTCGCCGAGCGCGTCCTCGTGCTCGGCATCGGCGGCGGCCACGTCCAGGTTGGCGCGCAACAGCTCGTCCCAGGTCAATCCGGATTGGCTCACCTTGGCATGGAGCTCGCGGGCGGCCGCCAGGACTGTTGCGTCGTCCTGCGCACCGAGGCGGCCGAGCAGCTCGACGATACCGGGACGGTCAAGATTTGCCATTGCTATTCCCCGTTTGCGCTGCCGAAATCGAAGCGCGATCGAACCCATGTTATCTTTACAAGCCGCACCGGTGGAAGGATGATCCAAGTGCACCGTTGCCGCGACCTGCCGCCTGAGCCGGCAAAATCCCCACATTGGCTGCCCGCTTCCGACGCCGTAGACCGAGCCGCATGCCCACCGAAACGCTCACCCGCGCCCTGTCCGTCACCGAAGCGGGGCCGGCCCGCATCCCGTTGGCGCGCGGCGTCCGTGCCGGGCACTGGGTGTTCATCGCCGGTCTCCTGCCCGACGACCTGGGAGATGCGGAACGGCCGCGTTCGGGAGCGCCGGCGTGGCTGCGACAGGCCAAATCGGTCTGGCAGAGCGCGGCCGATATCCTGCGGGCCGGTGGCGCCGATGTGTCGCGGCTGGTGCGCTGCGATCAGTTTTTTCAGGACTGGCGCGCAGTGCCGTTCTTCCACCAGGCGCGGCGCGCCGCCTGCGGCGCCTATATCGCGCCGAGCACGTCGGTCCTGCAGCCCGAGATGCTGATCCCGGGCGCCGCCATGATGACCGACATGATCGCGGTCGCGGCCGACGGGCCGGCGATCGAGCCGATCTTTCCCGATGGCCTCGATATCCCGTCGACCTCGTCGTTCGTGCCGGTGGTCAAGGCCGGCAACCTGGTGTTCGTGGCGGGCTTTCTGGCGGCGCATCAGCCGGGCGACCTGGGCGGCATCGCGCCGGAGGCCAAGGTGCCCGACGGGCATCTGTGGAAGGGCAACCGCATCCAGCTCGAGGCGGCCTATCTGATCCGCGAGAAACTCATCCCCGCGCTCGCCGGCGCCGGCCTCGGCGCCGGCGATGTGGTCAAGGCCAACGTCTACTTGTCGGACATCGAGGACGTGCCGGCGTTCAATCAGGTCTGGGCCGAGACTTTCACCGGGTCGATTCCAGCAACGGCGTTCGTGCCCACCAGCACGCCGGGCTTTGCGATCGCCGACGCGCGCCTGGAGATCAACCTGGTCGCCGCCGCCGGCGCCCGGCTCGTGCGGATCGAAAGCGGTCGCGCGGCCTATGCGATCTGCTACGGCCATCCGGTGGCCGTGCGGGCCGGCGATATTCTTCTGTTTTCCGGAATGGTGGCCGCCGACCCTCATGGGCTGATCGAGGCTGCCCGGATCGACAACCGGTCGCGCTATCTTGCGTCCAGCATCGAGGCGCAAATGGACTATCTCATCGACCTCGCCGAGGAGGTCTGCGCGCGGGCCGGCGCCAGCCTGCGCAACGTGGTCCGCATCTCGCAGCTGCATACCGACCTGGCGGACTTCGTGGCGGCCTGCCGGGTGTGGCAGCGGCGTCTGCCGGGCTTGCCGCTTCCGATCAGCGCGGCCCGGGTGCCGGCGCCGCTGCTCGTGCCGGGCTGCTCGGTCGCGCTCGACCTTTGGGTTTACGCCCCGTAATGACCGTTCACATCGGAGACGCCCATGAGCATCAACCGCGCACGGCCTAGCCGGAAAGCCCTGCTGGCCGCCTTGTGCCTCGCCGGTGCGAGCCTCGCGGCGATGAGCCCGGCTGCCGCGCAAGCCTATCCCGACCGTCCGATTCGCGTGGTGGTGCCGTTCGCGGCCGGCGGCGCGTCCGACGTTGTCGCCCGCGCCATCGCGCCGAAGCTCACCGACAAGCTCGGGCAGTCGGTGGTGGTGGAGAATCGCACCGGCGCCGGCGGCAGCCTCGGCGTCACGCAGGTCGTGCGCGCGCCGGCGGACGGTTACACCCTGCTGCTGGGCTCGAGCTCGGAGATCGCGCAATATCCCAACGTCGTCGCCAACCCGCCCTATGATGCGCAACGCGATTTCACGCCGATTGCGCTGATCGCCACGGTTCCGCTGGTGCTCACAGTGGTCGAGCGCCTGCCGGTCAAGAGCGTGTCGGAGCTGCTCGATCACGCCCGCCGCAACCCCGGGAAGTTGAACTACGGCTCGGCCGGGGTCGGCTCGTCGACGCATCTGGCGGTGCTGCTGCTCACCTCGATGACCGGGACCACGATGACGCACGTGCCGTATCGCGGCAGCGCGCCGGCGGTGGCAGATCTCATCGCCGGCAATGTGGATCTGGGGATCCTGACCATGTCGGCGGTGCTGCCGCATGCCGGCGGTGGCAAGCTTCGGCCGATCGCGGTCTCGACCACGCGGCGGGCGGCGGCGCTGCCGGATCTGCCGACCATTAACGAAAGCGGCGTCGCCGGCTACAACACCGGCCTGTGGACCGGCCTGATGGGTCCGGCCAATCTGCCGCCTGCAATCGTGGCGCGGCTGCATGGCGCGGTGGCCGAGGCGCTGGCTTCCCCCGACATGAAGGAGATCCTGGTGCGCGTGGGCGCCGAGCAGACCGGCGGCACGCCCGAGCAATTCGCCGCGGAGATCAGACGCGACTTGGCGGTGTGGCGAGACCTGGTGCAGAAGACCGGAATCCGCATCGATTGACGGGTCGCCGTCCGCAACCCCCGGAGCGCGGCCTCCGCTGCCGCAGCGGAAGCCGCTTCAGCCACGACTGCGGTGTTGCCCCGATCACTCGCCCCGCAGGGCCCGCTCGAACATTGCCCGTTCTTCAGGGGTGAACACGGTCGCGTTGCGTCCGTCCAGTTGCGCATTGTGGATCGAGGACGGCGTAGTCCACGGGATCATCCGGAAAGTATCCACGCCGTGGTATTCTGCGCTGGCGCCCGATACGGAGCCGAGCAGGAGCGCGGCCGCCGCGGCCATCTTGGTCCTGGTCAACATCGTCGTGGTCCTTCTGCTCGCTGGTTGCCGTCACGCGGCACCTGATGCACACAAGGTAGGCCCGCCAGCGCCGGCCTGGGGTGCGAAATCGCACACCTCGCACCGGCGCCCACGACGCCGGAAAATGCTGATCAAACAAGGGGGGCCGAGGCCAGCAGGCGCTCCAGATCGCGCAGGTCGCGGAACGTCACCACGTCGATCGGCTCCTCCTTGCCGGGAATCGGAATGGCCTTGCCGCCGATCCCGGCGCCGGGCGAAAGGAGGTTGAGCGCCGCCAGCGACGCCACCATGGTGCAATCGAGCTGCTTGGTCTGCTGCTCGAGCTTGCCGGCGATGTTGCCGGTGTCGCCGAGGAACTGCAGGGACTGCGATTCGCGGGTGGCGATCAGGCCCACCACCGACACGCCCACGTGCAGTCCGATGCCGATCCGCAGCGGCGCGCCAAGCTCGGCCGCCAGCTCGTGATTGAGCGCGCCAATGCCGCTCCAGAGGTCGTGTGCCGCCCGGAACGCATCGCGTGCCGCGCTCGCCGCGTTGCCGTGGACGCCGAAGACGCTCATCACGCCGTCGCCTGCGACGCTGGTGACGTGGCCGGAATGCTTGCGGACGGCCCCGGTCACGACCTGGATATAGCGGTCGAACAAAAACAGCGCGTCGTAAGGCAGTCGCCCGGTGGCAAGCCGCGTCGACTCACGCAGGTCGACGAACATGGCGGCGATCTCGAGCTCCATTCCGCCCTCGACGGCGGCGTCGAAGCGCGCCGGCGCGGCCGCGGCCCGTGTCGCAACGGGAACGAGCAGCACGATCGACAGGTCACCGGAGGGACGGATCTGGCAGGCCAAGCGAACATGGGACGGGGCCCGGATGCGATCGAGGGTCCGGCGCTCGTTCGGGTTCGGAGGCGCGAGCCATTCCGCACCCGCCACGACGCTGATTCGGCAAGTGGAGCAACGGCCGCGGCCGCCGCAGATCGACTCGTGCGGGATCTCCGCCCACCGGCTTGCCTCCAGCACCGAAAAGCCCATCGGCACGACGACGACGCGCTGATCCGGATAAGTGATGCGCAGCGCGCGAAAGCGCTTGGCGTGCCAATCGCGCGCCGCCCGCAGCACGAAGACGCCGACGACCAGCGCGAGATAGGCAACCACCAGCCCGTTGACGGTCCAGTCGAGCGCGGCGGCGCTTTGAGCGGCGGCGCTGCTGGGCGCGGCAGGCGCGTAATGCTGAGCGAGGCTCGGATCGCGGTGAACCGCATCCCGCAGGTCGAGGCCCGCGCTGATGAATCCAAGCAGCGCGACCACCGGGACCAGGGTCGCCAGCGACGCGAGCGGGGCGGAGGCGCGCCGGTACCATGGCTTCGACGCCAGCCACGCCCGCACGCCGATGCAGCCGTGAACCCACACCACCAGCAGCAAGATGAGCTGCCGCGGCAGCGCAAAGTCGGGCGAGGCGACCCAGAAGTGATAAATCAGCCGTTCGAACCCGCCGTCCATTCCGTAGGCCGAGCTGCCGATGCGCACGCCGCCGGCGTGAGGAATGAGCAGCAGCGGAATGGCAAGACCCAGGCCCAGCTGCCAGGCTTCGCCCGCCGGCATCCGGAGGTGGCGCCGGCGATAGAGCGCCCGCAATCCCAGCGCCCCGTGGACGAGGAAAGAGGTATAGAGTGTGGTGAGGCCGATATAGGTCTGCCAGGGCGCCAGCAGAAAGGCGCTTGCCGCCTCCATGGCCGCCACCGACCGGATGCCGAATGCGTGATTGAGCAGGTGGGAGGTCGCATAAGCGAATAGGATCAGGCCGGTGGCCAGCCGCAGCGGCCGCTCGATCGAGCGCCCGGCAGGCCCGGTCTCCAGGTTTCTCTGTTCAAGCCATTGGATTCGCATGAGCCGACAAGCCGAGACACTCGCGAAAATACGCCTATTCCGGTCGCTGGATGCCGCCGCGATTCGGGATATTGATACCCAATGCACCTGGCGTCGAGCCTCCCACAATAGCTGGATCATCGATTACCAGGACGCCAGCAACGACATGTTTTTCGTGGTCAGCGGCACGGTTCGGGTGAAGATCCAGTCGGTTTCGGGCCGCGAAATCCTGCTGACCGAGATCAGCACCGGCGGCTGCTTCGGGGAGATCGCCGCGATCGACAACCAGCCGCGCTCGTCGGGGATCATGGCGGTCACCGACGTGACGATCGCGCGCATGCCGGCGTCGGTCTTTCGCGCCGCGGTGCACGCCCATCCCGACGTCTGCGATCAGGTCCTGGCGCTGATCGCGGGCCAGGTCCGGATGTTGACCAACCGGGTCAACGAGTTCACGACGCTCGACGTGCGCCACCGCATCTACTCGGAGCTGCTGCGGCTGTCGCGGCCCGAGGCCGCCCGCGCGAAGGAAAGGGTGATATCGCCGCCGCCCGTGCACGCGGATATCGCGGCGCGGGTGAGCACGCGGCGGGAGGCGGTGGCGCGCGAGTTCAAGGCGCTCGAACGGGAAGGGCTGATGGAACGGCGCCGCGGCGCGATCGTGCTCACCGATCCCGAGAAGCTGCGACGATCGATCGAGAAGGCGACCGAGCTCGATTGATTTCCGTTTCGATCCTCGTCGACCCTAAAGGCCGCTCACGCTGCCGCGCTCATCGACGAGCGGAACGCCCAGCGCGTGAAATAGACCTCGATCTCGGCGAACACCGCGTACATCGCGATGCCCTCGACCGCCAGCAGCAGCAGCGCCGCGAATACCAGCGGCATCTGGAAGCTCGAGCCCGCGAGCGCGATCTGGTAGCCGAGGCCGGCGTTGGCGCCGACCGTTTCCGAGACCACGGTGCCGACGAAGGCGAGCGTGATCGCGACCTTGAGCGAGCCGAACAGATAGGGCTGGGTGCGCGGGATGCCGACCTTCAGCATAATGTCCATCTTTCTGGCGCCGAGCGCGCGCAGCACGTCCTCGAGCTCCGGCTCCATGGTGGCGAGCCCGGTGGCGACGTTCACCACGATCGGGAAGAACGAGATCAGGAAGGCGGTGAGGATCGCCGGCACCTCGCCGATGCCGAACCACATGATCAGAATAGGCACCACCGCCACCTTCGGGATGCAGTTGAAGCCGATCATCACCGGATAGAGGCCGCGGTAGATGGTGCGCGACCAGCCGACGATCAGGCCGAGCACGATGCCGAAGGCGACCGCCAGCGCGAAGCCCGCCAGGGTAGTCCACAGGGTCACCAACGAATGGCGCAGCAGCGGATGCCAGTAATGCGCCATCGCCAGGAATGCATCCGAGGGCGGCGGCAGGATGAACTTGTCGATCTTGAAGATCCGGCAGCAGGCTTCCCACAGCACGAACAGGCCGATGGTGAACAGCCAGGGCGAGAGCTTTTCCAGGGCGGTTGAATTCATCTGTTGCGCACCTCGGCGATTTTGCCGCGCAATTCGTGGACGATGTCGGTGAAGCGCGGCTGGTAGCAGATGTCGAGATCGCGCGGGCGCGGCAGATCGACGGTCTTGGTCATGACGATCCGTCCCGGCCGCGCGCTCATGACGTGCACCTTGTCGGCGAGGAACGTCGCCTCGCGCAGGTCATGCGTGACCAGGATCACCGTGAAGCCGATCCTCTGCCAGAGGTCGCGCAGCACGCACCAGAGTTCCTCGCGCGTGAAGGCATCGAGCGCCGCGAACGGCTCGTCGAGCATCAACAGCGCCGGCTGGTGGATGAGCGAGCGGCAGAGCGAGGCGCGCTGCTGCATGCCGCCGGACAATTCCCAGGGGTAGCGCTCGCCAAAGCCGTCGAGGCCGACGGTCTTGAGCAGCGCCTCGCCCTGCGCGCGATACTCCTGCCGGTGCTTGCGGAATCGGTGGCGGTGCGGCTCGACGATCTCGAGCGGGAGCAGCACGTTGTCGATCACCTTCCGCCAGGGCAGCAGGTTGGCGTTCTGGAACGCCATGCCGGCGATCTTGACCGGGCCGCGCACCTTGTCGCCGAAGATGACGATGTCGCCGGAATCGGGGCGCAGCAGCCCGGTGACGAGCTTCATCAGCGAGGACTTGCCGCAGCCGGACGGCCCGACCACGGCGGCGAACTCGCCGCGGCGGACATTGAGCGTCGTGCCTTGCAGCGCCAGCACGCCGCCGCCGGCGCTCTTGTAGGTGAGCGTGACGTCGTCGATGTCGACCGAGCCGGTCATGCTGGGCGGCTGCTTCCGCCCTCATTCCGAGGAGGGCGCACGCGCAACGGCGCGCGTGATCCCATCGGCCTCGTGCTTCGAGACGCGCACACCCAAGCCAACCGGCTTGAGTGTGCGTTCCTCAGCATGAGGCCGATTCTCAAACTCACAGCTTCCGGTCGGCCGCCGGCGGCAGATATTGGCTGGTGAAGACGTCCTCGGCCTTCGGGCGGTTCTTGAAGTCGTAGGTGAGCGCGATCTGGTCGATCGATTTCGCCAGCCGCGCCATGTCGACGCCGCCGAAGCCGTTCGCCTTCACCCACGCGGTTACGAAATTGTCGCGCAGCGACATCTTGAGCCGATCGAGCTCGATCTTCTCGTCGCCGGTGTCGTTGCGCTTCATCACCGACTTGATCGCCGCATCGGGGTCTTTGACGGTGTCGAGCACGCCTTTGATGGTCGCGCGCACGAAGCCCGCCACCACCTTCGGGTGAGCCTTGGCATAGTCCGGATTGACCATGATGGCGTTGCCGTACAGCACCAGGCCGTAATCCGCCATCAGCAGGGTCTTGATGTCTTCCGGCTTGAGGCCCTTCTGCAGCAGGTTGTAGTGCATCGAGAACGAGAAGCCGGTGATCGCCTGCACCTTGCCGTCCGCGAGCATCGGCTCGCGCACCGGGAAGCCGATGTTCTCGATCTTGACCTTGCTTTCGTCGATGCCGTTCTCCTTCACGAAGGCCTTCCATTGCGCGAAGGCGCCGTCGGCGGCGGGCGCGCCCAGGGTCTTGCCTTCGAGGTCCTTCGGCTTGGCGATGCCGGTCTTGGTGGTGGTGGCGATTGCGAACGGCGGCCGGTCGTAGATCATCAGCACCGCCTGGACCTTCTTGTCCGGGTTTTGATCCTGGAACTTGACCAGCGAGTTGATGTCGAAGAAACCGATCGGATAGGTGCCGGCGGCGACCCGCGCGATGCCGGCGACCGAGCCCGGGCCGCTGTCGATGGTGACGTTGAGGCCTTCGGCCTTGTAGTAGCCCTTGTCGAGGGCGACGAAATAGGGCGCCGCGGGACCCTCGAACTTCCAGTCGAGGGCGAATTTCACGTCGGTCTGGGCGCACGCGGGGCTGACGGCGAACGCCGCCACTGCCGCTCCCGCGAACATCCCAAAAAGCCTGATCCTGCGCATGTTCGATGCTCCCTTTGAGGCCGGTTCGGCCGGCGCTGTGTGCGTTATCTCAGCAATCCCTGTGCCATCACGCGCGGCGGAAAATGTCGGGTGGGGGCGGGCGTGTCCGTGCTCCTGCCGCAAGACTAGGCACTTTGCCCGAGCTTGCCTATTCCCCAGTCAGGCCTGTTGAAAGCGTCAGCTGCCGCGATAGGTGGAATAGCTCCACGGCGTCACCAGCAGCGGCACATGGTAGTGGCCCTCGGCCTCGGCGACGGCGAATTGCAGCGGCACCACGTCGAGGAACGGCGGATCGCCCTGTGGCGTGCCCAGCCGCGCGAAGTAGTCGCCGACGTGGAAGCGCAGCTCGTAACGTCCGATCGGGATCGGTCGGCCGCCGATCAACGGCTGGTCGGTACGGCCATCGAGATTGGTGGTGGCGCTCGCGATCATCCGAGGCGGGCCGTTGCCGGCCAACTCGGCGAGCTCGACCGTCACGCCGGCCGCCGGATGGCCGGCGTGGTTGTCGAGCACATGGGTCGACAGGCGTCCGTGCACCTTGAGCTTGTCGGCGGCTTCGACCTTCTGGTCGAGGCGCAGCGCGCCGATGCGGAAGACTTCGGTCAGCGCCGCCTTGGTCTCGGCCGCCACGCCGTTTTGCAGGCGACGCTCGAAGTGCCGCAAGATCGAATCCTTGCTGTGCCGCCTGACGCAGACGATGAACGGAATGCCGAATTTCTTGCGATAGGCGTCGTTGAAGCGGTGGAAGGCGGCGTATTCCGCCTCGGACAGCCGGTCGAGCCCGGCGCTCGCCTGCTCGGCCTTGGACTCGGCGGTCATCGCTCCGGCGCGCGCCGCCTTGCCGGCGAGGTCGGGGTGGCCTTTGAGCAATGCGATCCGCTGCTCCGCGGACGCCGCGCGGACCGCGGCGGCCATCGCTTCATGCAGCGCGTTGAGCGAGGCGAACGGCCGTTGCCCGTGCACCGCCTCGGCCACCCAGGGGGCCTGCTCGTAGACGTCGCCCAACGCGGCGACGAAGCTCTTCTTGTCGGCGGTGTTGAGGGTTGCGAGTGAGACGGTGGTCATGGCGGCATTCCGCTAACCGATGGTTGGGCCATTTGCGGCGAGCGCACGATGCTCACGATGCCAGTGGCGGGCGATATCGAGCCGGGTCGCGACCCAGACCCGCTCGCGCGCGGCGATGTGGTCGAGAAAGCGAGCAAGTCCTGCCGCGCGTCCGGGCCGCCCCACCAGCCGGCAATGCAGCCCAACCGACATCATCTTAGGCGTGCGTTCGCCTTCCGCATAGAGCAGGTCGAAGGCGTCCTTGAGATAGCCGAAGAACGCCTCGCCGTCGGCAAAACCCTGCGGGTTGATGAACCGCATGTCGTTGGCGTCGAGGGTGTAGGGGATGATCAGGTGCGGTCCCTTGGGTCCGTTCACCCAATAGGGCAGGTCATCGGCGTAGGAGTCCGAGGAATAGAGGAAGCCGCCCTCGTCGAGCACGATCTTCAAGGTGTTGACCGAGTTGCGGCCGGCATACCAGCCGAGCGGGCGTTCGCCGGTCGTCTGCGTATGGATGCGGATCGCCTCGGTGAGGTGGGCGCGCTCTTCGGCTTCCGGGACGTCCCGGTAATCGATCCACTTCAACCCGTGGCTTGCGATCTCCCAGCGGGCTTCGCGCATCGCCGCGACCGCGTCGGGATGGCGCGCCAGCGCGGTGGCGACGCCGAACACCGTGGCCGGAAATTTTCGCTCGGTGAACAGGCGCCACAGCCGCCAGAAGCCCGCGCGCGAGCCGTATTCGTACATCGACTCGACGTTCATGTGGCGCTGGCCCGGCCACGGCTGCGCGCCGAGCACGTCGGAGAGGAACGCCTCCGACGTGGCATCGCCATGCAGGATGTTGCGCTCGCCGCCCTCCTCGTAGTTGACGACGAATTGCACGGCGACGCGGGCGCCGCCCGGCCAGCGCGGGTCGGGCGGGTTGCGGCCATAGCCGACCATGTCGCGGGGGTAGCTGTCGTCCGGCATGGAAACTCCGTCCTCCTCGGCCGCGCCATCCTAGCAGGGTGGCGCCCCAGCGGCATGTGCCACCGGTTTGAAGGTGCTTTCGGGCGACTAGGCCGGCTTCTCGGCCAGATAA
>JBEVIH010000105.1:0-12386 GCA_040510815.1 Xanthobacteraceae bacterium | reverse complement strand
GCGGCGGTGCGCAGCTGGTCGTTGCTGCCGATGGTGATGGCCCGCTCGTTGCCGTCGAACACCCCGATCGGCCCGACCGCGTTGGTGTTGGCGATCGCGGTGCGCACGTCCTCCATCGACAGCCCCATCGAGGCGAGCGCGATCGGATTGACGCGGACGCGGATCGCGGGCTGCTCGGCGCCGTTGACGCTGACCTCGGCGACGCCCTCGACCTGCGACAGGCGCTGCGCGATCACGGTGTCGGCGGCGTCGTAGAGCGCGCTCGGCAGCACGGTCTTCGAGGTCAACGCCAGGATCATGATCGGCGTCGCCGCCGGGTTGGATTTGCGGAAGCTCGGGCGCGACTGCAGGTCGCCGGGGAGATCGGTCAGCGCGGCGTTGAGCGCCGCCTGCACGTCGCGGGCGGCGCGGTCAATGTTGCGGTTGAGGTCGAACTGGACGGTGATCCGCGTCGATCCGAGCGAGCTGCGCGAGGTCAGTTCGGTGACGCCGGCGATCTCCCCGAGCCGGCGCTCGAGCGGCGCCGCGACGGTGGCCGCCATGGTCTCCGGATCGGCGCCCGGCCGGTTCGCCGTCACGCTGATGGTCGGATACTCGATGGTCGGCATGCTGGCGACCGGCAGGAAGTGGTAGGCGACCAGCCCGACCAGGAACAGCCCGATCGCCAGCAGCGTGGTGCCGGCCGGACGGCGGATGAAGGGCTCGGACATGCTGGCGAAGTTCATGCCGTCACTCCGCCGCCTCTCCGCACGTGTCCCGGATGCGGTGCAGCGCGTAGCTCTTGCGGAGCGATGCACCGCTGATCCGGGATCGTTCCAATTTCCGAATTTGTAACGGTCCCGGGTCTGCAGCGCACCACTTCGTGCTGCGCTGCGCCCGGGACACGAGTGACAATCGAACTCATCGCCGTCACTCCGCCGCCCGTTGCTGCGTCGGCTCGGGCTCCGCCGGCAGGTCGAGCTCGGGCTGCGCCTGCGCGGAGGTCGAGCCGCTCAGCCGCACCTTCACGCGCTCCATCGCGAGGTAGATCACCGGCGTGGTGTAGAGCGTGAGCAGCTGGCTCAGCAGCAGGCCGCCGATGATGGTGATGCCGAGGGGATTGCGCAATTCCGAGCCGGTGCCGCCTTCGAATGCGAGCGGGATGGCGCCGAACAAGGCCGCCAAGGTCGTCATCATGATCGGGCGGAACCGCAGCAGCGAGGCCTGCACGATCGCCTCGCGCGGCGACAGTCCCTGCTTGCGCTCGGCTTCGAGCGCGAAGTCGATCATCATGATGGCGTTCTTCTTCACGATCCCCATCAGCAGGATGATGCCGATCAGCGCGACCACCGAGAGGTCGTGCTTGTAGAGCATCAAGGCGAGCAGCGCGCCGACACCGGCGGACGGCAGCGTGGACAGGATCGTGAGCGGGTGGATGAAGCTCTCGTACAGCACGCCGAGCACGATGTAGATGGTGATGGCGGCGGCGAGAATGAGCCAC
Organism: Xanthobacteraceae bacterium; assembly: GCA_040510815.1. Taxonomy (GTDB): domain Bacteria; phylum Pseudomonadota; class Alphaproteobacteria; order Rhizobiales; family Xanthobacteraceae; genus VAZQ01. The sequence continues at coordinate 10,906 of JBEVIH010000105.1, read as the reverse complement.
GGCTGTCCGGCCAGCGACTTGCGGAACTCGGCGGCGTCGCCCGAATAGGCGCCGACCAGCGCCGACGGCATGCCGATCGTACGCTCGGCGGCCGAGATCGCCTTCACGGCGTCGCTCAGCGCGGCGTCGGGCGCCAGGTTGAAGCTGATGGTGACCGCCGGGAACTGCTCCTGGTGGGCGATGACCAGCGGGGCGGTGGTGTGCTCGAAGCGGGCGAGCGCGCTCAGCGGCACCATCGAGCTGCCCGAGATCGAGGGGATGATGGCCGGGCTGCTGGAGGTCAACGAGTTGGATTGCGCCTGCGCCGCGATGCCGGACGCGGGGACGTAGATCTTCGACAGCGAGGCCGGGTCGTTCTGGTAGTGCGGCATCGCCTCCAGGATCACCCGGTACTGGTTGGCCTGCCCGTAGATCGTGGAGATTTGCCGCTGGCCGAAGGCGTCGCTCAGGGTGTCGACGATGGTCTGCATCGAGACGCCGAGGCGGCCGGCGGTTTCCCGGTCGATCTCGACCTGCAGCCGGAAGCCGTCGTCCTGCGCCTCGGAGACGACGTCCTGCAGCACCGGCGAGGTCTGCAGCTGGTGGGTGAGCTTCTCGGCCCATTCGCCGACCTCTTTCGGGTCGGTGCCGGTGAGCGTGTATTGATATTGCGCGCGGCTCAGGCGCGTCGAGATCTGGATGTCCTGCACCGGCTGGAAGTAGACCGCGACGCCGGGGACCGCCGCGACCTCGTGCTGCAGCCGTTCGATGACCGTCGTCACCGGCGTCTTGCGCTCGTCGCGCGAGCGCAGCGTGATGGCGAGCCGGCCGGCATTTGGCGTGGCATTGATCGGCGTCACCCCGATGACCGAGACCACGCCGGTGACGTCGGGATCCTTGCGGATCGCCTTCTCGACCGCGGCCTGCAGCCGTTTCATCTCGGTGAAGGAGACCTCCTGTCCGCCTTCCATCACCGCGAAGATGAGGCCGGTATCCTGCAGCGGCAAAAAGCCCTTCGGGATGATGATGTAGAGCCAGACGGTGGCGGCGAGCGTTCCGGCGGTCACCAGCAGCGTGAGCGTCTCGTGGCGCAGAACCCATTCGAGGCTGCGCCGGTACACCTCCACCGACCAGTCGACGGCGTGGTGGAATTTCCGGGTGAGGCCGCCGCTGACCGGCTCCGCCGACTGGTGCCGCAGCAGGCGGCTGCACATCATCGGCGTCAGGGTCAGCGAGACGATCGCCGAGGTGACCACCGCGATCGTCAAGGTGAGCGCGAACTCGCGGAACATGCGGCCGACCAGGCCGGTCATGAACAAAAGCGGGATGAAGACCGCGATCAGCGAGAGGGTGAGCGAGATCACCGTGAAGCCGATCTCGCTGGCGCCGCGCAGCGCCGCCTCGAATGGGTCCTCGCCGTCCTCCATGTGACGGACGATGTTCTCGATCATCACGATGGCGTCGTCGACGACGAAGCCGGTGCCGATCGTCAGCGCCATCAGCGACAGGTTGTCGAGGGAGAAGCCGCAGAACCACATCACCCCGAAAGTCGCGACCAGCGACAGCGGCAGCGCCACGCCGGCGATGATGGTGGCGCGGATCGTGCGCAGGAAGATGAGCACCACGGTGATCACCAGCGCCACGCTCAGGATCAGCGTGAATTGCACGTCGCGGACCGAGGCGCGGATGCTGGCGGTGGCGTCGTGCACGATGGTGAGCGTGGCGCCGACCGGCATCGAGCGCTGCAGCTTCGGCAGCTCGTTCTTGATGCGCTGGACGGTCTCGATCACGTTGGCGCCGGGCTGCTTCTGGATGTCGACCACGATCGCCGGCTTGCCCTGGTAGAATCCGGCGACCTTGTTGTTCTCGAGGCCGTCGACGATGTTGGCCACGTCGCGCAGCAGCACCGGCGCGCCGTTGCGGTAGGTCACGATGATCGTGCGATAGGCCGCGGCGGCGGCGAGCTGGTCGTTGGCGGCGATGGTGTAGGACTGGTGCGCGCCGTCGAGCGCCCCTTTGGCGCCCGAGACATTGGCGGCCACGATGACGTTGCGCAGCTCTTCGAGCGAGATTCCGTAGTTGGCGAGCCGCGACAGATCCGCCTGGATGCGGATCGCCGGCCGGATGTTGCCCTGCACGGTGACGCGCCCGACGCCGGTGAGCTCGCTCAACCGCTGCGCCAGCAAGGTGTCGGCGATGTCGCTGAGCGCCCGAATCGAGATGGTGTCGGAGGTGATCGCCAAGGTCACCATCGGGGCATCGGCGGGGTTCACCTTGGAGTAGACAGGCGGGTAGGGCAGGTTCCTGGGCAGCGTCGAGCCGGAGGCGTTGATCGCCGCCTGCACGTCCTGGGCGGCGGCGTCGATGTCGCGGTTGAGCTCGAACTGCAACGTGATCTGGCTCACTCCGAACGAGCTCGACGACGTCATCAGTTGCATCGAAGGAATCTGCCCGAAATTGCGCTCGAGCGGCGCCGTCACCAGCGACGCCATCACGTCGGGGCTGGCGCCCGGCAGCTGCGTGGTGACCTGGATGGTCGGGAAATCGACCTGCGGCAGCGACGAGACCGGCAGCCACAGGTAGCCGAGGATGCCCCCGAGCATGACGGCGACCCCGAGCAGCGAGGTCGCGATCGGGCGGTGGATGAAGGGTGAGGATACGCTCATTGCGTATTCGCCGGTGGCCCACCCGAAGCCGGATTGCGTTTCCCCTTCTCGCCGCGCTTGCCGCGGGTTCCATCCGGGCGCGGCGCCCCTTCGCCGGTGACCTGGCCGGCGTCCTCGGCGCTGGTCGCCGCCACCTGCGTCCCCTCGGTGAGGCGGGCAAATCCGGTGGTGACGACGCGATCGCCCGCCTGCAGGCCGGTCGCGACCACGGCCTGCATGTCGTCCTGCTGCGAGACGGTCACCCGCCGCACCGTGACGGTGTTGTCCTCCTTGAGGATATAGACGAACGGGCCGGTGGGGCCGCGCTGGACGGCGGCGGTCGGCACCACCACCACCCGGCGCAGCGTGTCGATCAACACCCGCACATTGACGAACTGGCCCGGCCAAAGCTGGAGATTGGTGTTGGGGAATTCGGCCTTGAGTTTCACGGTGCCGGTGGTCTGGTCGACCTGGTTGTCGATCACCAGCACCTTGCCCTTGTCGAGCGCGGTCTTGCCGTCGGGCGCCAGCGCGTCGATCGGCAGCGGCCCTTCGGTGAGGCCCTTGTTGAGCTCCGGCAGCTCCTGCTGCGGCAGATTGAAGAACACCGAGATCGGCCTGACCTGGGTGAGGACGACGATGCCGGTGGCGTCCGACGCCTTCACCAGATTGCCCTCGTCGACCAGCCGGATGCCGGTGCGGCCGGTGATCGGCGCGACGACGTCGGTGTAGGACAGCACGGCGCGGGTGTTGTCGATCGCCGCCTGGTCGGACTTGACCTGCGCCTCCAGCTGGTTGACCAGCGCCTTCTGGGTGTCCACCTGCTGCTTGTTGATCGCGTTGGTCGCGGCGAGCCTGTTGTAGCGTTCGAGGTCGAGCCGCGCATTGGCGAGCTGCGCCTCGTCCTGCGCCTTCTTGGCGACGGCCTGGTCGTAGAGCGCCTGGTAGATGGTCGGGTCGATCTTGGCCAGCACGTAGCCTTTCGGCACCTCCTGGCCTTCGGTGAACGAGATGTTGAGCAGCTTGCCGTCGACTTGCGACTTCACCGTCACGGTGTTGAGCGCCTTGGCGGTGCCGACGCCGTCGAGATAGACCGGCACGTCGGCGGCGCGGGCGGTGGTCGCCAGCACGGGAACCGGCTCGGTCGAGGGGCCGCCGCCGCGACGGGTGCCCTTGGCGCTGGTCTGCTGCGCCGGCTGCTGCCAGGGCGCGTAATAGACCACGACGACGCCCGCGATGATGAGGCACGACAGCAGGGCGACGATAGCTCGGCGTTTTCCCGTCATTGAGTTACGTTCGCATTGGCCCCGACTGGCGGCGGCAGCCAACTGCCGCCAAGTGCCTGGAAGAGACTCAATACGGCTTGCAGGCGCGCAAGACGTGCGATCACCGAATTGTCTTCCGCCGTGAACAGGGTCTGCTGGGTTTGCAGCACGGTGACGAGGTCGACCGTGCCCTCGCGCAGCCGGGTTTCGGCGATCTCGAAGGCTTGCCGCGAGCTCACCACCACTTGGCGCTGCAGGCGCTCGCGTTCGGCGGTGTCGGCGATGGCGATCAGCGCGATCTCCACGTCGCCGAAAGAAACCAGGATCGTCTGGCAGTAGATTTTCAGGAGCTCGAGGCGCCGGCCCTTGGCCAGCTCCAACAGCCCTTCCAGCCGGAAGCCGTCGAGCAGCGGCTGCGCCAGGTTGACGGCGAGGTTGTAGAAAGCGGTTTCCGGCCGGAACAGCAATTTCAGCGCCTCGCTCTCATAACCGCCCTGGGCGGTCAGCGAGATGCGCGGGAAGAAGGCGGCGCGCGCGGACTCGACGCTGGCGTCGGCGGAGGCGAGGTCGGCCTCGGCGGCGCGAATGTCGGGACGCTGGAACAGCAGCTCCGACGGCAGCCCCGGCGTCACCCGCGGAAGCCGCAGCCCGTAGAGACTGCCGCCCTTGATGGTGAAGCCGCTCGGCGGGCGGCCGATCAGCACCGCCAGCGTGACGATGTTCTGGCGCAGCGTCTGGTCGAGCAGCGGGATCACCGCCCGCACCGCTGCAACCAGGCTTTCCTGCTGGGAGACGTCGAGCTGCGAGGCGGTGCCGGCGTCGAACCGCTGCTTGACCAGGGTGAGGACGCGACTGGAGGCGGCGAGATTCTGGCGCGCGAGGCGCAGGCGCTCCTGCGACGAGACCACCTGGAAATAGGCGGTCGCGACGCTGACGATCGTGCTCAGCACGACCACTTCCTTGGCGAAGCGGGTGGCGACCGCGGTTTCCTGCGCGGCGCGCGAGAGGGAGCGGTTCTTGCCCCAGAAGTCGATCTCGTAGGCGGCGTTGAGCGCCACGCGGTAGTTCTCGCGCTCCACGCCCCCCGGCGGCTTCGACTTGGTGGCGGTGCCGTCGAAGTCGAGCGTCGGAAGCAGCGGGGCGCCTGTGATCTTGCTCTGCGCGTCCGCCTGCAGGATGCGGGCGATGGCGGCGCCGATGTCGAGATTGGCTGTCTGCGCCTCTTCGATCAGCTTGGTGAGCTCGCCTGAGCCGAAGCCGCGCCACCAGTCCAATGCGGGAGGCGCGGAGACGCCGCGCCCAGCACGATAGGCCGGCGGGATGTCGAGAAGGACGTCCGGCCGCTCGGAGCGAAGGATGCACCCGGCGAGCATTTGCACCAGACATAATCCCAGAAAGAGGACAAACAAACGGCGAAAGCTCGTGGCTCCCCCGACCACAGCACGCGATCGCACCTGCTCCAACATCACAGACGCCCGTGAAAAACAAAGCCGGGACGAGCGTTTACGCGACGCGCGCATCTCCCAGACCCTGCCGTTCACCATATCAGGCGGATGTCGGGTCACCACCTTAAATTAATGACATCTTGGGTTGGGATGCCGCCGCGGTGACCCCGCAAGGCATTGATATGGCGTGGCTATTTTACTGAAAACGGCGGCCAGACGGAACTGCCGGCACCCCGAGCGGTCCGGGGCCGGCGCGAGCGGGCGTCAGGCGGCGACACCGGCCTTCTTGCCCTTGGTGGCGGCGAGGTACCAGTCGAGAATCTCGGCGCCGTTCCAGTGCAGCACGCCGTTGAAGCGGCTGACATGGTCGTAGATCGCCTCGAGGTATTTGATTCGGTGCGGCTGGCCGCTGATGTAGGGGTGGATCGCCAGCGCCATGATCTTGGCGCGGCGCTCGCCCTCGGCGTAGAGCCGGTCGAACTGATCGACCGCGCGCTTGAGCAGATGCTCGCTCTCGTGGTGCTGCACGATCATCATCGTGATGTCGTTGATCTCGACCGTGTAGGGCAGCGTCACCAGCGGACCCTTGGCGGTGCGGATCACGCTCGGCTCGTCGTCGTAGACCCAGTCGCCGATGTATTTCACGCCCGCCTCCACCAGGAGCTCGGGCGTGTCCAAGGTCTGGGTGAGGCCCGGGCCGAGCCAGCCGACCGGCCGCTTGCCGGTGAATTTCTCCAGAATGTCCAGCGAGCGATTGATCATCGCCTTCTGGTCCTCGACCTTGTGGATCGGCATCTGGTCGTAGGCGTGGCCCATGAACTCCCAGTTCAAACGCTTGGCCTGCTCGGCGACCCGCGCATAGTCCTCGCAGGTGCGGGCGTTGATGGCGAGGGTCGGCCGGATGCCGAGCCGCTCGTAGAGCTCGAAGAAGCGCCAGGCGCCCACCCGCATGCCGTATTCGTGCCAGCTCCAGTGCGGCACGTCGGGCATGAGCGACACGCCGGTGGGCGCCGGGATGACCTGCCGGGGCATCGGCCGGCCGATGTCCCAGACCTCGTAGTTGACGATGGTCCAGAACACGACGCGCGCGCCGCCCGGCAGCTTGAGCGGCTCGCGGTCGACGATCGCCGAGAAATCACAGCGTTCGCGCGGCAGCATCGGGCTGGTCATGGGCGGTTCACTCCGTTGTGCCATCATGATACGGCGGTGCGCCGCGATGTTCTACCCGGAGCGGAGGACGTTTGAAGTCGGCCGCCGTCAGCTCCAATGCGGTGCGACATATTCACGGAGCACAGGCCAGGCGGATCGGCTATGCTCCGGCCGAACCGCCGATCAACGCGGACAGGGAATGGAAACGGGGCTGAGAGGCAAGCCGCTGGCGCCAGCGGACGCCGAGACATTGCTGTCCGCCGCGGACCGGACTGCGGATATCGCCCGGGTCGAGCGTGCCCGCGTTGCGCTCGTCGTCACCATCGCGATCTTTGCGCTCGCATTCCTGCTGCCGGCCTGGCCGTGGCTGTCGGGCGCGGTCACCATCCCGTGGGATGCGAAATCGCAGTTCTTCCCGCAGGTGCAATTCCTGGCGACGTCGTTTGCGCGCGGCGAGTGGCCGTGGTGGACGCCCAACGTCTTCGCCGGCTGGCCGGAGATTTCCGATCCGCAGTCGCTGCTGTTCTCGCCGCTCCACGTCCTGCTTGCGCTGTTCAACTCCGCAATCAGCCTGCGCGCCGTCGATGCGGTCACCTTCGCGTATCTGTTCCTGGGCGGGCTCGGGATCATTCTTTTCTTCCACGACCGCGGCTGGCATCCGGGCGGCGCGCTGGTGGCGGCGCTCGCCTTTGCGCTCGGCGGCGCCGCCAGCGCGCGCATCCAGCACACCGGGCAGGTCATCAGCCTGGTCTACCTCGCGCTCACCTTGTGGCTCTTGGCGCGTGCGCTCGACCGCTCGTCGTGGCGGGCGGGCATCGCGGCCGGCGTGGTCGGCGGATTGATGGCGATCGACCGCGACCAGGTCGCGCTGCTGTCGCTCTACGTGCTGGCCGGATACGTGCTGGCGCATTGGCTTGGCGGCGAGAAGCCGCTCGCGCGCATGCGCGCCAGCGTCAAGCCGCTGGCCGCCGGCGCCGTCGCCGGACTCCTGGTTGCCGCCGTGCCGGTCCTGATGACGACGCTGCTGGCGGCTCGATCGAACCGGCCCGAGGTCAGCTTCGACTCGGCCGCCGGCGGCTCGATCCATCCGGTCCACCTGCTGCAATTCCCGTTTGCCGATCTGTTCGGCGCCATGAATCCGGACGTCGAATACTGGGCGCCGCAGAGCCTGATCTGGGACGCCGCCTGGGGTTGGCCGGGCCTTTACCTGTCGCAGAACATGGGCCAGGTCTATGCCGGTGCGCTGCCGTTCCTGGCGCTGATCGCGTTCGGTCTTATCCGCGGCGTCGCCTGGGCGCGCGAGATCCGGTACTTCACTATCGCGGCCGTCCTCGTGCTGCTCTATGCGCTCGGCGCCTATACGCCGGCCTTCCGGCTGATTTACGACCTGATGCCCGCCGTGGCGCTCTACCGCCGCCCGGCCGATGCGACCTTCGTGCTGGTCGCCCTGGTCGCGATCATCGCCGGCTATCTGGTGCATCGCTGGCTCACCGGCACGGTGCCGTCGGCCAACCGCGTGCAGCGCGTGCTCGAGATCGCCTGCGCGATCGTGCTGATCGTGGCCGCACTGGCGCTCGCCCATTCGGTGGTCGGCATCCGGCCGGCGATCGTGCCGGTGGCGACCGGAATTGTCTTCACGGCCGCCGCCGTCGCGGTGCTGGCGCTGGCGCGCCGGATCAATGCCGGCGCGCCGGTCGCCGCCGTGGCGCTGCTCGCCGGTTTCATGTCCGTCGACCTCGCCTGGAACAACGCGCCGCACGAATCGACCGCGCTGCCGCGCGACCACTTCAACGCGCTGCGCCAGAATACGACCGACGAGACCGTGCGGCTGCTCAAGGCGCGGCTCGCCGCCGCCGCAGCGCCCGACCGGCGCGACCGGGTCGAGCTGATCGGCATCGGCTATCACTGGCCGAACCTGTCGCTGGCGCAGGGCTTCGAGCACGTGTTCGGGCACAATCCGCTGCGGCTGCGCTGGTTCTACGAGGCGACGCATATGGGGGACACCGTGGCGGTTCCCTCCCAGCGCCTGTTCTCGCCGCTCTATCCGTCCTACCGCTCGGCCTTTGCCGACCTGTTCGGCGTGCGCTTCATCGCCACCGGCGTGCCGGTCGAAGAGATCGATTCCTCGCTCAAGCCGGGCGACCTCGATTTCATCGCCCGCACCAAGGACGCCTATGTGTACGAGAACGCGCGCGCGCTGCCCCGCGTCATGCTGATGACCGACTGGCGGCTCGCCGACTTCGACGAGCTCGTACGCAGCGGCTGGCCGGCCGTCGATCCGCGCCAGACCGTGCTGCTCAAGACCTCGCCGGCCGGTTTCTCGCGCGCCGCCGCCGTCGGCAGGCCCGGCAGCGCGCGATTGGCGCGCTACGCCAACACCGACATTGTGGTCGAGGTCGAGGCGCCGGCCGGCGGCATCCTCCTGCTCAACGACGTCTGGCATCCCTGGTGGCGGGCGAGCGTCGACGGCGTCGAGACCGAGATCATGAAGGCGAACGTGATCTTCCGCGCCGTGGTGGTTCCGCGCGGCCGGCATGTCGTGCGCTTCACCTTCCGTCCGTTCGCCAGCGCCGTGTCCGAGTTGGTCGGGAAGGCGACACACGGCAAGGATCAGTCGTCGGCGCTCAAGTAGCCTCGAGCGGTTCCCTCAGCCGCTTCGCCAACCCAGCCACTAAAGTCTGATTGCTGCTGCGGCCACAATCTGGTCCGAAGGACGAGCTGTTCTATTTCAAGCCCGACGAGCTCATGCGGCTCAAGCTCGCGACCGGGAAGGCGGATGCGAGCACGGCCGGGCCCGCGTCCGCATCCGCGAAGTCTTGAGCTTTCCGCCGCACTCCCGCACCGACGACCTGATCGGTTGCCCGGCCCGACGTAAAGTCGCATAGAGAATAAAACCCGGGCGTGGGATGTTCCTCTCGCGGGCGAGGTCGCGCGCCTGTAGAGGTCGCGGCCGGAATCCGGGGCGGAAACGGCTGCAATGACCACCGATGTTGTGAGTGCCACGCTGCGTCCCGGCCTCGCGCGGCCTCAACCGCGCACCCGGATCCGGCTCGAGCACGTGGTCATGGGCGGCGCCATCGTGGCGCTGATCGTGCTGGTGGTGCTGCCGCTGTGCTCGCTTCTGCTCGGCAGCGTCAAGGGCGAGCAGGGCCTGAGCCTCGACCATTTCGAGGAGGTGCTGTCCGGCCGGCTCTACGTCAATGCGCTCAAGAACTCGCTGATCCTCGGCGCCTGGACCGGCCTGTTCAGCCTGGTGATCGGCCTGGTCCTGGCCTGGGCGGTGAGCCGCACCGACGTGCCGGCAAAACCGCTGATCCAGGTTATCGCGACGCTGTCCTACCTGTCGCCGCCGTTCCTCACCGCCATCGCCTTCACCTATCTGTTCAGTCCCAATGCCGGACTGATCAACGTGCTGCTGCGCGACGTCGCCGGGCTGCCCTGGCTCACCTTCAACGTGTTCTCGATGCCCGGCCTGGTGCTGGTGACGGTGCTGCACACCTTCCCGTTCGTCTATCTGCTGGCGTCGAGCGCGCTCCTTTCGGTCGACGCATCGTACGAAGAAGCGGCGCAGATCCTCGGCGCCGGCAAATTGCGCACCGCGCTGTCGATCACCGCGCCGCTGGTCGCGCCCGCGATCCTCTCGGGAACGCTGCTCGCCTTCGTCAATGCGCTGGCGCTGTTCGGCTCGCAGGCGATCATCGGGCTGCCGGGACGCATCTTCACGCTGCCGACGCGGATCTACGCGCTGTTCGACTATCCGCCGGAATACGGGCTCGCGTCGGCGCTCTCGCTGGTGCTCGTGCTGATCACCGTGGTGGCGCTCTACCTGCAGCGCGCGTTCCTGGCCCGGCGCTCCTACGTGACGCTCTCCGGCAAGGGCTCGCGGCCGCAATTGATGGGGCTCGGGCCGTTCCGCTGGGTGCTGCTGGGCTTCGTGCTCCTGATCTTCGTGGTTTCGATCATCGCGCCTTACGCGACCTTGCTCGCGGTCTCGTTCTCGAAATCCTGGGGGCTCGACTTCTGGAAGGGGCTCACGCTCGCCAACTACAAGTTCATCCTGTTCGACTACAACGTCACCCAGCGCGCGATCACCAACAGCCTGATGCTGGCGTTCGCGGCCGCGACGCTCTGCGTCATCCTCGGGGCGCTGATCGGCTGGATCGATCTGCGCACCCGCATCCCCGGCCGCAAGCTGCTCGACTACGCCTCGCTGATCCCGCTCGGGCTCCCCGGCATCGTGGTGGCGGTCGCGCTGATCCAGTTCTGGCTCGCCATGCCGATCGCGCTTTACGGCACCTTGGCGATCCTGCTGCTCGCCTATGTCGGCCGCTACATCCCGCTCGGCGTGCGCGCCGCCAATGCGTCGCTGCGGCAGGTCGATCCGTCGCTGGAGGAAAGCGCGCAGATTCTCGGCGCCTCCTGG
>JBEVIH010000104.1:0-8366 GCA_040510815.1 Xanthobacteraceae bacterium | reverse complement strand
GCCATGTCGTCGTGTTGGTCCATCCAGCTCATGGGAAACAATCTAGTGGCTGATCCAGTGGGATGGAACCCACTCAGCGCGCAGGGCTGCCAGAACCGCTTTCCGCACCATCTGGATTGACCCAGGCGTCGTTGACCCAGCCGTTTTCGTCGTAGTCGGCCATGCACTGCTCGGCGAAGCCGATCATGCGATCGTAGGCGCCGGAACCCTTGGCGTTGAGCATGGCATGGATGCGGATGTCCTCGTGGTTGCCGGCGTAGTTGCGCTCGTAAAGTTCGTGGCGTCCGCCGAACTCCGTGCCGACCGCATCCCACAGAAGCTTCATGATCTTGATGCGCTCCTTGTAGTCGATGCCGTAAGAACCGCGGACCAGCTTTTTCAGATGCGGCTCGATCGCCGGATTCTTGAAGTCCTTGGAGGACGACGGCAGATAGATCAGCGACGAGGCCACGATCTTTTCCACGATCTCGCGCACGCGCGCGAAGGCGTCACCGGCGAACACGCGATAGGCGGAGCCGGACTGCGCGTTCGGCAGCACGGTGTCGCCGACCCATTTGGTGGGATTGCCAGCCATTGCGTCGGACAGCGCCCAGAACAGATTGCGCCACGCGATCACCTCGCCCAGCATCGCCTGGTTGCCGCGGAATTCATCGGACCCCGCCGCGCGCAACGCCTTGGCGATGATGCCGACCATGAAATCGAGCTTCACCGCGAGCCGCGTGCAGCCCTGGAATTGGTATCCGGCGAGAAATCCGGAGCGCGGATAGAACGTCTTGATGATCTCGATGTTGGTGGATCAGCACGTTCTCCTAGGGGACGAACACGTTGTCGAACACGAAGATCGCATCGTTCTCATCGAAGCGCGAGGACAGCGGATAGTCGTAAGGCGTGCCGAATGCGCCCGCCATCATCTCGTAGGAATTCCGGCAGATCAGCTTCACGCCCGGCGCATTCATCGGCGTGATGAACATCACCGCCAGCGCCGTATCGTTGATCGGGATGGCGGCATTCTGGCCGAGGAAGTTGTAGTGCGTGAACGCCGCCGAGGTCGCCACCACCTTGGCGCCGGAAACATAGATGCCGGCATCGGTCTCCCTTCTGGATGGTGATGAACACGTCCTTCACCTCGTCGGCCGCCTTCATGCGGTCGACCGGCGGGTTGACGATGGCGTGGTTCATGAACAGCACGTGGTTCTGCGCGCGCGTACCAGCGCTTCGCATTGTCGGCGAACTTCTCGTACATCGAGAAATTTGCGCCGAGCGTGTTCATCAGCGACGCCTTGTAGTCGGGCGTGCGGCCCATCCAGCCGTAGGTCATGCGCGCCCACTGCGCGATCGCCTCGCGCTGGCCGAGCAGGTCCTCGCGCGATTTGGCGACCCGGAAGAACTTGTGGGTGAAGGTGCCGGAGCCGGTGTCGGTCGGGCACGTCAGCACGGCCTTCTGCTTCTCGTCATGCATCGCGTCGTAGAGCCGCGCGATCGAGCGCACCGCATTGCGGAATGCCGGATGCGTCGTCACGTCGTCGACTTTCTCGCCGTAGATGTAGACCTCGCGGCCGTCGCGCAGGCTGTCGATGTACTGCTGGCCGGTGAAGGGCTGCGCCGCGCCGATCACGTCTTCTGGTTTTTGCCGGTCCATGCGCCCTCTCCGTTCTTTCGCGGCCACCATGCCGCTTGGAATATCTTTGGGAAAGACCAGCCAACGCTCCGCCCGCCGGTTGTTTTAGAGACGTTCAGACTAGGACGCCACGGGACCAAGGCGGGCGCTTCCTCTTAGGCAATTGCCGATCCCGGCGCGACGCAGTTAGGCTGGCCGAATGATGCGCCCGCTTTGAGCAGACGTGGCCAAAAGGCCCGCCATGTCCGTCGCGTGTTCGCTTCTGGGGTCATAGCGGACATTGAGCCGACGATGTTCACACGCCCTCGCGCTCGATCCGGCGCATCGTCGCCGCGTAGCCGATCCCGTGGGCCGGCATGGGCCAGGAATCGGCGGCCTGTCCGGCCGAAAAATCCCGTTAGAATGACCAGCACTGAGAATACCCAGTGCAACGCCATCCCATTGGCGAACCAGGAGGAACCGCTCATGACCAACCTTTCGCGACGGTCGATGCTGCTCGGCGCCATGGCCTCGCCGCTGGCCCAATCCGCCTTGTCGCAGTCCGTTTTGGCGCAGACCGCTGCGGGCAACATCACCCGGATCATCGTGCCGTTCCCGCCCGGTGGCACGGTCGACCCGCTGGCGCGGATGGTGCAGCCCGGCCTCCAGCAGCGGCTCAACACCACCATCATCATCGAGAACAAGCCCGGCGCGTCCGGCAGCCTCGGCGCTGCGCAGGTGGCGAAATCGCCGCCCGACGGCAGCAACTGGCTGTTCGTGTTCGACACCCACGCGGTCAATCCCTTCCTGCAGAGCCTGCCGTTCGACACCGAGAAGGACCTTGAACCGACTTTACTGATCGGCACGGCGCCGAACGTGCTGGCGACCCATCCGGGCCGCCCGTTCAAGACCTTCGCCGACGTGATCGCCGCGGCGAAGGCGAAGCCCGACAGCATCACCTATGGCTCGATCGGCAACGGCAGCCTCGGTCATCTGACGATGGTGCTGCTCGGCCAGCGCGCCGGCGTGAAGATGGTGCATGTGCCCTATCGCGGCGGCGGCCCGCTGATGAACGACGCGCTGGCCGGTCACGTCGACCTCGCGATCGGCAGCGCCGCGCTGGTCACGCAGCAGGTCACCGGCGGCAAGCTGCGCGGCCTCGCGCAAACCAGCGCGGCGCGCGTCCCCGGCCTGCCCGGCGTGCCGACCGTGATCGAGAGCGGCTTCCCCGGTTTCGAGTCCTATGCGTGGTGGGACTCGTTCACCGCCGGGAAAACGCCGCGGCCGCTGGTCGAGCGCTTCAGCAAGGCGTTGGCGGACACGCTGAGCGACCCTGAGATCAAGAGCCGCGTCGAGGCGATGCAGATCACGCTGTCGCTCGGCGGCCCCGACGTGCAGCGCAAGTTCCTCGCCGACCAGATGAAGCTCTGGGGCCCGGTGGTGAAGGAGCACAACATCAAGGCGGATAGCTGAAGGCCGGCAAGCTAGCTTTCGTTCCGGAACGGCTGCGTCAGCATCCGATCGAGCCGCTGCTCATGCGGATCGCGGAATTGCGGAATGCCGATCACCATGCCGTCGTGGCCGGCCTGCGGCTCGCGGCGGTAGGTGCCAAACAGCCAGTCCCACCAGGGCAGGTTGAAGCCGAAGTTGCTGTCGGTCTCCGCGCGCACCACCGAATGGTGAACGCGGTGCATGTCAGGCGTCACCACGATCAGCCGCAGCACGCGGTCGAGCCAGCGCGGCATCAGCGCGTTGGAGTGGTTGAACATCGAGGTGGCGTTGAGCGCGACCTCGAACACGAACACGCCGACCGGCGGAATGCCGAACGCCACGATCACCGCAATTTTGATCGCCAACGAAATGAGAATCTCGAACGGATGGAAGCGCACGCCGGTGGTCACGTCGATGTCGAGGTCGGCGTGATGCATGCGGTGCAGCCGCCACAGCAACGGGACATGGTGGAACAGCCAGTGCTGCGCCCAAATGGTCAGGTCGAGGATCAGAAAGCCGAGGACGGCGCCGACCGAGAGACGCAATTGCAGCCAGTTGAACAGGCCCCAGCCGTGTCCGGCGGCGGCGAGAGCGGCGCCAACTGCGGCGGTCGGGATCAGCAGCCGCACCAGCAGCGCATCGACCGCCAGAACGCCGATGTTGCTCGGCCAGCGCCGGAGGCGGCCGACGGAAAGCTGGCGGCGCGGCGCCAGCACCTCCCAAACCGCGAGAGCGGCGAACACGAAAGCAAAAATGCCGAGGCGGGCGGCGATTTCGGTGGCCATCGGCCAACGAATAGCAGATTCTATCGGCGCGTTTCTGCCCGCCGGTCGCGGGAGATCGACTGGAAGCGCGCCTTCTGCGCGTCGCTCAACGAGCCGTAGAATTGCTCGTAGGCCGGGCTGACGTTGCTCGCGGCGTAACGCAGCGCGCCGAGCCGCTCCTTGATGGCTTCGAGCCGCTCGGGCGCCGAGCGCGGCGCGCTGGCGGGGCACGTGCTGGCGACAAATTGAGCGAGACCGAGCGAGGTCTGGCGCAGTTGCTCCAAGGGGGCGCGTTGCGCCTTGGTCGGCTGCACGACGCGCTCGATCTGCGCCTGCGGCCAGTTCGCCACCGGCGCGGCGCAGCCTGCGTTGGCGTTCGCATCAGTCCGCGCGTTCGCCGCGTCGCCTGCCGAGCCGACGCGCTCCAGCGCCTGCTTCTGCTGGTCGCTGAGCTGATCGTAAAACGTGCGCAGCGGGCCCTGCACGGTGAGAACGGCCTGCCGCATCGCGGTGAGCCGCGAAACCATCAGGTGCAACCGTTCGGGTGGCGGCGCGGCCTGGCCAGCCGGACACGCGCTTCCGATGCGCTCGGTGGCGCGAACGAGCGCCTGGCGGAGTTCCTCGATCGCGGCCTGCTGCTCGGCCGTCGGCTGGACCGCCTCGCGGATCCGCGCGATGGTGACATCGGGCGCCGCCGACGTCTCGCTGCCGCAGAGGTTTCCCCAGGCGCGCACGCCGTCGTTCGAAGCACGGCCCGTGGTCTCGCGCACCGGCTGCGCGAACATGCCGTCGATCACGTCGCCGAATCCGCGCGCCCAGAACTGGCCGTCGTTGCCGGCAAGCCCGAAGGCGTATTCAAAGACGCCATCGGAGGCGTGCGGCCAGAACAGCGGACCCGCCCAGCCGGCCGGCTGAGCGCGGGATGGCTCGGATATCTCGCGGGACTGATCCGGCATCGGCGTCGCGCGGGGCTGATCCGTCATCGGCATCGTGCGTGCGATTCCTGGAGCAGGAGCGGCGGGACCCGCCCGCCGGATTGCGCCACGATCGCGGCGGGAATTGTTGCGCGAATAAGCCCTGTTGCGTGAATGATAGGAGCGGTGCGCTCTCGCCTTGCGGCTGCCGATCGAGGCGCCCGCAATGCCGCCGACGATTGCCAGCGGCAACAGAGCCATGCCGAGGCCGAGGCGCGGCCGGGCTTGAGCGCCAGGCATGGCGATCAACGAAGCCAACGCGACACCCAGCACCTTGCCCAGGACCTTCATGACCGGTTTCCTGCCGTATGCCGAAATAACGCTCTGCACACGGGCCGGTTCCGGTTCGTAACGCCGCAGCGCCGCATTGTCGGGCGTCCGCCCCCCTGCTACAGAGCGCAAACGGTCGCAAGCGCGGCGGATTCGGGGTCACGCGGCCGCCGAAACCGGGGACAGGTCCGGCGCATGGAATATTTCGTCCAACAGCTCATCAACGGCGTGACGCTCGGCTCGATCTACGCGCTGATCGCGATCGGCTACACGATGGTCTACGGCATCATCGGCATGATCAATTTCGCCCACGGCGACATCTACATGGTGGGGGCGTTCCTGGCGCTGCTGGCGTTTCTTGCCTTGATCGCAATCGGCGTCACCGCGATCCCGATTGCGCTGTTCCTGGTGCTGCTGATCGCCATGGCGCTGACCGCGCTGTATGGCTGGACGGTCGAGCGCTTTGCCTACCGGCCGCTGCGCGGCTCGTTCCGCCTCGCGCCATTGATCTCCGCGATCGGAATGTCGATCCTGCTGCAGAACTACGTGCAGATCGCTCAAGGCGCCCGCGTGCTGCCGCTGCCGCCGCTGATCACCGGCGGCCACAAGCTGATCGAGAGCGAAACCTTCCCGGTGCAGATTTCCAACATCCAGATCATCGTGATCGTCACCACGTTCGCGCTGATGGTGGCGTTCTCGCTGCTGGTGGCAAAGACGCGGCTCGGTCGCGATATGCGCGCCTGCGAGCAGGATCTGAAGATGGCGTCAATCCTCGGCGTCAACATCGACCGCACCATCTCGCTGACGTTCGTGACCGGCGCGGCGCTCGCCGCGGTCGCCGGCATCATGTACCTGCTGTATTACGGCGTGGTCGATTTCTTCATCGGCTTCGTTGCCGGCGTGAAGGCGTTCACCGCCGCGGTGCTCGGCGGCATCGGCTCGCTGCCCGGCGCGATGCTCGGCGGCTTGCTGATCGGCCTGATCGAGACCATGTGGTCGGCCTACTTCTCGATCGAATACAAGGACGTCGCGGCGTTCTCGATCCTGATTGTGGTGCTGATCTTCCTGCCGACCGGCATCCTGGGCCGGCCGGAAGTGGAGAAGGTGTGAGAGCGGTCGTGATCACAGGGGCGCCACTCGGGGACTTCACCTCCCCCCTTGAGAGGATCTCACCCGCCGTTCGTCCCCGCGAAAGCCGGGACCCAGGGCAACGATCTACGATTTCTTGTGCGGCCCTGGTTTCCCGCTTGCGCGGGAATGAGCGGAGTGCGGAGCGCGCTCCGTGACCACTTTCGATCAGACCCAAATGCCGGCCCGCCGCTTCCCCGTCGCCGCCGCGCTGAAGGATGCGGTGCTCGCCGCGCTGGTGGCGCTTGGGCTGTTCGCGCTGATGATCGGGCTCTACACCGTGCCGGGCCCGACCGGGCAACTGGTGGCGACCACGCGGCTTCAATCGCTGGCGATCATCGTCGGCGTGGTGTTCGCCGGCGCATTCGTTCGCGCGCTCTTGTTCGGCCGCGAGCCGATCGCGCCGAACCTGCGGCTTCCCGCGCCGCTGCTCGCGCTCAAGGAGCGGATCGCGCCGGCGCTGGGCACGATCCTCGTCCCCGCCCTGCTCGGCTTCGCGCTGCTGGCGCCGGCGCTGTTCTACAACGACCGCTATCTGCTCGATCTCAGCATCCTGGTGCTGACCTACGTGATGCTGGGCTGGGGGCTCAACATCGTCGTGGGCTTGGCCGGCCTGCTCGATCTCGGTTACGTCGCGTTCTACGCGGTCGGCGCCTATTCCTACGCGCTGCTGGCTCAGCATTTCGAGCTGTCGTTCTGGATCTGCCTGCCGCTCGCCGGCATCCTCGCCGCGTTCTGGGGCATCCTGCTCGGCTTCCCGGTGCTGCGGCTGCGCGGCGACTATCTGGCCATCGTCACCATGGCGTTCGGCGAGATCATCCGGCTGGTGCTGCTGAACTGGCAGAGCTTCACCGGCGGGCCGAACGGCATCTCCTCGATCCCGCGGCCCTCGTTCTTCGGTATCCCTTTCAACAACGAGGAGAACGGCTTCGCCGCGACATTCGGCCTGGAATTCTCCTCCACGCACCGCATCGTCTTCCTTTATTATGTGATCCTGGCGCTCGCTTTGCTCACAAACTGGGTCACGCTGCGGCTGCGGCGATTGCCGGTCGGCCGCGCCTGGGAGGCGATGCGCGAGGACGAGATCGCCTGCCGTTCTCTGGGAATCAATACGACCAACACCAAGCTCACCGCATTCTCGATGGGCGCGATGTTCGGGGGCTTCGCCGGCGCATTCTTCGCGACACGGCAAGGTTTCATCAGCCCCGAAAGCTTCACCTTCGGCGAATCCGCGCTGGTGCTGGCGATCGTCGTGCTCGGCGGCATGGGCTCGCAACTCGGCATCGCGATCGCGGCGCTGGTGATGCTCGCCGGCTTCGAGGTGCTTCGCGAGTTTGAGCAATACCGCATGCTGGTGTTCGGCTTCGCCATGGTGGCGATTATGATCTGGCGGCCCCGTGGGCTGGTCTCGACCCGCGATCCCTCGCTCTATCTCGCCGACCACAAGAAGGGCGAGTCATGACCACGCCCATTCTCGAGGTCGAGCACCTCACCATGCGGTTCGGCGGCCTGATCGCCGTGTACACCTTGAGCTTCGCGGCAAAGCGCGGCGAGATCACCGCGCTGATCGGACCGAACGGCGCCGGCAAGACCACCGTGTTCAACTGCATCACCGGCTTCTACACGCCGAGCGCCGGCATGATGCGGCTCGAACATCCCGACGGCAAAGCGTACCTGCTGGAGCGGCTGCTCGACTTCCGCGTTTCACAGCTCGCTCGCGTGGCGCGCACGTTCCAGAACATCCGCCTGTTCGCCGGCATGACCACGCTGGAGAATCTGGTGGTGGCGCAGCACAACGTGCTGATGAAGGCATCGGGCTTGACCATCGGCGGGCTGATCGGCCTGCCGTCGTACCGTGCGGCGGAACGCGATGCGGTTGAGAAGGCGCGCTACTGGCTCGACCGCACCGGCCTCACCCCACGCGCCGACGATTCCGCCGGAGCGCTGGCCTACGGCGAGCAGCGCCGTCTCGAGATCGCGCGAGCGATGTGCACCGATCCGGTGCTGCTCTGTCTCGACGAGCCGGCGGCGGGGCTCAACGCGCGCGAAAGCGGCGCGCTCAACGAGCTGCTGCTGTTCATCCGCAAGGAGCACGGCACCTCCCTGCTGCTGATCGAGCACGACATGTCGGTGGTGATGCAG